>NZ_RWJI01000002.1 GCF_003933235.1 Sphingorhabdus wooponensis
CATGTATATGACCGGCAAGATTGAGATTGATCCTATGATCACCCATGTCATGGGCCTCGAAGAGATCAACAAAGCGTTCGAATTAATGCATGCGGGCAAAAGCATCCGCAGCGTGGTGGTATTCTGAATGACGTCCATCGCTGACATTTTGGCTGAGCATAAGGATAAAGAAGGTCCGCTCCTGCCTATCTTGCACGACGTGCAAAAGGCATTTGGCCATGTCAGCGAGGATGCCATGCGTGAAATTGCCCAAACGCTGAACCTGACACGCGCTGAAGTATATGGTGTCGTCAGCTTCTATCATGATTTCCGTAAAGAAGCGGAGGCCCGCCCCGTTTTGAAATTGTGCCGCGCCGAAGCCTGTAAAGCACGCGGTGTCGAGGCGTTGATGCCCATCGCCGATACCCAAAGCCGCGTCAAAGTGGAGGCCATTTATTGCCTTGGATTATGCGCGGTTGGCCCGTCGGCAATGGCAGGCGACAAGGTCTATGCACGTTTGGACGATGCTAAATTCAAAAGCTTATTGGAGGCCATGTGACCGTCCGGATATCCGATGATGCGGTAGCTATCGCGTGCGGGGCCGACGAAGTTGCGGCCGCATTTATTGCAGCGGGCGTTGCCGTTGAGCGCGTTTCAAGCTGGGGCATGCAATGGCTTGAGCCTTTGGTGGATATCGATGGCGTTGGCTATGGTCCGGTATCGGCCGATCAGGTTGCGGACATATTGAACGGCACAGCGCCATCCCTAGGTCGTATCGCGGACCATCCCTTTATCGCCAATCAAACCCGCCTTACCTTTTCGCGCGCGGGCAAAACCCGTCCGCTTTCGCTCGACGATTATTACGCATCGGAAGGTTGGCTTGGCCTTGCAAAAGCCCGTGAAATGGGCGCTCAAGCGACCATCAATACGGTCATGGCATCGGGACTTCGCGGACGTGGCGGCGCGGGTTTTCCGGCAGGCATAAAATGGCAAACGGTCGCGCGTGCCGACGGTGAACAGAAATATATCGTCTGCAATGCCGACGAAGGCGATAGCGCCACCTTTGCCGACCGTATGGTGATGGAGGGCGACCCCTTCATGCTGATCGAAGGTATGGCGATTGCCGGCTTCGCGGTCGGGGCAAACAAGGGCTATGTCTATATCCGTTCCGAATATCCGCACGCCATCGCCAAGATGGAAGCCGCGATTAAACTAGCCGCCCATTTGATTGCGCCATTTGTTGTCGAAGTCCGCGTCGGCGCAGGCGCTTATGTGTGCGGCGAGGAAACATCGCTTCTGAACAGTCTCGAGGGCAAAAGAGGCGAAGTGCGGGCTAAACCGCCATTGCCCGCATTGGAAGGCCTGTTTGGCAAACCCACCATCGTTAATAACGTGCTGACGCTCGCCGCTGTGCCATGGATTTTGACGCATGGCGGGGACGCTTATGCTGCATTCGGCGCAGGCCGGTCCAAGGGCACCATGCCCATCCAGATTGCCGGCAACGTAAAGCATGGCGGCCTTTTTGAAGTGGCCTTTGGCATCACGCTTGGCGAATTGGTCAATGATATCGGCGGCGGCACAGCGAGTGGCCGCCCCGCGCGCTGTGTCCAAGTTGGCGGACCTTTGGGCGCGTACATACCGCCTGCGCAATTTCATCTCCCGCTCGATTATGAGGCTTTTGCAGCTGCGGACGCGCTGGTTGGCCATGCGGGTATCACTGTTTTCGACGATACCGTCGACATGGCGCAAATGGCGCGCTTTGCATTGGAATTTTGCGCCGTTGAAAGCTGCGGAAAATGTACGCCGTGCCGCTTAGGCAGCACACGCGGCGTCGAAACGATGGATCAGATAATCGCCGGCAAAAATGTCGAGGCGAACCTAGCGCTGATTGCTGATCTGTCCGAAACTATGAAGTTCGGATCGCTCTGCGCTTTGGGTGGTTTCACACCATATCCGGTGATGAGCGCAATCAAGCATTTTCCAGAGGATTTCCGGTGAGACGGCTGGGCGCTATCATTGCTGGTGGCAAAGCAACCCGCTTTGGCAGCGACAAGGCCGCTGCAGTGTTACACGGTCGCACGCTCATCGACCATGTTGCCGATGGATTGCGCGAACAGGTTGACGCCTTGATTGTCTGTGGGCGGGCATGGCCCGGAATGGAGTGGGTGGAAGACAGCCCCTTTCCCGATATGGGACCATTGGGTGGCCTGAATGCCGCTTTTTTATATGCGCAACAAAACGGCTTTGACGAAGTATTGACCGCAGGTTGCGACGTCGTGCCTGTGCCGAAACTGCCATGCAATCTGCCCGATGGACATGCCGTCTATATGGACGGACATTATCTTTTCGGCGTGTGGCCCGTTGCGCTTGCACCTGCCTTGGAAAAACATCTGCACAATCAAGACGATCTCTCGATGCGACGCTGGATTACAATCAGTGGCGCGCAGGCCATCACAACTTCAGATGCTTTTCACAATTTGAACACGCCGTTGGAACTAGCGCAATATGCTGCGCAACAGTCAAATATTGGTATAAGGTAGATACATGACGTACCAGCCGCAAAAAGATTTCGGAACGCCGGAAAGTCGATCGAACGAGGCAGTATCGCTGACCATTGACGGCCGGGAAGTCACTGTGCCTGCTGGCACCAGCGTCATGCGCGCGGCGGCGGAACAAGGCACCTCCATCCCCAAATTATGTGCGACGGATAGCGTCAAAAGCTATGGCTCATGCCGCCTGTGTCTCGTTGAAATCGATGGCCGCAGGGGCACGCCTGCAAGCTGCACAACGCCGGTTGAACCAGGCATGGTTGTCCGCACGCAGACACCACAGCTAGCGAAATTGCGCAAAGGCGTGATGGAATTGTATATTTCCGACCATCCGCTCGATTGCCTGACATGCGCCGCCAATGGGGATTGCGAATTGCAGGATCAGGCAGGCGCCGTGGGCCTGCGCGATGTCCGTTATGACGTGCAATCCACGCATCTGGGGCAAGAAAAAGATCACTCCAACCCCTATTTTGATTTCGATCCGAGCAAATGCATTGCTTGCTCCCGCTGCATCCGCGCCTGTGACGAAGTGCAAGGTACCCTTGCGCTCACCATGGAAGGCAGAGGTTGGGATTCCAAAATATCTGCTGGCCTTGCCAGCGACAACTTCCTCGGCTCGGAATGCGTTTCCTGCGGTGCCTGTGTGCAAGCCTGCCCCACGGCAACCTTGGTCGAGAAAAAAGTGGTTGAGGTCGGTACACCCGAACGCAGCGTTGTCACGACCTGCGCGTATTGCGGTGTCGGCTGCACTTTCCGCGCCGAAATGCGCGGCGAACAATTGGTACGGATGGTCCCGTATAAAGACGGGAAAGCCAATCGCGGCCATAGCTGCGTCAAAGGCCGCTTTGCATGGGGCTATGCCCAGCATCAAGAACGCATATTGAAGCCCATGATCCGTAAATCGATCAGCGACCCGTGGCGTGAAGTCGAATGGGACGAGGCCTTTGCCTATACCGCGTCCGAACTGAAACGGATTAGCGAAAAATATGGCCGCAATGCGCTTGGCGGCATCACCTCAAGCCGCTGCACCAATGAAGAAACCTTCCTTGTGCAAAAGCTTGTACGTGCCGGATTTGGCAATAATAACGTCGATACCTGCGCCCGCGTATGCCATTCGCCGACGGGATATGGCCTCAAAACCACCTTTGGCACCAGCGCCGGAACGCAGGATTTTGACAGCGTCGAAGACAGCGATGTCATCCTGATCATTGGTGCGAACCCCACCGATGGCCACCCCGTTTTCGCCAGCCGGATGAAACGCCGCTTGCGCGGGCAAGATGGCCGCCCCGGCGCGAAGCTTATCGTTATCGATCCACGCCGGACTGACATTGTGCGTTCGCCGCATATTGAGGCGCAGCATCATCTGCCCTTACGCCCCGGCACCAATGTTGCAGTGCTGACCGCGATGGCGCATGTCATCGTGACCGAAGGCTTGGCCAATGAAGCCTTCGTCCGCGAACGTTGCGATTGGGACGAGTATAGCCATTGGGCCGAATTCGTTTCGCAAGCCCGCAACAGCCCCGAAAATCTGCAGCCGGTTACGTTGGTCGATGCCGAAGAGCTGCGCGCAGCAGCGCGGCTTTATGCCACAGGCGGCAATGGTGCGATCTATTATGGCTTGGGTGTTACGGAACATTCGCAGGGCAGCTCAACCGTCATGGCAATCGCGAATTTGGCGATGGCAACGGGCAATATCGGGCGCAGGGGCGTTGGCGTAAACCCGCTTCGCGGTCAAAACAACGTCCAAGGCGCGTGCGACATGGGCAGCTTCCCGCATGAACTGGCCGGATATCGCCATATCAGCGACAGCGACACACGGTCCTTGTTTGAAAATGACTGGGGCGTTACGCTGGATCCGGAACCCGGTCTACGCATCCCCAATATGCTCGATGCAGCTGTCGATGGCGTGTTTAAGGCGCTCTATTGCCAGGGTGAGGACATTCTTCAGTCCGATCCAAACACCGCCCATGTGTCCGCAGGACTGGCGGCGATGGAATGTGTGATCGTCCACGATCTTTTCCTCAACGAAACTGCAAATTACGCCCATATCTTCCTGCCCGGATCGACCTTTTTGGAAAAGAACGGCACCTTCACCAATGCCGAACGCCGCATTCAACCGGTACGCAAGGTGATGACACCGATGAACGGCTTGGAAGATTGGGAAGTCACGCAAAAGCTCGCGCAAGCGATGGGGCTGAACTGGAATTATAGTCACCCGTCCGAAATCATGGACGAAATCGCGCGGCTGACGCCAACTTTTGCCGGCGTATCCTTTGCGCGGTTGGATGAGGTGGGTTCGCTGCAATGGCCTGTGACCGCCGATGCGCCTGACGGATCGCCTATCATGCATATTGATGGCTTTGTGCGCGGCAAGGGCAAATTTGTTGTGACCGATTATGTCCCAACGGATGAGAAAACCGGCCCACGTTTCCCGTTGTTGCTGACCACCGGCCGGATATTGTCGCAATATAATGTCGGTGCACAAACACGGCGGACCGAAAATGTCGCGTGGCATCCTGAAGATTTGCTCGAAATCCACCCCGTGGATGCAGAAGATCGCGGCGTCAAATCGGGCGATTGGGTGAAGCTGGCGAGCCGCGCGGGCGAAACCACATTGCGCGCCAATGTCACCGACCGCGTTGCGCCGGGTGTTGTCTATACCACATTCCACCATGCGGTGACGCAGGCCAATGTTGTCACCACCGACTTTAGCGACTGGGCAACCAATTGCCCCGAATATAAGGTCACAGCGGTTCAAATCAGCGCCTCCAACGGCCCGACCGAGTGGCAGGAAGAATATGAAGCCTTGTCGACCCGCTCGCGCCGGGTGGAAACCGGGATTGCCGCCGAATGACCAGTGAAGAGCGCCTTATCCACATGGCGAACCAGATTGCGACCAATCTGGCAACCGACGCTGCGCCCGTTGCAGCGGTTGCAGACCATATCCAGACATTCTGGGACCCGCGGATGAAACGGATGATTTTTGCCCATGGGACGGATGGCCTGTCGCCGGTTGCGGCGGCCGCCATTCGCTTGCTGGCCGACGCGCAAAATGGCGGTTGAGCAAGGCGCCAAACCTATCCGTTTTGCGGTACTTACCCCAAATGAGGGTTCGACCGAGATAATAGACCGGCCCATCATAGCCGAAGCACCCATTGCTATAGAATATAATGGCATTGGTTATGCCGTGATGATGGCGACGCCGATTGATCTTCAGGACTATGCCGTCGGTTTCAGCCTATCCGAGGGGCTGATTACGCACCCTGACGATATTCTGGCGCTTGATACGCATCAGTCAGAATTGGGCTGGATATTGCGCATTCAGGTGCCGCATGAAAATGCCGAAAAAGTGGTTGCCCGCGCCCGCCAGCGTGTCTCGGAAAGCAGCTGCGGCCTGTGTGGCATGGACAATCTCGAAGAAGTCATGCGCCCTTTGCCGCCTGTAACGGCGCAGATTGCGGTCGCCGATGCGGCGATTTTTGCAGCGCTATCGGCATTGCGGTCACACCAGACATTGAATGCCATCACAGGGTCTGCACATGCAGCCGCTTTTTGCGCGCCCGACGGTGCTATTCTGATGACGCGCGAGGATGTCGGTCGTCACAATGCGCTCGACAAGTTGATAGGCGCACTCGCCAACGCGCATATAGATATCTCAGCCGGCTTTATCGTCCTGACCGCGCGGTGCAGCCTTGAGCTCGTGCAAAAAACAATCCTCGCAAACTGCCCAATGCTCGTGACGATTTCCGCCGCGACTGACTTGGCGATCAACATCGCGCAAAAATCAGGCCTGCGCTTGGTCAGCCTGGCACGCGCGGACTCGGCGCTTGCCGCAATGCCCCGAAACGGCTGATAAGCCAGCTTCGGAGCATCGAAATAGCTGGGTCAGCCAAATCATCGGCGTGCAGTTTCAAATAATAGCCATAGCCGTCTTCAATAACCGCATCATAAGGCATCACCAGCCGCCCATCAGCAATTTCCTGCGCGAACATATCAATATCGCCCAAAAAGACACCATTGGCGGCCATGGCATATTGCGCAACGGCAATCGTGGTATCAAAGGCAAGACCACCATGCGTCGCAACAGTCATCTGGCTTTGCCGGAGATAGGCCGTCCACAAAAGGTCGCGCGGTTCGCCATCCAGTTTGAGGTGCAAAAGTTCCTCACTTTTCAAAAACGCCTCTAATGACTTGCCTTGCGCGCGAGCCGCGGTTGCCGGCGAGCATAATGGCGCGACCCGCACCATCCAGAGAAGGTCCGTAATCCGGTCATCGACATTGGGCCGGTCATACACAATCGCCATGTCGAAATCGGTTGATGGCAAACCGGTCACATGCGCGCTCGAAACATCCAGGCGCAAATCGGGATGTTCAATGTGAAAATCGCGCAGCATTGGCAGGAACAATTGTTGCAGCAGCGACGGCGGCACATGCAGCCGCAATGAACGGCCAGTCACTTCGTCATCGCGAATGGCATTCATTGTTTGCTCAAGCCGGTCGAGGCATTTGCTCACCACCGGCAACAATTCTTCGCCAGCCGCCGTTAGCGAAAGCCGCGACGCATCGCGCACGAACAATTGCTTGCCCAGTAATTCCTCAAGCCCGCCAACATGACGGCTCATTGCACTTTGCGACACCGAAAGCGCGGACGCACCGCCAGTGAAGCTTAGATTCTGTCCTACCGCTTCAAACGCACGCAAGGCATTTAACGGCAACCAACGACGGTTAATGGTGCTACGATTGGATATGATATCGGCCTTTCGAATGCGGACATTTTTACGTCTGCTTTATTGCCCGACATTTTGACATAGGGCTATGCGAAAATGCGATTTTATTCGTTACCATATCTGGCCCATTCCAGCTTTAGAGAGATTTGTATAAAGGCCGAGACATGGATTTGCAGCGGATAAGCGCGCTTTTTGAACAACGCCGTGAAGGGCATACCTTGCCCCAAGCATTGTACACCGAAACGGAAAGCTTCGATTTCGATATGGCGGCAATTTATGGCCAAAGCTGGCTGATGGCCGGCATGGAATGTGAATTGCCAAAAGCAGGCAGCTACATCTCCATGATGGTGGGCAAATGGCCTGTGGTCATCACGCGCGATAAGGAAGGCACGATCCGCGCTTTTCACAATAGCTGCCGTCATCGTGGCTCCATGGTTTGCCAACCCGGACATGGCACCGCGCCAAAGCTGGTCTGCCCTTATCATCGCTGGACCTATGATCTGGACGGGTCACTCTTTGCGGCAGGCCGCATGGAAGACGATTTCGACAAAAGCGCCCATGGCCTGAAACCCATTGCGATAGCCTGTTTCGGTGGCGCAATCTTCATCTGCCTTGCGGACAATCCACCGCCTATCGATGATTTCCGGGAGAAGTTTTCGGCTTATGCGGCCCCTGCCAATTTCGAAAATCTAAAGCTCGCCCATGTCGACAAGCTGGTCGAACATGCGAATTGGAAGCTCGTCATGGAAAATGCCCGCGAATGCTATCATTGCGCGACGGGCCATCCGGAATTAGCAAAGACATTCCCTGTGGGCATGTCCAAGCATTTCGATGCGCATGAAGATGCGCGCGCAGAAGCTTTTTGCGCCGCCATGGACGCCAATGGTTTTCCGCATGAGCCAGTGGAAGGACATTGGTGGCAGGTTGCCCGCTTCGCGCTCAATGAAGGCTGCACATCCATGTCGGAAGATGGCAAGCCGCTCATCAAAAAGCCTCTGATTACCGCCAATGGCGGCGATATCGGGTCGCTGCGCTGGGCCATTGATCCGCATCTTTTTGCTCATGCAACGTCGGACTATGTGTTCATGTTCAGCTGCATGCCAGTCAGCGCAACGGAAACGCATGTGTTCAGCAAATGGTATGTCCATAAGGATGCGGTGGAAGGCGTCGATTATGATATTGATGCCCTCATCTCCCTTTGGGCGGTGACCAATTCGCAAGACAAGGAACTGGCGGAAAACAACCATAAGGGCGTCAACAGCCCGGGTTACACGCCCGGCCCCTATTCGGCCGATGCGGAGATGCTCGCCCGCAGATTTACCGACTGGTATTGTGACGTTTCGCGTGTCTATATTGATACCCATGGAAAATAAGAAGTCGGGGGACTTTCACCCAGAAACATTGGCGGTAGCCTTCGGATATGATCCGCAATTGGGGATGGGGGCAGCAAAGCCCCCAATCTTCATGACCTCCACCTTTGTCTATCCATCGGCGCAACATGCCAAAGACGTGCATGAGGCGTATTTCGACGGCACCGGACCATTGGTTGGGGAAACCAACCATATCTATTCGCGCCTTGGCCATCCCGGTCTGGATTTTCTAGAAGCCCGCCTTGCCGCGATTGATGGCGCAGAAGATGCTGTGGCCTATTGCAGTGGCATGGCTGCGCATTCCAGCATTGCATTGGCGTATATTCGGGCAGGCGACAGCGTCCTGCATGGGCGGCCCATTTATGGCGGGGTGGACTATCTTTACAATGTCATGATGCCGCAATTCGGATCGCATGTGACCAGCTATCTGGATGGCACCGATGAAGATCATGTTCGCGCGGCGGCAGAGGCCGCAATGGCAAAGGGCCCGCTAAAGCTGATTATCGCAGAAACGCCCGCCAACCCGACGGCTGCGATTGTTGATCTCGACCTCATGGTGCGTATCGCCGATGAAATTGGCGCAAAACAGGGGCTTCGTCCGCTTGTTGTTGTCGACAATACATTGCTTGGACCTTTCGCGCAGCGTCCGATCGCACATAATGTCGATCTGTGCATGACATCCCTCACCAAATATTGCGGCGGTCATAGCGACTTGCTGGCGGGTGGGATTTCAGGCCGCAAGGAACTGATTGCGCAACTCAAGCTCCAGCGGACAACATGGGGTAATCATTTGGACCCCTTCACGGCGTGGCTTGTGCTCCGGTCATTGGAATCGGTCTCGGTGCGCACCGAGCGGGCCATGAGCAATGCCCGCCTCGTTGCGGAATATTTGCGCGACCATCCCAAGGTCGCTGGCGTTACCTATTTGGGCTTTCTGCCCGAAGGATCACGGCAACGCGCTGTGTATGATCGGCAGTGCAAAGCCGCCGGATCGACCTTTTCTTTCCATCTACATGGCGGTGAAGCGGAAGCATTCCGGATGTTGGATCAGCTCAAGCTGATGAAGGTTGCAGTCAGCCTTGGCGGATCGGAAACATTGATCTGCCATTCGGCGAGCACAACGCATTATGCAGTCGCACGCGAGCAGCGATTGGAAGGCGGAATAACCGATGGCACGATGCGCCTATCGGTCGGGTTGGAACATGTCGACGATTTGATCGGCGATTTGAAACAGGCATTGGAAACAGTTTGATGGATCTGAATTTTACCGGAACCGATGTGTGCGCCATCAATGGCACACGAAGCGCACCCGAAGCCAAATATGACCTTGTCGTCATTGGTGCCGGGCCAAGCGGTATTGCCGCTGCCATAGAAGGCGCAGCCAACGGCGCGTCTGTGCTTTTGGTCGATGAAAATCCCGTATCTGGCGCTCTGATGGGCAATGATACGCCGCTCTATTTCGGGGGTCGCATGACGGCCGCGACGCAAAATAGCGACCGGATGCTCGAAGCCATCTTCATGAGCATGCCAGATCTTGAAAAGGCGATGGAAGCTGGCGTTGAGTTGCTGCTCGGCACTACCGCTTGGGGCGTGTATCGCAACGGACCGGGCGTGCAGAGCTTGCCAGAACAAGTCGTTGGCCTTGCCGATGCAGAACGGTCTTGGATCGTCGGCTTTGACCGGATTGTGCTCGCCACGGGCGCGCGCGACCTTGCCATTGCCTTTCCGGGTTGGAACCAGCCGGGTGTGATGGGGGCCGCCGCTTTGCAAATGCTGCTGTCCCGCTATGGCGCCTTTTCCGGACGGCGGATTGTCGTTTTGGGGTCGCATGACCTTGCGCTCGAAACCGCGCTTCTGGCGAAGGAACATGGGCTGGATGTTGCCGCTTTGGTGGAAGTACGCGATGATCCACAAGGCGATGCCGCACTCCTCGCAAAAGTTACGGCAGCGGGTATTGCCACATATTATGGGCAAAGCATCGCGGCAAGCAAAGGCGGGCTTGATGGGATTGAGTCCATCACCTTGACCGATGGAACCAATATTGCCTGTGACACAGTATGCGTCGCCATTGGCCTTATCCCCTCAATTGAGTTGGTCGATGCGATGCATGGCCCAAGGGCGCTGAACGCGGCGCGCGGCGGCTATATTCCTGCGGGTGAAGCAAATGTTGCGGCGGTGGGCCTGTGCGCTGGCCTGCCCGACACAGGTTTTGACCATGTTGCCTATCGGATGGATTGGGTGCGCGCGGCGCTGCGTGTCAATGCGCCCGATACGATCATCTGCCAATGCGAAGAAGTAACATTGGCGGACCTAATCGGTATTCAGCCGCCCAATTATTTGCCGCGTCCTGCAGCGATTCAAGCGCGCTCGCTTGATACGCTGCTCGACGATGGCCCAGCCAACCCGGATCAGATCAAGCGCCTGACGCGCTCTGGCATGGGTGTATGTCAGGGTCGTCGCTGCCGCGATCAGGTAGCGATGATGTTGGCGATTGAATCGGACAAGCCCTTCGGGACCATTCCGCTCGCGTCACACCGCGCGCCTGTGCGCCCCCTGCCGCTTAAGATTTTGGCGGAATGGGATGAGCCAGCGGCGATGGATGCGGCGTGGGATGTCTGGTTCGGCATTCCGACCCAATGGGTGCCAGTTGAAGATATCGGCACAGAATATCAGGATGCGCATCGCGAGATGCTCTACACGGGGATGTATAAATGAGCGGCTCTGAAGTAGTCATCGTCGGCGGTGGCGTCACTGGTCTTAGCGCAGGCTGGTGGCTGGCGCGTTCGGGTGTGAAGGTCACTGTGCTCGACAAGTTCATTGTCGGCTGGGAAGCCTCCGGACGCAATGGCGGCGGCGCGTCGCATTATTCTAGCCCCTTGTTCGATGAAGAACAAAGGCTGTGGCCGCAAATGGATGAACTGCTCGGCTATCCGACAGAACATCAAAAGGGCCGCATCCTCATTGCGATGACCGAACGTCAGTGGGACCAGTATCGTTTCATTGCCGAACGCCACACCCGTCTTAACCACCCAGTTGAGGTGCTTGACGTCAAGCAAGTGCAAGACGCCGTTCCGCTGGCGGGCGACAATTGCTTTGGCGGCGTGCATTACAAATTTGGCGGCCATGCCAACCCGCAACGCACAGTGCAGGCTTATGCTTGGGCACTGCAAGATCTGGGCGGCAAAATCATTCAGCACAGCCCCGTCACGGGCTTTGAAACCGCTGGCGGCAAAGTGACGGCGGTGAAGACCGCCAATGCAACTTATGGCTGCGATGCCGTTGTCGTCGCGGCTGGACCGCAAATCCCGCAACTGATGGCGCAATTGGGCGTTGATGTCCCTCTAGCAGCCGCACGCGCGGAAATGATCATTACCGAACCGGCCCCCATGATGCCGCTGGGCGGCGTTGACGGGCATAAGATTTATGGGCGCCAGACGTTGCGCGGCAACCTCGCTTATGGCGGCGGGCCGCATGAATGGCTGGATGTGGATGCGACAGGCCCTGCCGCCCGTCCATCGACGCCGCTGGCCCGCAATCTAGCCAAGCGTTTGGCCGAATTGCTGCCCAAGGCCGCGCATCTCAACGTCATCCGCAGCTGGGCGGGCGTGATTGAAAACTCACCCGATGGCCGCCCCATCATTGACCGCCTCACGAGCCCCGACAATGTCGTTGTCGCCTCCATGTCCAGCGTCGGCTTTGGCCTGTCGCCGGCATCGGGCCACGCAATCCGTGATCTGGTAATTGATGGCGCATGCTCCTTTACCAATATCGACCTTCTCAAGCTGTCGCGCTTTGACGGGCTTGAAAAGGATTGGCGTGAAAAGCGCGGGTGGATGCCCATCGCATGAGCCGATATTCAGCCTTCAGCCTGTTGCGCGGCGCCCTAACTGGGCACCGCCACTGGCAGCCAGCATGGCGCGACCCAGAGCCCAAATCGCATTATGATATCATCATCATCGGCGGTGGCGGTCATGGTCTGGCGACGGCATATTATTTGGCCAAGGTGCATGGCCTAAAGAATATTGCCGTTCTGGAAAAAGGCTGGATTGGTGGCGGAAATACGGGACGCAACACGACGATTGTGCGGTCCAATTACCGGCTAGAGCCTTTGCATAATCTCTTCGAATTTGGCCTGAAGCTGTGGCACGGCCTGAGCGATGAGTTGAATTACAACGTCATGTTCAGCCCGCGTGGCGCAATGTTCCTTGGTCATAGCGACGCCGATATGGTCAAGCTGGCCGAACGCGGTGATGCCATGCGCTGCGACGGGATTGATGCCGATCTGTTGACCCGGGATCAGGTGGCAAAGCTTGAGCCGCTGCTCGATATGTCGCGCGATGCGCGTTTCCCGATACAGGGCGGCCTGATACAGCGCCGGGGCGGCACCGCGCGGCATGATGCCGTCGCTTGGGGCTATGCCCGCGGCGCGGATAGCCTGGGCGTCGATATCATTCAAAAATGCGAAGTCACTGGCTTTGTGCGCGATGGTGATGCCGTGGTCGGCGTGGAAACAACTCGCGGACGCATTGGCGCAGGGCGCGTCGGCATTTGCGTTGCCGGCCATAGCGGCCATGTCGCGGGCTTGGCGGGCCTCAAATTGCCAGTTGAATCCCAAACCCTGCAAGCCATGGTGACCGAAGGCGTCAAGCCAATGATCAACAGCGTGATCATGTCGCAATCCTTGCACTGCTATATCAGCCAGTCGGACAAGGGCGGCGTCGTCTTTGGCGGCGATCCGGATAATTGGCCAAGCTATGCCCAACGTGGTCACCCGATGGTGATGGAAGGCGCTGTGGCACAAGGCCTCGCGCTTGTCCCTGCTCTGTCGCGCCTGCGTATGGTCCGGACATGGAGCGGTGTGACCGATATGAGCTTTGATGGTGCGCCCATCATCGGCGAAACGCCGGTCCGCAACCTCTTCCTCAATGGCGGATGGTGCTATGGCGGCTTTAAGGCGACGCCCGCATCCGGTTGGACTTATGCCCATACGCTTGCGACCGGAAAGCCGCATGACCTGAATGCGCCCTTCTCGCTCGACCGCTTTGAACGCGGCGCAACCATTGATGAAACCGGGAGCGGCCCAATGCCGAATAGCCGCTAATGATGCAATTTACCTGCCCCCATTGCGGCCCACGGGCGCAGTCCGAATTTATCTATGAGCGCACAGTCGATTCCGTCGTGCCACTGGATGCACCATCACAAGAGGCGATGGCCAAGCTTTTCACCCGCAGTAATCCGCGCGGCGTCGATGATGAAATTTGGCGGCACACTTATGGCTGCCGGGCATGGATGATCCTGACCCGCCATCGCGTGACCAATGAGATTTCGGGGTGCCGCGCTATCGGGCCGGAGGCTTTGCCATGATCAACTTCAGCTTTGATGGAAAAGCCTATACCGCACAGGAAGGTGACACGCTGGCGGCGGCCTTGTTGCGCAATGGCATTGGCCTTGTTGGCCGCAGTTTCAAATATCACCGCCCGCGCGGCATCATGACTGCAGGCGTTGAGGAGCCGAACGCGCTCGTCACCGTCGGCGAAGGCGGCAGGGCCGAGCCCAATACACGCGCCACCGATGTGTTCGTCTATGAAGGTTTGGTCGCGCGCAGCCAAAACCGTTGGCCCAATCTAAATTTTGATTTGGGCGCATTGTTCAGCCTCGCCTCGCCGATGCTGCCCGCGGGCTTTTACTACAAAACCTTTTTCGGCTCCGCCAAACGGTGGATGCTCTATGAATATTTCATCCGCAAAGCAGCCGGCCTTGGCAATGCACCGACACAGGGGGATCCGGATCGGTTCAGCCATCGTGCCGCCTTTTGTGACGTTTTGGTTGTCGGCGCAGGACCCGCAGGCTTGCAGGCGGCGGTCGACGCTGCCGAGGCTGGCAAGCGCGTTATCTTGGTCGAACAGGATAACATCCTTGGCGCCTCGCTCATCCGCGACCCGCAAGAATTGAACGCCGTATGGATATCGGCGACAGCCGCACGCATTCGCGCCGCAGGTGGGCGTATTCTGACCCGGACAACGGCATCGGGCTATTGGGAACATGACCTCGTCACCCTGACCCAGCGCCTATCGGAGCCGGGACAAATCCCCGTTAATGGCGTGGCGCAACGTCTCTGGCATGTCCGCGCCGGCCAAGTGATTTTGGCCAATGGAAGCATTGAGCGGCCCATGGCCTTTGCCCATAATGACCGGCCCGGTATCATGCTGTCGCAAGCCTTGCGCAGCTATGTCCGGCGTTTCGGCGTCGTTCCCGGCAAGCGCCTCGTCATCGCTACCAACAATGACGATGCCTATAAAACCGCGCAGGCGCTCAAAGACGCAGGCGCGCAAATTGTTGCGATCCTCGACGCACGTCCAGCACCAGCGGGAGCAAATAGCGGGCATCGCGTCTATAATGATGCCGTTCCGCTTTCGACCAAAGGCGCGCGGCATTGTCTAAAAAGCGTGAGCGCGCTGGTCGATGGCAAGGAGATGGATTGGGATGCCGATCTGCTGGCCGTATCCGGCGGGTTTACGCCCGTTGTGCACCTGCATATGCAAGCGGGCGGGACGCTTGACTGGAATGAAGATGCGCAAGCCTTCATCCCCGCCAGTTCGCGTCAAAATGTGACGACCATCGGCGGAGCCGCGGAGCCACAGCCGATATTCAAAATGGTGCCCGTTTCAAAACCGAAGAAAAGCTTCATCGATTTCCAAAATGACGTGACGCTGGCGGATGTCGATCTGGCTTGGGCCGAAGGCTATCGTTCGGTCGAGCATCTCAAACGCTACACCACTTTGGGCATGGCCACCGATCAGGGCAAGCTCAGCAATATGGCTGCTTTGGGGCGTTTGGCCGAAAAGCAGGGCGTCGCTATTCCCGAAGCCGGTTTGACCACATTTCGTCCGCCCTACACGCCCGTCACGATGGGCTTGATTGCGGGTGCGGGCGCGAAAGATGCGGGCGCGCATGTTCGCCGCCTTGCATTATATGATCTGCACGCGGCGAAGAATCCGATCTGGCAACCCTTGGGCTATTGGTTCCGCCCCCGCGCTTATCCCAATGGCGACGAAACTTTGGCGCAAGCGGCCCTGCGTGAGGCAAAGGCCGTGCGCAACAATGTCGGGATGACCGACGTGTCCACCTTGGCCAAATTTGAAGTCAGCGGCCCCGATGCGGCGGCTTTCTTGGAAATCATTTGCGCTACCACGGTTGGCAAACTCGCCGTTGGGCGGGGCCGCTACACCTTCATGCTGCGCGAAGACGGCTTTGTCTTTGATGACGGCACTGTGTGGCGCTTGGACGAGAATCGCTATCTCCTCACCAGCTCAACTGGCGGCGCAGACCGCATGGCGACGCATATCTCTTATGTCAGGCAATATCTGTGCCCGCATTTGCGCGTGTCCGCCGTCAATGTGCAGGAACATTATGCCGGCATTGCAATCGCCGGACCAACGGCGAAAGCGGTGCTCGCCACGTTAATTGGTGAAGAGCCACCACGCCACATGTCGACCGTTCCGGCGGTCATCGCGGGCGTTCCGGTCATCATCTTGGCCGCCAGCTATAGCGGCGAACGCGCGTTCGAAATCTATGTCACCGCCAGCGACGCAGCCACGGTCTGGACCGCGTGCGAGACGCAAGTGATGACAGTCGGCGGCGCGTTATACGGGCTGGAGGCGATGGAGTTTCTGCGCATTGAAAAGGGCCATTTGGTCGTCGGCGGTGAAGTCGATGGGCGCATGACGCCGTATGATCTGGCGCTCGACAAGATGCTCAACAAGGCGGGTGGATATATTGGCGCATCAGGCCTTGCCCGTCCCGCTTTGTCCGAAACCGGGCGGCGCCAGTTGGTTGGGTTGGAGGCGATTGCGGGGGATATTCCAGAAGGGTCGATGCTCATCCCCAGCGAAGGGGCATCGCCGCAGGGCCATGTCAGTGCCGCGGCTTTCCGCATCATCGAGGGCGGGTCGGTTGCGCTGGGCCAACTGGTCGATGGGTTTAGCCGTCATGGGGAAGTCCTCATCGCCTCGTCCCCAACACGCGGGCAAAAAGCACGTGTCCGCGTTGTCGCGCCGCATTTTTATGATACAGCGGGAGAGCGTTACCGTGACTGAAGTGACGATCACGACCCTACCCGCCGCCCCGCTGCACGTCTTTGAGATTTGGGGCAACGCAGCTTCTGTCGCGAAACGATTTAAAGCAGCGATGGGCTTTGCACTGCCAGCGACCGGACGGTCAGGTGGCAGCGATGCACTTCGTTTGATCCGCTTTGAACCCACGGTGTGGCTGGTTGAAGGCGATGTGTCGGCACTGTCCGCCATATTGGCCGATGACGGCGCGGTGACCGCCATAAGCGGCGGGATCGTCCGCATACGCCTTTCAGGCCCCAGTTGGCGGACCTTGCTGATGGAAGGCGGCGTCTTCGACGCAGAAGACCCCGCATTCAGCGCAGGCTGCAGTGCGGCGAGCATCATTGACCATGTTAATGTGCGTCTGCATGTTATCAATGACGATGCATGCGAGGCCTATGTGCCCTTGAGCTTCAGTCAGGGTCTGCTGCACTTTTGGAAAGAAGCTGCGGAGAGTTTGGCGGCTTAGGGGCAGGACCCCTTGAATTCCGAAGCTTTAATATGTGTTGCGCCGCGCCATAAAGACAGTATTTCCAAGCCCACCACAACAAAGGCTTCCGGAAATGCAAGATACGCATTCGGGTTCGGTTGAGTCCCAATCTTTACACAAACACTCTGT
Source organism: Sphingorhabdus wooponensis (assembly GCF_003933235.1). Taxonomy (GTDB): domain Bacteria; phylum Pseudomonadota; class Alphaproteobacteria; order Sphingomonadales; family Sphingomonadaceae; genus Sphingorhabdus_B; species Sphingorhabdus_B wooponensis. The sequence continues at coordinate 17,356 of NZ_RWJI01000002.1, forward strand.
CGCAGCCCTCACCATTGGCGCGATTGGCGTTGTTTTCGGCGATATTGGCACCAGTCCGCTCTACGCATTTCGGGAGGCTCTGCATCACAGCGCGCCTTTAGGTGGAATACAGGATACGGCAATTTTTGGGGTCCTTAGTCTGGCTCTCTGGTCGCTGATCTTGGTGGTTACCGTTAAATATATCATTTTCCTGATGCGCGCGGACAATGATGGAGAGGGCGGCGTGCTGGCCCAGCTTGCACTTGCAGGTCGAGGAATGGGCGGACGCAAAGGTGCGGTGCTCGCGCTGGGCGCAGCGGGCGCTGCTTTATTTTACGGCGATGCCATTCTCACGCCCGCATTATCTGTGCTCTCAGCCGTGGAGGGGGTCAAAACCATCCCCAATATCGGCGACAACATCTCGCAAAAGACGATCATCGGCATAACCCTGCTGATTATGTTGGGTTTGTTCGCCATTCAGTTTCGCGGCACGGCAATGGTCAGTAAGCTATTCGGCCCGATATGCGTTATTTGGTTTGTGACCATCGGCGCGCTTGGTGTCATGCATATAGCAAGCTATCCCGCTATTTTGGGCGCATTGTCGCCGCATCATGCAGTGTCATTTCTCTCCAATAACGGCATGATTGGATTAATCGTTTTGGGGTCGGTGTTTTTGACCGTCACAGGTGCGGAGGCCTTGACCGCAGACATGGGACATTTCGGCCGACTTCCAATCCGTCTGGGTTGGTTTCTGCTGGTGTTCCCCGCGTTAAGCCTAAACTATTTCGGGCAAGGCGCATTTGCCATGGTCGCTTTAGAACAGGCCCAGGCCGCGGGCATAGCGCTTGAAACCAGAGATTGGTTTTTCCTGATGTCGCCTGAGGCTTTGCGCATTCCCATGATCATATTGACGGGACTTGCGACCATCATTGCCAGCCAGGCGGTCATTACGGGCGCCTATTCCTTGACGCAGCAAGCCATCCAGCTCGGTCTTTTGCCGCGCATGAAGATTGTTCAAACATCCGCAGGAAGCGCCGGTCAGATATATATCCCTGCAATCAACTGGATGTTGTTATTTGGCGTATGTGTGTTGGTGTTGGAGTTTGGCAATTCGTCGGCAATGGCGTCTGCTTATGGTATTGCCGTAACTGGTACGATGGTTGTCACCACATGCCTTGCCTTTGTGGTGGTTCACAAACTCTGGCACTGGAGTCTTGGCAAATCCTTGCTGGTCATAACCCCCTTCCTTGCGATTGACCTCATTTTCTTTGGCGCAAACATTTTGCGGGTGTTTGAAGGCGGCTGGGTTCCATTGGCATTGGGCGCGTTCATCTGCTTGCTCATCTGGATATGGGTGCGCGGCAAACGCTTGATCGATCTGAAAGAAAATGATGGCGCTATGACGCTCACCGAACTCGGTCGTTCATTATCGAAAAGCGCCATTACCCGTGTTGCGGGAACTGCGGTTTATATGACAGCAAATCCGGAAGGCGTTCCCGGAACTATCCTACATAATATGAAACATTATCGGGTGCTGCATGAACGCAATATCGTGCTGACCGTGCGCACCGCGAGTGTTCCTTATGTACCGCAAGACGAACGCGCCACTTATGAGAAGATAGACGCGAACTTCACCCGAGTGACATTGCGATATGGTTTCATGGACACCCCCGATGTGCCCGCGGATTTGGCATTCGCAATTCCGAAAAACGACACGCCGTTACATGCAATAATGACGAGCTATTTTGTTGGTCGCAACATGTTGCAAGCCTCCAAAGACGAAGGTTTGCCCTTCTGGCAGGACATCATTTTGATATTCCTGCAACGCAACGCCTATAATCCAGCCGAGTTTTTCAATATTCCGTCCAACCAAATCGTTGCCATCGGCGCGCAGGTTGTCGTCTGAAGGACCGTAAAGGCGGGGGCTTCCGATGGCTACATATGTAACGACAGCGCTTTTGTGCAATCACCGGCGCGGCTAAAAAATTTGTCCTTTGGTGGGTGTCGCAACCCTAACCTTACTTCGCGGCCGCCTGATGCTGCAACGTCATTCCCCGTGCATGGCGGCGTTGGAAGCCCTTCCATAATGTAACGCCTTCGCCGCCGGGGCTATAGGCGCCCCATGCTGTTCCGGCGGGGGCATCCCATGTGCCGTCATCCGAATCTTCAACCGCCATATGCAGATAGGCGGACTTATTGTGGTCTTTCCGAAGGTGGACGGCCAGAAATGCGGTGATGAAATGCAGGTTGATGGCGTTCATCCTATCCTGCCGCCAGATGGGGTCTTCAAACCAGTCGATATCCCAAACCGTTCCGCGCATTTCCGGCGGTGCAGGGTTAAGCGCAATGGCATGGCCCGCCTGTTTGTAGGTGAGCAGATAGCGCTGACTGTTCACTGCGCCGTTAAAGACCGCTAGCGCACCGCTTTTATATTCCACAACAGGGTCGCTATCGCCGTGAATCAAAAGCAAAGGCGCGGTGATCGCGGCGAGCCCTTCTGCGCCCCAAGCGCTCCGTGGCGCACCGCCAGCAGGCGCCAATGCCACCACGGCCTTTACGCCTTTTAACGCTATGGCATCGGCCTGCGGCGTGCCGCGCGCAAATGCTTTAAGCGATCCACCCGCCACCAGTTCCATATTCGGACCCGCCGGATCCAGCGATGCCCCGCCAGCGGTCAGCGCGCCATAGCCGCCTTGTGAATAGCCAATCAGCGCCACATTAGCCGCATCGACAAGGTCGCCCAAAATGGTGCGCAGTTCGCTTGTGACAAAAATGATGTCGCGCGGTCGGTTGAAATTCGGCGCAGCGCGGGTGCTGGGCGACGCGACATAGGGGTTTGGGTCATTGTGATGAATAGCGGCAACGACATATCCCTTGGACGCCAAATTTTCGGTGAGCCAGGTCATCATGGCGGGGTTGTTGCTGTAGCCATGGCTGATGATGACCAATGGATGCTTGTTCCCTGCAGACTGCGCGTCCGCCACAGCAATGCCCTGTTGCGAGAAGCTTACCGGTGGGAACGGCGGTTCCGCCCACAGGCTTCCGCGATAGAGGACGGGCTTAGCCCCTTTAGTAGGCAACGCAGGATACCAGATATCGACCCGCAAACTACGATCAACACGCGGCACTTGGGTACCATCCACCTTGGCGTTTTCGACATCCGGCTGATTATGATGGGTGAGCAGGATGGAACGGAAACCAACTGTATTTGGACCCAAAGCGGCAAGTTCTGGCGCATCAACGCTGGGGATGCTCGGGACGCCTGCCTGTACCGGCACCGCAAACAGGGCAAGGCCTGCAAGCCAGATGTTGCGGATCACGCGATCATCTCCTCGCCGCTGAACGGCGATGCGGGCCAGGACAATTGTTGGGCCATCCAAGGATATTCCGCAATCAATGGCAGGAAGGTTTTTTCGCGCAGGACCTTCTGGCATAAAGTTGCGGTGCGCTGCGGAATGTCACCGAGTTCATCCATCCGCGCCACAACCTGAACCGCGCGCGAGAAGCGCCCACGCGTCATCGGTTCAGCGCGTAGCTCCGGCAGCAGCTCCGGCACCGCTGCCAGGCACACCGGCGTGGTGATGGTCCACCCAATGCCTGCGGCCACCAGCGCCAATTGCTGATGCGAGGATTCAACTTCGACCATCTGCGGCAGTTTCAATTTCATCCGGACAATCTGACGTTCGATTTGCTGGCCTGTGCCCGTCAGGCGCGAAAAACGGATGAACGGCAAGGATGACGATGGCACCCCGCTAATGTCCAATGGCTCGCGAAAGTCTTTCGGGAAAACCATGATGAAGCTCTCTTCGAACACAGGGTGCAGCTCCACAGTGTCGCGATGTTCAAGGCTGAAACTGCCGGTGACCAACATGTCAATGTCCCGCGCCAAAAACTCGCCTTGATGCTCCATAGAAATGCCAGACCGAATGTTCCATCGATCCGCACGTGCGCCAAGATGCTGAAGAAGCGGCGCGGTAAGTTCGTTGGCAAGGCTGAACGACATCGCGACGGTAACACTCGAAATAGGCAAATTCGCGCCTTCGCGGACCTCATCATATGCAAGGCGGGCATGGGCGATCAGCTTGTGACCACGCGCAAATAAGGATTTTCCGCTTGCCGTTAAGCCTAATGGGCGCATCGTGCGATCAAATAAGGACGCGCCAATACCAGTTTCCAGCCGGGCAATCGTTTGCGAAACCGCCGATTGCGTGACCTGCAGATGCGCAGCGCATTGCGACATGCCGCCTAGCTCCACGGTCATGATGAACACTTCCAATGCGTGCAGGTCGAATTCCTGTGGCAATTTCATACAACAGCCCCTCCAAGCGCGCAGGTATAGTCAATGACTAACATTACCTACGCTAATGGATATTCAAGACTTTACGTAATAATGCCATGCATTTTCGACATAAACAGATTATGCTTCAGCAGCGTTGCATGCTTGCATCACTTTGCCGGATCGTAGGTGCTAACCGGATGCCGATGCAATGCCAGTAAGCCTCTCAAGGTGCCAATGCACATGCCCAACAAGATGAAGGCCAAGGGCAGTCCCGTGGCGATAGCACCAGCCTGAAGCGAAGTGAGCCCCCCGTTGAGGAGGAGAAGGACGCCGATACCACCCACCGCGACCAACCATATCGTTTTTTGCTTCAGCAAAGTATCGGTGCGCCCACCCGCCGTCATCGTATCGATTACAAGTGTACCAGAATCCCATCCCGTTACGAAAAAGATGAGGATGAGTACAATCGCTACAAAAGACGTGAATTGCGCCCAAGGCAAAGCGCCCAGTAGAACGAATAATTGCGTGTCGAGCGATGCTTTGGCCAAATCCGCACCATTGCCGGCAACAATTTGCGCAATGCTGGCATCGCCAAAAATGGTTAGCCACAATATGCCGAGCAAGCTTGGCGAAATCATAGCGCCAGCAATAAATTCGCGCACCGTTCGGCCCAATGAAATACGCGCCATGAACATGCCAACAAAGGGGGCCCAGCTCATCCACCACGCCCAATAATATACCGACCAATCATTGTAAAAACCGGTGTCCGTCCGCCCCAGTGGGTTGGATAATGACGGGAGCAGTTTGAGATAGTTGTAGATGTTACTGGCAAGGTCGCCAAGCAGTTGAAGCGTCGAGCCCGTGGTCAACACAAAGATTAATAATGCAAAGGCGACCCACATGTTCACTTCACTCAAAATCCGGATACCGCGATCAATGCCCCCCCTAATCGACAGAAAGGTAATACCCGCCATCACGAAAATGAGCGCGAGGATTGTCAGCGACGAGCTTGGCACGTCATACAGATAGGCAATCCCTGCCATCGCCTGCTGCGCACCAAGGCCTAGAGACGTCGCAAGTCCAAAGATTGTGGCAAGGACCGCCAAAATCTCCAAAAAATCCCCGGTGCGGCCCCAAACAGCCTTGCCAAACACAGGGTAGAATGCCGACCGCATCGATAGCGGCATATTGAAGTTAAAGGTGAACACCGCAAGCGCAAGACCGGTCACGGTGAAAATTGCCCAAGGATGCAGCGCCCAGTCAAAGATAGTCGCCGCCATCGCTATGCTGCGTGCAGCCTCAGGATTGCCGATGGCACCCCCCAATGGTGCGGCAGGACCGCCCGCCATGGCGGATGTGAAATGGGTAACAGGCTCACCCACACCATAGAAAACCAAGCCGATGCCCATGCCCGCGCCGAACAACATCGCAAACCACGAAAGCCGCGAATAATCTGGCTTCGCGCCTTTACCACCCAAACGGATTTTGCCCAGCGGCGACAGCGCAACAACAACGCAGAAGAGCAAAAGCAGGTTTCCCGACGTCATAAAGAACCAGTCGAAGTGGGAAACCGCACCACTGCGCAACGCCGCAAACAGGTCCGTCGACGCTTTCGGCGCAATCAGGCTGAATAAAATGACGGCGAAGGAAATGAAGGCAGTTGGCAAGAATACCGCGGGATTGATGTGCATCCCGCCCCAGTTACGATTGGACTGGCCGTAATTTCCCAGATCTATTGCTTTATCCCAATCTGCCATTGAACCCTCCCCCAAAGGTGCGATGCCGTTCGGTCAATGGCGTGCCGCCGTTGTCATCGCCGTCCAAAGCCATTCTGAAAAACTGCGCCAAACTTCGACATGGAAACGATCCTCTGCCTCACGCAGGATGATAATTTCGACCGTTTCATAAATGGTACGTGTTGCCCGACCAACGGCAAATTGGTTGAGGTCCAATGGGCATCCGGCCATTAAAATCTCGGACGCGCGCGGGCCTTCGATGACAAGGCAAATGGATCGTTCGCTAACATCTGTGATCGCGACCGGAAGCCCGTCCCCTGTCGGGATCGGCGCGTCAACGTCAGCGCGTAAAAGCCATTCATCAGGGCCAAGGCACATAATGCCACCTTCGGACGCGCCGATTTGCCTTGGTATCTTGACCTGTAACAAGCGCTCCAAATCTTCTGCATTGCGTGCTCGCAGCGCATGCCGCTGCATCGGCGGTGCAAGACTGATACGCACACCATCTGCTACAAAGGGCGCATCGGAAACTGGCTCATGCCGAATAAGGTTATCAGACATGCAGCCGTGCTCCTTCCGGGTCGTAGAAAACGGTGCCGCTGACTTTGGCAGTATGCGTCTTGCCTGGCATTGGAATATATAAGGTATCGCCCACCATATCATGTCCGCCTGCTACCAGCGCCATCGCAATCGAACGGCCAAGTGTTTCGCTCCAATAAGAAGATGTCACATGGCCAATCATGGTCATAGGGATGGGTTGTTTGGGGTCAGCAACAATCTGCGCGCCTTCCTCCAAAACGACATTGGGGTCATCGGTCAGTAGCCCAACCAATTGTTTGCGACCTGATGCAACGATATCGGGGCGCGCCATGGATCTTTTGCCAACAAAGTCAGGCTTTTTCTTACCAACCGCCCAATCAAGGCCAGCGTCAAACGGCGTCACCGTACCATCAGTATCTTGTCCCACAATAATGAAGCCTTTTTCGGCGCGCAAAACGTGCATTGCCTCAGTGCCGTAAGGGGTGATGTCATATTGCGCGCCGTGCGCCATTAATTGTTCCCAGACAAAGCGGCCATAGGCCGTCGGCACATTGATCTCAAAGCCCAGTTCTCCGGTAAAGCTTACGCGGAACAGGCGCGTTTTTATGCCACAGATCATTCCTTCGCGAATTGCCATATGCGGGAATGCTTCTGCGGATAGGTCAATGCCTTCGACCAAAGGTTCAAGCAATTTTCGTGCATTGGGGCCTTGCAGGGCGATGACCGCATATTGCTCGGTCGTGCTGGTCAACCAAACGTCAAGGTCGGGCCACTCGGTCTGGAGATAATCCTCCATCATATTCAACACGCGTGCCGCGCCGCCGGTTGTCGTGGTCAGGTGGAACCGATCTGGTGCCAACCTTGCCGACACACCATCATCGGTTATGAAGCCATCTTCCTTTAGCAGCAAACCATAACGACACCGACCTGGCTCCAGCGCCTTCCATGGGTTAGTATACATGCGGTTCAGGAATTCAGCGGCATCTGGGCCAACGACTTCGATCTTACCCAGTGTCGATGCATCAAAAATACCAACCGACGATCGCACAGCAACGCATTCTCGATTGACCGCCGCATGCATATCCTCACCCGCTTTGGGAAAGTAACGTGCACGTCGCCATTGCGCGACCAGCTCAAATACAGCGCCATGTGCCTGCGCCCAGCTATCGATATTGGTTGTCCGTGTGGGTTGGAACAACGCGCCCTTGGCATGTCCGGCCAATGCCCCAAATGTCTGGGGCGTGTAAGGCGGACGAAAGCTGGTGAGGCCGATATCAGGAACGGGTTTATTTAGGGCAGACGAAGCGATTTGCAGACCGTTAAGGTTTGATGTCTTGCCTTGGTCAGTCGCCATACCGTTGGTGGTATACCGCTTGATATGTTCGATGGAACGAAAGCCCTCACGCACAGCGAGCTTGATATCCTTTGCTGTCACATCATTCTGGTAATCGACAAAGGCCTTTATGCGGCTTTGGTCCTTAGGCGTGGGCAACACATCGATAACCGTGCCCTTTCCAAAATCCCAGTCGCCAGAGCATCCACCAACACAGTGGACATTTTCATTTGGGACATCTGGGACATAAGCGCCAAGGTCATCGCGCCATTTCAGGCTGCCCTTGCTGTGCGACCATAAATGCACGCTTGGCGTCCAGCCACCCGCCATCAAGAGCGCATCCGTCTCAACGCGATGCACCCGTTGGTCATCATAATTACATATATCAACGGAAGTTACACCATGCCTGCCATTCACGCCAACCACGCCGTGGTGCAGATAAAAAGTGATACCCAGCCGTTCCGCCTCGCGCATTAACGCGCTGTCCACGCTTTCACGGACATCGATAATGGCGGCAATGCCAATACCGGCTTTGGCCAGTGTGAAGACATCATGCCAGCCGCTATCGTGCGATGCCATTAATGTCACAGATTTGCCCACGGCCACGCCATAGCGATTGGCAAAGACCCTTGCTGCGGACGAGAGCATCACGCCAGGCGTGTCGTTACCATCGAAAACAAGTGGTCGCTCGATAGCGCCTTGCGCAAGCACGACTTCACCTGCCCTAATGCGCCACAATTTCTCCCGTGACCCATGCGTTACATCAGGAAGATGGTCGGTCAGCCGCTGCACCGCGCCAATGAAATTGTCGTGATAATAACCAAAAGCCGTCGTGCGTGTAAGGATCGTAACATTGGGTGCATCAGCCAATGCTTTAACGCTACGCTCCAGCCATGGCCATAATGCAGGGTCGGCCAATGCGCCGCCGCCCAATTCATCCTGCTCATCAATTAGAACAATACGCTTGTTTGTATCCATCGCACCAAGCGCCGCGTCGATACCGGCAGGTCCGGCTCCAATAATCAGCAGATCACAATGGGCGTAGGTTGATGCATATATATCGGGATCTTCAGCCGTGGGCGCATCGCCAAGCCCGGCCATCTTGCGAATAGCCGGCTCATACACTCTATCCCAAAAGGAGCGCGGCCACATGAAAGTTTTGTTGTAAAAACCTGCCGGAAAAAACATTCCCAGCCGATCGTTGATCGCGCCAAAATCCATCGACAATGATGGCCAGCGATTTTGGCTGAACGCCTTTAACCCATCATGGATTTCAACCCCTGTCGCGCGCAAATTGGGGGTGAAACGGCCTGGCCCGCGATCAACCGAAATAAGGGCATTGGGCTCTTCGCTCCCCGCTGCAACCAAGCCACGCGGGCGGTGATATTTAAAAGATCTGCCGAACAGCATCACCCCGTTGGCGAGCAATGCCGACGCCAAAGTGTCACCCGAAAAGCCTTGATAGGCCTTACCATCAAACCTGAATGTAACTGGTTGGCTGCGGTCAACACGTCCGCCAGTTTCAAGACGAAAGCCACTCATCTGCGCGGCTCCCCGGCTTTATATGTTGTCTCAAATTTATCGGTTACGGTATCCCGCACCGCGTTAAAGAAACGACCGCAGCCATGGATATGCCGCCAGCGTTCATGGTGCCGCCCACGCGGGTTGGCACGGATAAAGAGATAATCTTCCCATTCCGCGTCATTTTGCCCTGACGGGTCAAGCGGGCGCGCGATATGCGCCTGTCCTGCGTTGGCAAATTCAATTTCGGGACGTTTCTCGTCACAATAGGGGCAATGGATCAGGATCATATCAGTGCGCCACCGCTGCTGCTGCGGCTTCGTCAATCAATCGCCCGTTACGGAAACGATCGAGATTGAAAGGCGCGTTGATCTTGTGCGGTTCGTCTTTTGCCATGGTATAGGCCAGCAAGTCCCCTGCACCCGGCGTAGCCTTAAACCCGCCTGTGCCCCACCCGCAGTTGACGTAAAGGCCTTTGACCGGAGTCTTGCCCAATATCGGGGAGCGATCCGGCGTCACATCGACAATGCCACCCCATGTCCGCAACATGCGCATTCGACGGTAAATCGGGAATATTTCGCAGATTGCAGCGAGCGTATGTTCCACAATATGTAACGCACCGCGTTGCGAATAGCTCACATATTGGTCGGTTCCCGCGCCAATCACCAACTCGCCCTTGTCCGACTGGCTCATATAGGCGTGAACCGTGTTCGACATCACGACGCACGGGAAGGTCGGTTTGATGGGTTCCGACACCAGCGCCTGCAGTGGGTAGCTTTCGAGCGGAAAGTCGAGCCCAGCCATTTGCATGACAACCGACGTATTACCTGCCGCCGATACGCCGACGCGCTTGGATGCTATATAACCCCTTGTGGTTTCCACACCTTCTACCGCGCCATTTGCGTCACGACGGATACCCGTGACGGCGCAGTTCTGAATGATATCTACGCCCAAAGCAGCCGCTGCACGTGCATAGCCCCAGGCCACAGAGTCATGTCGCGCAGTGCCACCGCGCCGTTGCAGCGCCGCCCCCAAGACCGGGTGCCGCGCGTCTGGCGATATGTTCAATGGCGGACAATAGGCTTTCGCCTGTTCAGGCGTCAGCCATTCATTATCAACACCGTTTAGGCGATTGGCATTAATGTGCCGTTGCAAGCTTTGCACGTCATGCACATTGTGCGCGAGCATCATGACGCCGCGCTTGGAATACATGATATTGTAATTGAGTTCCTGACTGAGGCCATCCCACAATTTCACGGCGTGATCGTAAAGATGCGCGCTTTCGTCATACAGATAGTTGGAACGGATGATCGTCGTATTCCGCCCGGTATTGCCGCCACCAATCCAGCCCTTTTCAAGCACGGCGACATTGGTAATCCCATATTTCTTGGCAAGATAATAAGCCGCGCCGAGACCATGGCCGCCACCGCCGACGATAATCGCATCATAAGCAGGCTTAGGTGCAGCATCCGGCCATTGTTCAGGCCAATTTTGATGCCCCCCAAACGCTTTGGTAAACAGACTTAACGCACTGAAACGAGTCATGATTGCACCTGCGCCAGCGCCGCTTTCGCACGGCTCACATAGAAAGCCTTAAAATCATCAACCAACTTTTCCTCCAGCGCATACGGCCCTTGAACATAGCCATCATTCGCGATCCCACGATGATTAATCGCAGAAAAGTGCCCGTCTTGTTGATTGGTTTTCCGCCATAATGCTGCCAGATTATCGGGGTCATAATCGACCCCTTCAACCGCGTCTTCATGCACGAGCCAGCTAGTTCGCAGCATTGTCTTGTCGGGCCCAATGGGCGTCAACGAAAATGTCACAACATGATCACAACAGAAATGATGCCAGCTATTGGGCTGTGTCCAAACTGACAGGCTGGAGGTTTCAGGCTGTGTAAAAGGGCCAATGAGTTTCTGGCAGGCAAGCTTGCCGTCAATCGATTGCGTCACAGCGCCGTTTGCCAATGCCAAACGCGCGACGCGATGCCACCAACCATCAGGAAATTCTATCAGGTCGCGGTCAATACCCAATGACTGCCATTCTGCACGCTTCCCCTCCAGATAATCATCGGCAGGAGCGTCTTTACCGAACCCTGTTGTTCCTAGTACGCTAATCAATTCGGGATGACCTACGTCGCAATGGTAACATTCACGGTTATTTTCCATAACCAGCTTCCAATTGGCGTCTTCAACATAATTGTCTTGGACAACGACCTTCAATTTTTCGAGGTCATACATCGCGATCTGATCGACAATGTCTGCCTTTACGCGATCAATCGGCGGCGGATTATCGTTCAAGCAGATAAAAATCAGACCGCCCACATTTTCCAGCGCAACCGGTGAAAGACCATGGTCAGCCTTGTCAAAGTCCTCTGCCATGCTGCGCGCTGCAAGTAATTGCCCATCGAGGCCATAGGTCCATTGATGATAAGGACACATCAAACGTGGCGCACGCCCTCTTTGTTCAAGGCAGATTTTTGCACCGCGGTGCCGACAACTGTTCCAAAACGCCCGAACCTCATTATCGCGCCCACGCACGATGATGATCGAGTTATCTGCCAATTCGAAAACAAAATAATCGCCCGGATTTTTTATATGGGCGACAGTGCAGGCATATAACCAAACCGATTTGAGCATGACCTGCGTATCGAATGCGAACGCCTCATCACTGACATACAAACCACGGGGAAGTGTGTAGCCATTACGGTCATTGGCAAGCCAATTAGCGATCGGTGCGAAGTGCGACACGGGTTTAGCTCCTAAGTGCCATGTTATCAGGATCAAAGGGTGAATCGGCAATGATCGTGGCTTTATGCCGAACGCCCAAAATCACAATTTCCAATTCCGCGCCCTGCACTGCCAGATCCGGACGGACCATCGCAAGTGCAAGCGACTTACCGACGCGCCAGCCATAGCCACCCGATGTCACGCGACCAACAAGGTCTTCGCCATGATAAATTGGCTCCGAACCGCGCGCATCAGCATCGGTAACATCATGCACTTCCATGGTAACCAACTGGTTGGCGCTGCCACTTTCTTTCCATGCCAGCAACGCTTCCCGTCCAAAAAACGATGGTTTCTTGAGGCTAATGAAACGGTCCAAGCCGCTTTCATAAGCGGAATATTCAACGGACAATTCGCGCGGGATAAGCTTGTAGCTTTTCTCTAGCGCCATCGACGTCATCGCGCGAATGCCAAATGGCTTGATGTCGAATTCAGCGCCAGCCTCCATCAGTCTGTCGAAAATATAATTCTGCATTTCAATCGGATGGTGAATTTCCCAACCGAGCTCACCAATAAAGTTGACCCTCAACGCGTCTACTTGCGCAACACCAATGCTCATTTTCTTACCCGTCAGCCATGGGAAGGCCTCGTTTGATAAATCCGCATCCGTCAGCTTTGCCAGCACGTCACGTGACCGCGGCCCAGCAAGCACTAGGACACCCATAGACGTTGTCAGCCGTTCGAAATTGACCGATCCATCCTTTGGCATGGCCTTTTTCAGATAATCATGGTCATGCCGCTCATATGCCCCGGCCGAGACAAGATAATAACGCTGCGGCGCCGCTTTATAGACGGTAAATTCACTGCGCACGCCACCCTTATGCGTCAGCAGATAGGACAAGGTTACCCGCCCAACCTTTTTAGGCACCGCGTTTGTCAATAATTCGTCAAGCCAGCTTTCCGCACCCGGGCCCGATATTTCGCACTTGGCAAAGGCACTCATATCCTGAATGCCGACATGCTTGGTCACATGCAGGCATTCATTGCCGACATGTTCGAAATAATTGGAACGGCGGAACGACCATTTTTCACGGACGGGTTCGCCGGGCACAACGGGATGATTATCATTCAACAACACATCGGGCTTGTCGAGATCGGCTTCGCTTAAGGTATAGCCAGCGGGTGCAAACCAGTTGGGGCGTTCCCAGCCAAACACGCTACCAAACACCGCGCCAAGTGATTTCATCCGGTCATAGCATGGCGTGCGCCGCAATGCCCGTCCCGCTTCGCGCTCCTCATCAGGATAGTGCACCGTGAAGACCTTCGCATAGGCCTCCTCATTCTTCTCAACAAGAAAGCCTCGACCAGCATAATCGCCGAAGCGGCGTGGATCGACGCCCATCATGTCGATGGTCGGTTCCCCATCCACAATCCAGTGGGCCAACTGCCAACCCGCGCCGCCTGCGGCCGTAATCCCAAAGCTGTGGCCTTCGTTCAGCCAAAAGTTTTTGAGGCCCCATGCAGGGCCAATGATCGGCGATCCGTCAGGCGTATAAGCAATCGCGCCATTATAAACTTTCTTGATACCGACTTCACCAAAGGCCGGCACACGATTCATTGCCGCAAGTATGTAGGGCTCAAGCCGTTCGAGCGCGTCCGGAAATAGTTCATATTCGCTGTTCGCAGCAGGGCCATCGACATAGCAAGCGGGCGCGCCGACTTCATACGGCCCAAGCAAAAGGCCGCCAGCTTCCTCACGCATATAATAGCTCGCGTCAGATTCGCGCAGCACGCCCATTTCCGGCAGGCCCGCCTTTTTGCGCTCCATGATTGCGGGATGCTGGTCGGTCACCAGATATTGGTGCTCGACGGGTATGACAGGGATATCCAACCCAACCATCGCTCCGGTTTGTCGCGCAAAGTTACCTGAGCAGGATATGACATGCTCGCAAGTGATGTCACCCTGATCTGTCGAAACTAGCCACTCTCCATTAAGTTGCTGCGTGATACCGGTGACCGTTGTGTTGCGATAAATCGTTGCCCCACGCTGCCGCGCGCCCTTTGCCAGCGCCTGCGTAAGATCGGCAGGTTGAATATACCCATCATCGGGATGCTGAATCGCGCCAATGACACCGTCCATATTGGCAAGCGGCCAAATTTCTTTAACCTGATCCGGCGTTAGGAAGTTGACATCAACGCCAATGGTGCGCGCAACACCAGCATAATAATGATATTCATCCATCCGGTCCTTGGTTGTCGCCAGACGGATATTTGTGACTTGCGACAATCCCGCATGCAGTCCTGTTTCCGATTCCAAAGTGGGATACAAGGCCACCGAATATTGATGTAACTTACCCACAGAATAACTGAGATTGAAGAGCGGCAGAAGCCCCGCAGCATGCCATGTTGACCCCGAAGTCAGTTCCTTGCGTTCCAGCAAGACAACATCGCTCCACCCCATCTTGGCGAGATGATACAAAGTGCTTACGCCTACAACGCCGCCACCAATCACTACCGCCCGTGCCGTTTTTTTCATTTTATTCACTCAACTTTGATGTGAATCGGCTATGTCAGATGACATGGCGGTGCCGCAATTGGATTGCGTCCCAATTAGGTATATATAGTTTTTTCTAATGCTAAATATTAGCATTTTACATTGTTTCTTTGGACCAAACTTTCGAAGCCGTGTTAAAATGCGATTGGTGTTAGCTTACGCTTGAATCACACGTGACGGCTTCTATAGAAACGGAAACTGACAAGTGGATGGGTCGAATGAAAACGCGCATTTTTGTAACATTAAAAAACGGTGTGCTCGACCCGCAGGGAAAAGCCATCCATCACTCCATTGAGGGCTTAGGTTTTTCGGGCGTTCATGACGTGCGGGCCGGGCGCCTGATCGAAATCGAACATGAACCAAGCGTGTCGAAGTCCGACTTAGAAACGATGTGCACAAAGTTACTGGCCAATATGGTCATTGAAAATTTCGAGATCGAGCAGGCCTGATGCGCGCGGCGGTTATCCAGTTTCCGGGTTCCAATTGCGACCGTGATATGGCTGTTGCCATTCGCGACATTACAGGTGCCGAAACAACTTTGGTCTGGCACCGCGCTGGCGACCTGCCCGATGGGCTTGATTTAATCGCTATTCCCGGCGGCTTCTCTTATGGGGACTATCTGCGCTCTGGTGCCATGGCTGCCCGCTCTCCCGTTATGCAGGCGGTCATTAAAGCGGCAGAACGCGGAGTCTCCGTTCTGGGTGTATGCAATGGCTTTCAGATTTTAACAGAAGCTGGTCTTTTGCCCGGCGCTCTTATGCGCAATGCCGGGATCCGCTTTGTGTGCCGCACAGTTGGCCTTACGGTCGAAAACAATAGCTCTGCTTTTACAAGAGGTTATTCCACCGGTGAACAGGTCCAAATTCCCGTGGCGCATCATGACGGAAATTATTTCGCTGACAGCGATACGCTGGACAGGCTTGAAGGCGAAGGCCGTGTTGCTTTCCGCTACACCGAAAACGTCAATGGCTCAGCTCGGAATATCGCGGGCGTGCTAAACGCAGGCGGCAATGTACTCGGCATGATGCCGCACCCCGAACGGATGACCGAAGCTGTGCATGGCGGGTCAGACGGACGTCGCTTGTTCGAGGGGCTTCTGCGACAAATCGCCTGACGGCGCAGCTAGACCCGCCACTTCCTTTTTCTTTCGCGGGAATAAGAAACGCCCCAATATCAATATCACCGTTGGCCAGAACATGGTGTTGTAGATATCATGATAGGCTGCATCCATTGTTGCCTCGCCGGGTGCCGCACCGCGCAAATCTGCATATTCGTTAAACAACTCAGCAATAAAGACAATTAACCAGCACCAAAGGCTGTCCGGCCGCCGCCGCAATATCAAAGCGGACACGCACAATATCAATAGCGACCCGTGAACATGCATCGCATCATTAGTCAGGCCAACCGTTTCAATCAGCCAAATTTTATAACTGACCCAATGCTCGGCCAAAAGCTGTAAACGGTCCTGCATGATATTCTAAACTTTTGTTTTAAATGGTGAAAAATTCGTGCCCTTGTCGAAAATTTCGACCCCTTCTTTGCGTTTCAGCCAGCCAACAACACCATAAGTGACCGGCGTCAACACGACCTCCCAACCCACTTTCAGCAGCCAGTTAGTGATCATAACATTTATAACTTGCTCGTTGCTCCACACCCCCCAAAAGGCGAGCGGATAAAAAATGAGGCTATCGATGCCTTGCCCAACAAACGTTGAGCCAATGGTGCGCGACCATAAATGCTTACCAGCCGTCCAAATCTTCATGCGTGCCATGACATAGCTGTTTACAAACTCGCCCGCCCAAAACGCGGTGATGGAGGCAATAACGATCCGCCAGACTTGGCCAAACACGCTTTCATACGCTGCCTGCCCGTCCCAACCGGGCGCAGGCGGCAGAGCCACAACAACCCAGCTCATAAACGCCATGAACAGCATAGCCGCAAAGCCAACCCAGATGACACGTCGCGCGCGCGCATAGCCATAGACTTCTGTCAGGACATCGCCAATGACGTAGCCTAAGGGAAAGAACAATATCCCAGCGCCAAAAATCCATTGCTCGCCTGATATTGTGAGCGCCGCAGGCTTGGCTGCACCTATAATGTTAGAAAGCAACAAAATGGCGACAAAGGCCGCCATAACAAAATCATAATAACGAAATTGGCGGCCAGTGAGGTCGCTTGCGCTTTGGGAGATAATTGGTGTGTCCTGCATAAATTGACATAAGCAGCTTTGCGTTCACGCGCAAAGCCGTTATTGCGCAACCTAGCGCGCGCCCTTAGCTCAGCTGGATAGAGCGCGAGACTTCTAATCTTGAGGCCACAGGTTCGACTCCTGTAGGGCGCGCCAATTGCGAACCATGATGCCAACCGAACGGATAGCAAAAATTTCGCGTTAAAGAACCGAACGATCCGCCCAATGCGCATGTGTGCCGCTGCTGATCTTGTGCGGTAAAGCAATGCGGCAAACCGGCCCTTCTGCAAAGCGTTTGCAGTCGATCAAGATACATTCCGATGTCCCGCGATTTTCATCAGTTACAAAGCTCACGAGATAGCCATCGTCTTCGTCCACTGCACCTACGCGCGGAGCGAAGGGTGCCTCACTGCCGTAGCGCCCTTCCGCAAGCTCTATGGTCCAGGACTCGCCCGTGACCATATCGTGCTTCACAAAACCGTTAAACAGGAACCAGCCGGGCTTGGACGTTGTGCTATAAGCATAACGATAAGGTTGCCCCAGATAACGCTGGTTCATCATCCCGAATTCAAGAATGCGGTTGTCGAGACGCTCTTCGCGTGTTGTGCCATCAACCAAATTAAAACGCCAACGGTGCAGCTTTGGTTTGAAGCTATGCTCGTCAACATAAGCCATCATATGTCCATAGCCGTCGGCATTTTCGATGGGCGGCGGATAGGGGTCTTCTTCGAAATAGCCATCGAGAATGACTTCGTCGCCGTCTTCATAGGCATTAATGAAATGCAGGACGAAAGTCGGATCCGCCTCAAACCAGCGAATATCCTCTGGCTGCCCATAACGCGGGATGAGCGCGAAACGCGATGGTAGCCCCTCGTGCAGCCGGGTCACATGGACATCACGTTTCAGCAATTCTTCGTCCCAAAACAACGGGAAGTCGCACAATATTGACCAGTTTTGCGTGAACATCATGTCATGCGGCAGGCGCGGCCCCGGCAACGGGACGGGCACATAATGCGCCAGCTTTCCACTGCCATCAACAACGCCATAATGCATATAGGGCGGATGTTTCGAATAGTTGAAGAACAACAATTCGCCGGTGCGCTCATCCACCTTGGGATGCGCAGAAATACCATCAAGCGGCACCCAAGGCGCCACACCCTCTTGCTCCAATGTTTCGGGATCAAGAACATAACCCTCCCCGCATTGGTAGAAAGTAGACACTGCTTTGCCGTTATGCACGATGATGTCCGTGCTGGAGGAATCTTTCAGGCTCCCATGCGCGCCAAAGCCAGGGCGTTTGGATACGCCCGTTTTATCCATCAACCCGCCCCATAACGATCCGCCAGCATCCTGCTCGGCCTGAAAGCAACGGGTGCGAACGAAGCGGTTGCGATAGCTGGCTTTACCGCAGGAAAAATCGATCTGGTGGATCATGCCATCGCCGTCAAACGGGTGATAGCGTCCAAGCGGTTGATGCAACTGATTTTCGGTGTTGCGCAAATAGACACCATCGATGTCGTCCGGAATCCGGCCCTCAATCACATCAAGATCGGTCGCGGTAACTTCCTCATGCTGCGGCGTCCATGCCCCGTTGAGATAAGGGTGGTTGCTCGGTTGCAGCGTTGCTTTCACCGGCGGCAGTTTTTCGACCCGCATTTCACTCTCCTCTGGGCGATCAGCCTATGTCGAATGTGACCCCCTGCGCAAGGGGCAGATTGTCGGAGTAATTTATCGTGTTCGTCGTCCGGCGCATATAGGCTTTCCAAGCGTCCGAACCAGATTCCCGGCCGCCGCCGGTTTCTTTTTCCCCGCCAAAAGCACCGCCAATTTCTGCACCTGACGTTCCAATGTTAACATTGGCAATGCCGCAATCGCTTCCTTCGGCTGACAGAAATTGTTCGCATTCCCGCATGTCGGTAGAAAATAAGGAGGATGACAATCCTGCGCCGACGCTGTTTTGTAGGGCAATGGCGTGCGCCAAATCATGATAGCGGAAGATGTAAAGAATAGGCGCGAATGTTTCCCTTAACGCAGGGCCATCATGCGCCATCATCTCGACGAGCGCGGGGCGGACATAGACGCCCTGCATCGCGATGCGTTCGCCACCGCTAATGTACCCGCCAAGTGCGCGGGCCTCATCCAGTGCCGCTTGCATGCCAGCAAAGGCATGCTCGTCAATCAGCGGCCCTGCAAGATTGTTGCTGTCCAGCGGGTCACCCACCGCCATCGAACCGCTCGCGGACTTCAGCGCGCCAACGAAACTGTCATAGATCGCGTCATGCACAAAAAGGCGGCGCAGGCTGGTGCATCGTTGCCCGCTTGTGCCAAAGGCCGAGAACAGCACACCGCGCAGCGCCAGCCCAAGGTCAGCTTTGTCGCTGATAATCGCGGCGTTATTTCCGCCAAGTTCAAGGATGGTTTTGGCAAAGCGGGCCGCGGCCACTTGCCCAACCTTTCGGCCCATTTCAGTGCTGCCTGTGGCGGAGATCAAAGCGACGCGGGGGTCGGCAACCAACGCTGCCCCTATATCGGGCCCGCCCTGAACGACTTGTGACAAATGGGCCGGTGCGTTACCAAAATTGGCAACGGCCTTTTCAAAAATGGCTTGGACCCCAGCCGCAGTCAGCGGCGTTTTTTCCGATGGCTTCCAAATGACGCTATTGCCGCACACCAATGCCAAAGCAGCATTCCATGCCCATACCGCGACCGGAAAGTTAAATGCGGAAATGACAAGAACCGGTCCCAATGGATGCCATTGTTCCATCATCCGGTGGCCGGGTCGTTCGCTGGCGATGGTCAGTCCATGCAATTGCCGCGAGAGACCCACGGCAAAATCGCAAATGTCGATCATCTCCTGCACCTCGCCAAGCCCTTCCGACAGAGGCTTTCCGCAATCGAGAGTGACCAAGCGGGCAAGTTCATTTTTTTGTGCACGCAATGCATTGCCAAACAAGCGAACAAGCTCCCCACGCCGCGGCGCAGGCACGTTGCGCCAGCTTAGAAACGCGGCCCGCGATTGCGCAAGGACATCATCAATCTCGTCCATCGTTGCGGTCGCCACTGCTCCGATGCGACTGCCATCAATCGGGCTGTGCACAGCAAGATCACCGCCATCAACAACGCAGCCCAGCGTTTCGAGAAGCCTTTTTGTTTCGGCTGCGCGTGTCATTCATATCCCCAATCTATGCTCTGCGTTCTTATGATGCATGGCAAGGCGCAGAGTTGATGGCAAGGGTTGCTGTCTTGCCCGCACGCTTATAAAGGCAAATAAGATACAGGCCGCTATTCAGCAGGCCTTCCCGAGGGAGATAATAATGGCCGAGTTGGCAGCATTCGATTGGTCTGACCCTTTTCGTCTAGAGGACCAACTGACCGCAGACGAGCGCATGATCCGCGACAGCGCGCGCGCCTTTGCGCAAAGCGAATTACAGCCGCGCGTCATCGACGCCTATCGGACCGAATGCGATGCCCCTGAATTGTTCCCGTTGATGGGACAGACAGGCTTGCTTGGCGCGACCATACCGGAAGAATATGGCGGCGCGGGTGCATCTTATGTCGCTTACGGATTGATCGCGCGTGAGATTGAGCGCGTCGATTCCGGCTATCGTTCGATGGCGTCAGTACAATCGTCGCTCGTGATGCATCCCATACATGCTTATGGATCGGAAGAACAAAGGCGCAAATATCTGCCGGGTTTGGCGGCAGGCACGCTGATCGGTTGCTTTGGCCTGACGGAACCTGACGCAGGGTCAGATCCCGCCGGAATGCGCACCTTCGCCAAGAAGGTCGATGGCGGATATGTCATCAACGGTTCGAAGACCTGGATTTCCAACGCGCCGTTTGCCGATGTCTTTGTCATCTGGGCAAAATCCGAAGCGCATGGCGGCGGCATTCGCGGCTTTGTGCTGGAAAAGGGCATGAAAGGTCTCACTGCGCCCAAAATTCAGGGCAAGCTGTCCTTACGCGCATCGACCACGGGCATGATCATGATGGACAATGTCGAAGTCGGCGAAGACGCGTTGCTGCCCGATGTGCAAGGATTAAAAGGCCCGTTCGGCTGCCTCAACCGCGCCCGGTACGGCATCAGTTGGGGCGCATTGGGTGCAGCAGAATTCTGCATGCACGCCGCGCGACAATATGGTCTGGATCGCCACCAATTTGGTAAACCGCTTGCCGCGAACCAGCTATATCAAAAGAAGCTGGCCGATATGATGACTGATATTGCTTTAGGTCTTCAGGCATCCTTGCGCGTTGGCCGTTTGATGGACGAAGGCCAGCTTGCGCCTGATATGATTTCTATCGTTAAGCGCAACAATGTCGGCAAAGCGCTCGATATTGCCCGCGCTGCGCGTGACATGCATGGCGGCAACGGCATTAGCGAAGAATATCAGGTCATGCGCCACATGGTGAACCTGGAAACGGTCAACACCTATGAAGGCGCGCATGATGTCCATGCGCTCATATTAGGCCGCGCCATTACAGGGATCGCGGCGTTTTAAAGAAAAGAGATTGCAGCAGTTATCTTTCCGAGTGCGCACAACGCCATGGATTATCGAGCTTTGGTTATCGCCCGTTGCGTTGTCCGCGCGGCAAATATTGCCACACGGACAACGCGGACCGGTATCGACATCTTCGCCAAAGATAAAGAAATAGGACGGGCCTGCACCAATATAGGGTTTAAAGCCCGCGCCGGTTTCAAGATTATATTTCAAAGTAACGGTAGCCGGAAAAATCACGGCATTTTTAACGAGCTTTGTACCGGCAATTGGCCCTGCCCCTGCACTTTGTGCGGCGTTACGCAACAAATTGTTTCAATCGAAAACTGCGGCGTAAGAAAAGGTTCGCCGAGACGCTGGCAAATAAAAATATTTTGAGATGAATTAAGGAGTTGGCTGATGTCGCCCGCAGGCAACATCAGCCAAACCATCCGCTTTTTATTTCGTCGTATAGGGAAGGGACGAGTGGTGGAGAACGATCTTCAAGTTACCGTCTGCGCCACGGACATAGCCCCAGGTCTTGTCAACCTTGGTCATGGCTCCCTTGCTATCCCACATGGACACATTGCCCATCGAAATTGCCGAGTTTCCGGTGATTACTATTCCCGCATTTTCAGGTTCACACTGGCGCCAACCCTTTAAGGCAAAGCCAGTGTCCTTTGAATAGGCAGGGTCACCGCCAACGAAGTAGGCAAGCGCGCCGTCACGGGTGGTACGAAATGTTTGGGGTACAACTGTAAGGGTCGGTTTAAACAATACTGGACCCATCGCATATCCATAAGCACTATCCAGAACCTGACCGGCCAAGGTCTTCGCGGCACTTTGGCCTTTGGTATCAAATTCGGTTGCAATAGCGACGAGGGCGCCACACCAGGCCTTTTGCGCGGCCTTGACTTCAGATTCTGTGATTGGTGCATAGATGGCAGTAGCTTTAGAGCCGTGATCATGAGCCACTGCCGGACTTACGAACGCCGCAAGCGGAAGCAAGGCTGTTGCTGCGGCGCAGCGGATTGTAAAACTTTTCATAAAAATTCTCCTCTTGCGCTTTTATCAAGCGTAAATGCATTTTTGCGGCAGCGATCCGAACGCCAAGAAAGGCTGAATCGTGCCACTAAACGATATCATCGGAGAAGAAATCTGTGCGTTGCAGCTATTACACCAGGCCAATACACCGGAACTTCACCGATGCGGTCCGACATCACGTGGTGCTATGCACCAACGCCAGAGGGGCCCGGCCCGCAAATCCGAATTGGGGACATGAAAAAATTTTTCAAGGGGTTAGATAAGTTAAATTAACTCAATTAGTTATTTTGTTTTTTAGTCCATTGTGGCGGCAGTCCGGAAAACATAGAAGTGCGAAAAATTTTAGTCCAAACTGACCGGAAAACCGGAACAAACTTGCCGGCGATTATGTCTCAAAAGAATATCAGGTCATGCGCCACATGCTGAACCTGAAAACGGTCAATACCTATGAAGGCGCGCACGATGTCCATGCGCTGATATTGGGCCGTGCCATTACCGATATTGCCGCATTCTAAATATATACCGTTAGGGTCAGGGCCTAGCACGGGCCGATTTTACGGCCTTCCGCTGAAAACGAAAATGGCGCATTGTTGCGGATGCCTTGAGACTGGATATGAATAATCCGGCTCGATTCCTTACGGATGGTCGTCAGCCCCTGACCATGCCCTTTGCAGGTGTAACTGATAGTTACCGAATTGGCGCTAGAGCGCACGACATATTGATCGCACGCCAATCCGTTATGTTGAATTTGCGTCAGGTTTTCCAATTCACCTAGACAAATTCTGGTCATCGGCACGCTTCCGCCCATTGGGCGTAATTGCCACATGCCCCGGTCAAGCGAATCCAGCATAGCCATGTCGCCAACGGGTTTGGCGACGCCCGCAGTCGCCAGCAAAAGCACATATGGCAAGGCGTAAAGACGGGACATCATGTTCCTAAGCTTCTATCCGCTGACCAGCCTTATATTGCGAAGCGACCTGTTTCGGGAACGACATAACATTATCTATTACAGTCTGCACGCGCATATGTGGGACATGAGCGATGAACGAAGCATCGCTATGATTGTACCGGTCAGTTGTTAAAACTGGCAAGACTTATAGGAAAACGGCGCGAGCAAAATTCGCAGTCAACAACGATGTCTCCAGCGTCATCCGCCATTTCAACGCGGTCAACGGCAGGAAATTTGGCAATGACATCGCGGATATGCACGGGGTCACAGCGGCAGCCCTTTGACAAAAGATCGCCTTGCTCAATGCGCACTTCTTTTTCTTCATGGAACAATCGCCAGACGATTTCCTCAAGCGGAAGCGCCGGATCGGCAAGCTCGGCAGCAGCGATAGTCGAAGACATGATTTCGATATGCGCCCATTCGGGATGGTCGAGCCGTACATGCAACCGCTCACGCCCCTCTTCCCCTTCAGGCAAATGTTGCACCAATAAGCCGCCCGCCACGCAGCGGCCATCGACATGGTCTACGGCTACACGAATGAAGGTCGGGATCTGTTCGGATTGTACAAAATAATTTTGCGCCGCATCCGCAAGCGTTTCGCCTTCAAGCGGGACAATCCCTTGATAGCGTCCGCCGCCTTCGCTCGCCGGTTTCATCCGGTCGAAGGTGATTGCCAAATAGCCTTGTCCGAAGATGCCAAGCAGCGTCGGGTCCTGTGGCAGGGCAGCGGCCGTTGCGGTATCGAACTGCGCATAGCCGCGTAATGCGCCATCCTTATAGTCGCACACCAATAGCCGGATTGCACCTTTTTCCGTCTGCGTTTGCAGCGTGAGTTGGCTGCCCGCCTCCTTCAAGGATGCACCTAACAAAGCGGTCAACACCAAGGCTTCAGCCAAAGTTCGCTCAATCACAGGTGGATAAGCGTGCGCAGCCAAAATCTCGTTCAGCACCTCATCCAGACGCACCAAACGTCCGCGCGCATCCCGCGTCGGTATCGAAAAGCGTAATGGCTGATTGGTCAATGTTTCCGATTGCTCGGTCATTATAATTTCCCAAGGCACCACAAAAGAACGGATTTTTGCGCATGGAGCCTATTTTCCGCTTCATCCCAGATGACAGATTGCGGTCCGTCAATCACAGCATCGGTTACTTCCTCACCGCGATGGGCCGGCAGGCAATGCAGGAACTTCGCATCCGGCTTTGCCAAAGCCATGAGGCGTTCATTGACCTGATAGGGCATCATCGCCGCAATTTTGTTATGGGCATGCTCCTGCCCCATCGACACCCATGTGTCGGTCACAATCACATCAGCGCCAGCCACCGCTGCATTGGCGTCGCGGGTAAGCGTGATATTTGCGCCAGCGGCCTTGGCGGCCGCCATGAAATTACTGTCGCTTTCATACCCTTCGGGAACCGCAATACGCACGTTAAACTTGAACAACCCAGCGGCTTCCACCACCGAATTAAGCACATTATTGCCATCGCCAAGCCATGCAATTTCAAGCCCCGGCAGCGCCTTTCCATGCTCCATAACCGTCAACAGATCGGCAACAATCTGGCACGGGTGTGACAGATCGGTAAGGCCGTTGATGACAGGCACGCTGGCGTAATGTGCCAGTTCTTCAACCTTGTCATGATCATCCGTGCGGATCATGATGGCATCGACATAGCGGGATAATACGCGTGCCGTGTCGGCAATCGTTTCGCCGCGGCCAAGCTGCATCTGCCCTGATGCCATGAAGATACTGTCACCGCCCAGTTGCTTCATCGCCATTTCAAACGATGTGCGCGTGCGCGTTGAATTTTTCTCGAACACCATCGCTAGCGTATGACCGGCTAACGGAGCATCGGCATCCGCTTTGCCTTTAGGCCAGCCGGCCCGCGCGCTTTTCCTGTGCATCGCGTCTTGCAACATCGCCGCGATTGTGTCGCTACCGGCGTCACTCAAATTCAGAAAATGGCGCGTCATGCCGCTTCTGGTATCTGGTAACTGGCAGCACCCGCCGACAGCTTTTCCATGAATGTCTGAATTTCGGCATCACCGATGTTCAACGGCGGTAAGACACGGAAGGTATTGTCACCCGCAGCCACCAGCAACAGCCCATGATTGTCGCGCAAATGCGCCACGAATGGGCGTGTTTCATGGGTCATCATCACGCCGAGCATCAAGCCCTTACCGCGCACGCCGGTAAACAAATCCGGATAATTGCCGATAAACTGTTCCAGCATTGAACGCAGCTTGTCGCCGGTCGAGCGCACCTGCGCTAGGAATTCGTCGTTCGCGACGACATCCCAAACCGCCTGACACGCCGCCATGGCGAACGGGTTGCCGCCATAAGTCGATCCATGCGTTCCCACGACCATTCCGCGTGCAGCCGCTTCGGTGGCAAGGCAGGCGCCGACTGGAAATCCGCCGCCCAGACCCTTGGCGGTCGCCATGATATCCGGAACGATGCCATATTGTTCATACGCGTACAGCGTGCCTGAACGCGCCACGCCACATTGCACTTCGTCGAGGATCAGCATGATACCATGTTCATCCGCCAGCGCGCGCAGACCTTGAATGAACGCATCTGAAGCGGGCCGAACGCCGCCCTCGCCCTGAATGGGTTCAACCAGAAACGCGGCGGTTTTTGGTCCAATAGCCGCCTTTGCGCCTTCCAAATCGTCGAAATCGACATATTTGAAGCCTTCCAGCAATGGCATGAAGCCTTTGTGCATCTTTTCCTGATTGCTTGCCGAAATCGTGGCCATCGTCCGGCCATGAAAGGCGTTCTTGAAAGTGATAATTTCAAATCGGTCGCTGCCTTGGCTCTGATGATATGCACGCGCAGTTTTGATGGCACACTCAACGGCCTCTGCACCCGAATTGGTGAAGAACACCGTGTCGGCAAAGGTCGTATCCACCAGCCTTTGGGCAAAGGCCTCGCCTTGCGGGCTGCCATAGAGGTTCGACACATGGATAAGCGTTGCCGCCTGATCCTGAATGGCTTTTGTCAGATGCGGATGGCCATGGCCAAGCAAATTCACCGCAATACCCGCAGCGAAATCCAGCGCGCGGCTGCCATCTTCAGAAATCAACCAAGCGCCTTCACCGCGCACCGGTCGAAAACCGCAGCGCGGATAGACTGGCATCAAAGGTGTAATCGGCATGGTTTTCTTCCTTTCGACCAAATGTTTGGCATATTCCAAAAGCCAAAAAGCGGCCCGTTGGGACCGCTTGTTTCTGACTTCCCGCTATAGGCATGCGAAAATGGCAAATCAAGCTATGCCTCTGCGTCCCTGTCACGCTTGGCAGCCGCGATCCGGCGTTTCATATAGCCAAAGAGCAGCAAATGTATGCCCACCCAAAGCAGGATGCATATGGTGATTATTTTGGCGGGCGTGCTCATCTTCTTATCCATAACGCCGCTGGGACGCGGAACAACCCTGATAGGCAGCAAAAGTCTGCGGCGCGCTTTTTGCGCAAACTCACTCTACGGTAACGGACTTTGCCAAATTGCGAGGCTGATCCACATCGGTGCCCTTGGCGACGGCGACATGATAAGCAAGCAATTGCACCGGCACGGCATAGACCAATGGGGCGATCAGCGGGTGGACGGTCGGCATTTCGATGGTGGCCAGGCAACCGTCACCTGCTTCAGCTATACCCTCAGCGTCCGATATCAGCACGACCTTGCCGCCGCGCGCGCGGACCTCTTGCATGTTGCTGACGGTTTTTTCAAACAAAGGCCCGCTGGGCGCGAGGACGATGACGGGCACGGCTTCGTCGATTAACGCGATTGGCCCATGCTTCATCTCGCCTGAGGCATAGCCCTCGGCGTGGATATAGCTGATTTCCTTCAGCTTGAGCGCGCCTTCCATCGCCAGCGGATAATCCGGACCACGGCCAAGGTAGAGCACGTCACGCGCTGGCGCGATGAGGTGCGCCATCGCGGCGATTTCATCATCATGAGCCAAAGCCGCATTTAGAGCCGCGGGTGCTTCGATCAAATGGCGCACGATTTCGCGCTCTTCCTCCGCGCTCAGCTTACCCTTTACCAGCGCCAGATGCGCGGCGAGCGCAGCCAATACCGCAAGCTGGCACGTAAATGCTTTGGTTGAAGCAACGCCGATTTCGGGGCCGGCATGGGTGGGCAGTAAAAGATCCGCCTCGCGTGCCATGCTGGAAGTCGGCACGTTGACGACAACGGCGATTGTCTGACCATTTTCCTTGCAATGGCGCAACGCCGCGAGCGTGTCTGCGGTCTCGCCGGATTGGGATATAAACAGCGCAAGACCACCTTCCTCCAACACAGGGTCGCTATACCGAAACTCCGACGCGACATCGATGTCGACGGGTACTCGGGCGAAGGTTTCGAACCAATATTTCGCGACCATGCCGGCGTAAAAAGACGTGCCACAGGCAACGATAGTGATCCGCTTGACGCTCGCCAGGTCGAAATCCATCTGCGGCAGAGCCACGGTTTGCTCCAAAGGGCGAATGTAGCTGGAGAGCGTTTGCGCGACCACTGTCGGCTGCTCAAAAATCTCTTTCTGCATATAATGGCGATAATTGCCCTTTTCGATTTGCGCCGCAGATACACCCGAAGTCGTGATTTCGCGGGTTACAGGGACATTGTCCTTATCGAAAATCTGCGCACCATCGCGTGTGATGATGACCCAGTCACCTTCCTCAAGATACGCAATCTTCTGCGTCAGCGGGGCAAGCGCCAGCGCGTCGGATCCCAGATAGGTCTCGCCATCGCCATAGCCAACGACAAGCGGGCTACCAAGCCGCGCGCCGATGAGGAAATCGGGAAATTGCCGAAACGCAATCGCTAGCGCAAACGCGCCGCGTAGGCGGGGAAGAACTGCTTTGACCGCATCAGCAGGCGAATGGCCAGCCTCCACCTGTTCGGATACCAGATGCGCCACGACCTCGGTATCGGTCTCGCTTTCAAACGTCCGACCGCGCGCCGTCAGTTCGTCGCGCAACTGTTTGAAATTTTCGATAATACCATTGTGGACCAAAGCCACCTCGCCCGTTGCATGCGGGTGCGCGTTGCTCGTGGTCGGCGCGCCATGCGTCGCCCAGCGAGTGTGCGCGATGCCGATGTTACCAGCCGCATCATCGGTCTTGAGCACTTTGACGAGATTGGCCAGCTTGCCCTCAGCGCGGCGGCGGACAAGTTGGTCGTCAAATACCGTGCAGATACCCGCGCTGTCATAGCCGCGATATTCCATCCGCTTCAGCCCCTCGACCAGCCGGTCAGAGACAGCCGATTTGCCAACAATTCCTATAATTCCGCACATATTTTATTCCAATTTGTAGGGGATGCGAATACCCGGCATCTCAGCCGGAAAATCCTTCGTGTTTCGTGTAACTAAAACGCGGCCACGAATCTGCGCCGTCGCTAAAATAATGGCATCGGGCGACTTAAGCCTTGGCCGCTCTCGACGCAAAGCTGCAGCCCGGTGCGATATTTCATCATCAATCTCGTCTAGCCCAAAACGCCCGAGAAATTGAAGGGCGTCTCGCACTATCATGTCACTGCCCTTTGAAAGCGCCTCGATCCACGCCATCCGGCTGATCCACATGCGTGATCCGCTTGCCGTAATACGCGACATTTCTCGATGGGCTGGGTCATAACCCAACAACGCATCGATCAATATGTTGGCATCAAGACTATAACCGCTCATTCAGGGTTCTTTTTAGGCTTGGCGGGGGATTTCTTGGTCAGCGCCAAATAATGCGCGCGTTCCCTATCGTCATATTCGTCGAACATGTCGGGAGATTCAGCTCGCACTTCCTCGTAATCGTCGTCCCAAGGACGCGTCCATTCCGCGCGGCGTTGCCGGTCGTATTCTTTCGGTTCTATCTCAACACCATGCCGCGCCCACAGACCGAAACCAGCTTCCAACCAATCCTTAGGTGTTTCCGCGCGATAGGCCTCCACCGCCTCCCGCAAAACAGCCGCACGCGACTTGCCCTGCTCCGCAGCAATCTGGTCGAGCCATTTGATGTCTTCGTCAGGCAAATCGGCGAGTATACGAGTCATAATGATATACTGATATCATATCATGATATCATGTCAATTTTACTCTTATACTTTCTTATCGGCGGCTTTCTTCTTCCGCATCGCATCGTGGAAGCGATCCGCCCAGCCGGGTTTCACCAATTGTTCAGCGCGCACCATGCGGAGTTCGCCGTCGGCGACGTCGCGGGATACCGCGCTGCCCGCCGCCACAATCGCATCGCGGCCGATTTTGACAGGCGCGATAAGGGCGCTGTTGCTGCCGATGAAGGCGCCTTCGCCGATGACGGTCTGATATTTGAAATAGCCGTCATAATTGCAGGTGATGGTACCAGCGCCGATATTCGCGCCCGCGCCAATCGTTGCATCACCCAAATAGGTCAGATGGTTGGCCTTTGCGCCCTTGCCCAAATGGGCTTTTTTGGTTTCGACGAAATTTCCAATTTTCGCCTTTTCCTCCAGCACCGTTCCCGGCCGAAGCCGCGCAAAGGGCCCGATTTCGCAACCGCTGCTGATGTCAGCGCCTTCAATATGGCTGTTTGCACGAATTTTGACATTATCGGCGATGCGGACACCGGGGCCGAAAAAGACATTGGGTTCGATCAGAACGTCGCGGCCAAGCTGCGTATCCCACGCGAACCAGACGGTTTCGGGCGCAATCAAAGTGGCACCATCATTCATCGCTTGCATCCGGCGGCGTTGCTGCCAGGCTTGCTCCATCTCGGCCAATTGCGCACGGCTGTTGATGCCCGCAACGGTGTAGGGTTCGGTCGTGACGGCCACGCAAATCCGGCCATCTTCGTTAGCGATGTTGACGATATCGGTGAGATAATATTCCTTCTGCGCATTGTCGTCGGTGACACGGTTCAAAAGCGGGAAAAGGTCACGCGCCTTGACGGCCATCAGGCCGGAATTTGAGAGCTTTACCGCTTTCTCCGCCTCAGTCGCATCCTTCTGCTCGACCATTTTAAAGATGCGACCATCCTCGACGATCACGCGGCCATAACCAGTTGGATCTTCCGGCTCAAACGCCAGCACGACTACCGCAGGCGCATCCGGCGCGTTTAGCCTTTCCACCATAGTCTGCATCGTGGCGGTAGGCACAAAGGGCACATCGCCATACAGGATAAGGACATCACCATCAAAGCTGCCCAGAGCGCCTTGGGCTTGCTGAACGGCATGGCCCGTGCCGAATTGGGGTTCTTGCAGTGCTAGTTCTGCCGTATCCGCTAGAGCGGCCTCTAATTGTTCCTTGCCGCTGCCGACCACCACAATTTTTTTGGTTGGGTTTAAGGCGTCGACCGACGCCATTAAATGCATCAGCATTGGGCGCGCGGCAATGGGATGCAGCACCTTGTGCAGGTCGGATTTCATGCGCGTGCCCTTGCCCGCGGCGAGAATGATGGCGGCTAAATCAGTCATAGGCATCTTCATGCCAGCAAATTGTTGCGGTTTCCAGAACAACACTTCAATTGCAGTCACATATTATAATCGGTGTGGATCGAAAGCAGTCGAGACGCCGACAGAATAATGGGGAGCTTAGCGTGAAATTTCCTTTCGATATCGTTGGATTTGACCTGGACGGCACATTATTGGACACCAGCGGCGATCTGGCAGCGGCGGTCAACCATGTGTTGGACAGCGTGGGCAGGCCCCGGCTCTCGCCGGAAACGGTGAAGCAATATATCGGCGGCGGCGCAAAGTTGATGCTGCAACAGGGTTTGGAAGCAACTGGCGGCATTCCCAACAATGATTTCAAACCGCTCTATCGCCAGATGCTGACTTATTATGAAGCCCATGTCTCTGTGCATAGCCGACCCTTTGATGGCGCTTTGGCAGTACTCGATGCGCTGGACGATATGGGGGTGCGTTATGCCGTTGTGACCAATAAATTTGAGAGCCTCGCCGTCAAATTACTGACTGACCTGAATTTGGCGCACCGCATGGGATGCATCTTGGGCGCAGATACTTTAGGCAAGGAAAATGCCAAACCCTCGGGCGCTCCAATCTTTGAAATGATCCAACGCTGCGGTGGCGGACGGGCCGCATATATTGGCGATTCCATTTACGATGTGATGGCGGCCAAGAATGCCAACATCCCCAGCGTGGCCGTCAGCTTCGGATTTCTGCACGGGCCGGTCGAGGATATGGGCGCAGACGCCATCATCAACCATTTTGACGAACTTCTAGAGTGCCTCAGAGGCATGGAATCGAATTAGGTCACGCAGAGGACGCAAGGCCGTCTAGATTTTTCCATCAGCGTTGCTTGCGCCATATCGCTGCATCTATATGGTGGCGACTTACCCGAAAATTTTGCAGGTTATGAATTGAACAGTTGGTTGTCTCCCCGCATAATTGCTGCATTTGCCTTGGCATTGGTAGGGGCCATATTCGCTGGCCAAATGGCGGGTTCGGCGGAGCGTGTTCTTGTCATTTTCGTTTCCATGTTGGTTGCGTTGTTCATTGCCGCGGATCCGCATGACCGCGAAGATGCACCTCAGGAGGCCGTAAAACAGACAGCACCGGATACAGAAGTCCAAGCGATTAGCTCACATCCACAGTTGCAGGCATTTATCGATTCGTCAGCTGACGCCATATTGATGGTAGAAAATGCGCGCGTAACCACTGCCAACCAAGTTGCGCTGCGTTTGCTTGGTACAAATATTGTTGGCCAAAATGTGCGCATGGCGTTCCGCCACGCTGGCGCGATTGAGCGGCTGTCCGACCCAGATGCACAGCACAGCGGACACCCGATTCGGCTGACCGGCATTGGCCACAAAAACCAATTATGGGACATGCGGATTCAGACCATGGGCCCATCGCAAAAAATCGTGCATCTGGCCGATCGCAGCGGAACGCAGGCCGCCGAAAAAATGCGTGTCGATTTTGTCGCGAATGCCAGCCACGAATTATTGACGCCACTGGCCGCGATCAAGGGCTTTATTGAAACGCTGGACGATCCAGCGGCGGGCGACGACAAAGTCACGCGTAGCCGGTTTCTAGGCATTATGGCCACCGAAACCGACCGGATGCAAGCGCTTGTCCGTGACTTAATGTCGCTCAGCCGGATTGAGGCTGAAAAATATGATCCTCCGCAAACGCCCGTCGATTTTTCCGATATCGTCATGGAAACCGTTGATCAGCTTCGAAATAGCCAAAAGGACCGTGGCGCGGATATCATGATTGATGTGACGGCAGATCTGCCACCTGTCATAGGCGACGCCGGACAATTGCGCCAAGTGGCAAGCAACATTTTGAACAATGCGTTAAAATATGGCCGCGCTGGAACGCCCGTAACGGTTGTGCTGGGGCGCTCGCGTTCCGGGGCGATGATCAATTTCTCCGTAACGGATGTGGGCGACGGCATTGCCCCTGAACATTTGCCGCGCCTAACCGAACGTTTTTATCGCGTAGATTCAGGGCGAAGCCGCTTGGTTGGCGGAACCGGGTTGGGCCTAAGCTTAGTAAAGCATATCATTGACAGGCATCGGGGCCATTTGGAAATCCGCAGCACCGTAGGCACGGGCACAACCGTTGGGATATTGTTACCCTCTGCACCCACCGGACCGTCATAATATTGTAACACAAGAGTCATCTATCAGCCATCTCGATCGTCTAGGAGGGTTTTGAGTGCGGTTCGAACTGCGCCAAATCCAATATGGGGACAGCAAAAATGTTGAAAAAAATTTCGCTCATCGCTGTAAGTGCACTCGCACTTTCAGCATGTAATGACCAAGCCAGCACTGGCGGCGCCGCGGGTGGTTCGCGTCAGGAAATCCGGATTGTGGGTTCTTCGACCGTATTCCCATTTGCCAAGGCCGCATCAGAGGCTTTTGCAAAGGCAGACGCATCGCGCAAATCGCCCGTACTTGAATCGACAGGCACTGGCGGCGGCATTGAACAATTCTGCAAAGGCGTTGGTGCGGATACGCCAGACATCGCCAATGCATCGCGTCGTATGAAAAAGAGCGAGTTTGAAAACTGCCAGAAAAATGGCGTGACAGACATTATTGAAATTCAAGTCGGCATTGATGGTCTTGCGCTCGCACAATCCAACAAGGGTGTGAAGTTCGCTCTGTCGACCGAAGATGTTTATAAGGCGCTTGCTGCCAATCCGTTTGGCAAGCCACAGACTGCCAAGCTTTGGTCTGACGTTAACCCTGCTTTGCCGAAATTGCCTATCTCGGTCTATGGCCCGCCAACGACGTCTGGCACGCGCGATTCCTTCCATGAACTAATCATGGAAGCGGGTTGTAAGACCGATGCCGCCACAAAGGCGTTGAAAGATAGCGACGAAGACAAATATAAAGCAATCTGTACCGAAGTGCGCACAGATGGCGCGTTCAAGGAACAGGGCGAAAACGACAATCTGATCGTACAGAAGCTCAGCTCCAACCCGAACATGGTCGGCATCTTTGGTTATAGCTATATGGAAGAAAATGCATCGAAGGTGCATGGCATTACCATGAATGGCGTAGCGCCAACCATTGCGACAATTTCAGATGGCAGCTACCCTGGCGCCCGCAAGATGTTTATCTATGTGAAGAAAGCGCATGTCGATAAAATTCCAGGCATTAAAGACTTTGTTCTCGAATTCCTGAAGGGCGGTATCGTCGGCGGATATCTCACGAAACTGGGTATGATTGCGTCTAGCGAAGCCGATTATAAGGCGGCTAGCGATACGGCTAACGCTCTGACCGTGATGACAGGCGCTGATTTGAAATAAAACTGAAACAATCATCGCGTCTATGGGCCTGGATCGAATCTTGTTTGATCCAGGCCTTCGTCGTATCGGGGCGCGGTGTTTAACGGATTTCGAATCATCTGGTCCAAGGGAGCATGGTTAAGTTTATGACTGGAACAGCATTGCTCTTCCTTGTCCTTGGTCTCGGCCTTATTGGCTGGATTGCTGGGCGTGCGCGTGCCGCTGCCTTTGTACGCAGTGCAAAGGGCGGACCTCGTGGAACCGTAAACAGCCTGCCTTATTATCATGGCTGGTTTGTGGCGATCTGCGCCATTGCCCCTGCACTTATTTTCATGTTTATCTGGCAGTCTATTTCACCGTCTTTGGTCACCAACATGGTGTTGTCGGCGCCTGCGGCGGCTGACCTGCCGCAAGAAGGTTTCGCACGCGCCGCCATCCTGTCTGAAGCGCGCGCAATTGCCCAAGGCTTCCAAGCTACTGCCTTTCAGGATGGAAGCGAAAAGCTCGTCCCCTTATATGAAGGCGCATTATCTTATTATAAATGGATTGGCGTCGCGGCGACAGTATTGCTGCTCTTCGCCGGTGGCGCATTTGCGTTCACGCGCATAAAGCCGGACTTCCGCGCCCGCAGCAAGGTCGAACGCGTGGTTATGTTCGGCTTATTAGTCGCATCCTTGATTGCCATTCTGACGACGCTGGGCATTTTCGCCTCGTTGATATTTGAATCATGGCGTTTCTTCTCAATGGTATCGCCATTTGAGTTTTTGTTTGGTACCGAATGGAACCCAAAATCGGTTGTGACGCCCGGCGCCGATAATGGCTATGGTGCGATCCCATTATTCTGGGGCACGATTTTCATTGGCGCGATCATCGCAATGATTGTCGCCATTCCATTGGGCTTGATGAGCGCAATTTTTTTGACGCAATATGCCTCCGCGAGCGTGCGGAAATGGATGAAGCCCATCCTCGAAATTCTCGCAGGTGTGCCAACCGTGGTATATGGATATTTTGCCGCCTTAACGGTGGCACCTGCGGTGCGTGACTTTGCAGTGATGCTGGGCGTCAGCAATGCCGCGTCCGACAATGCCTTGGCCGCTGGCATTGTGATGGGCGTGATGATCATTCCATTGGTATCCTCCATGTCCGATGACAGTATCGCCGCCGTACCGAGCGCCATGCGCGACGGCAGCCTTGCTATGGGAGCCACCAAGAGCGAAACCATCAAGCAAGTGTTGCTACCAGCCGC
Organism: Sphingorhabdus wooponensis; assembly: GCF_003933235.1. GTDB lineage: Bacteria > Pseudomonadota > Alphaproteobacteria > Sphingomonadales > Sphingomonadaceae > Sphingorhabdus_B > Sphingorhabdus_B wooponensis. Next base: position 52,654 of record NZ_RWJI01000002.1, read on the forward strand.
CTTGCCCGGCGTCGTTGGCGGTATATTGCTGGCTGTCAGCCGCGCGATTGGTGAAACCATGATCGTAGTGATGGCGGCGGGTTACACCGCCAACCTCACCGCCAATCCATTTGCAACCATCACCACTATCACCGTACAGATTGTCGCGCTTTTGACAGGTGACCAAGATTTCGGAAGCCCACATACGCTGGCGGCATTTGCGCTTGGTCTTGCACTATTCGTCACAACATTTTTCCTCAATTATGTCGCGTTGCGTGTCGTGAAAAAATATCGAGAAGCATATGAGTAACGCCATGATGGATCCGACGCCCACCGACTGGAACGGGCAAATCATGCAAAAGCGCATTGCACGACGCTATGCGGCCGAGCGTCGGTTTAAGGCGATGGGCTTTTTGGCCGTTTCCTTGTCAACTTTATTCCTCGCCTTTTTGTTATTCACGATGCTGGGCCAAGGCTTGCGTGGTTTTCAGCGTACCGAAATAGCAGTCGATTTTGATTTTCCTGCTTTAACGGCAGGTGCAACCGCAACCGCAATCAGCGGCCCTAACGCCGATGCTGCGCTTAATTCGATGGATATTCCAGGCATCGTCGAGTTAGCGGTTGGCCAGCAATATGGTGATATAAGTGATGGCCTTTTGACAACGGGCGCTGCGGGCAATGTTCGGCAGATGCTGCTGGATAATCCTAGCCTCATCACATCAAAGCAGCAATTGTGGTTGCCCGTAGATTCGCGATTGGACGTAGCATTCAAGCGCTCTGGTGAGCCTGCAGCCGAACAGACCGTTGCCGCGCTGGCACAAAAGGATGCTCTGCGCACTGGCTTTAACTGGACGTTTTTGACAGGGGCTGATGCAACCGACCCATCGGCGGTCGGTATCTGGGCCGCGTTCAAGGGATCGCTTATGACCATGGCGATTACCCTGATGCTGGCCTTCCCAGTCGGCGTATTGGCCGCTTTATATCTTGAGGAATATGCCTCCAAGAACAAGCTGACCGACATGATAGAAGTGTCGATCAACAATTTGGCGGCGGTCCCGTCGATCATTTTTGGTTTGCTTGGGCTTGCGGTGTTCCTCAGCCTGTTCGGCATGCCGCGTTCGTCTGCATTGGTTGGCGGCTTAACGCTTGCTTTGATGACTATGCCGGTCATTGTCATTGCCGGCCGCAATGCGGTCAAGTCCGTACCGCCATCTATCCGTGAGGCTGCGTTGGGCATTGGCGCCTCACCTGTGCAGGTCGTATTCCACCATGTGCTTCCGCTTGCGCTTCCGGGCATACTCACCGGTACTATTATCGGCATGGCCCGCGCCTTGGGTGAAACTGCGCCGCTGCTGATGATCGGCATGCGCGCCTTCATTCCAGCTGCACCAGAGGGTTTCACCGACGCCACAACCGCTTTGCCAGTGCAGATTTACCTCTGGTCGGATGAGGTCAATAAGGGCTTTGTAGAAAAAACCAGCGCCGCGATCATTGTGCTGCTTATCTTCTTATTGGGCATGAACGCCCTTGCCATCTATCTTCGCAACCGTTTCGAAACGCGTTGGTGACCTATGAACAAAAAGGACGGTAATGTGGGCGTAACCCCCGGAATAGCCAAAATATCCACACGCAATGTGAATGTATATTATGGTGATAAACAAGCCATCAACGACGTTTCGATCGACGTTGATCGTGAGAATGTGACGGCGTTTATCGGTCCGTCGGGCTGCGGAAAGTCAACATTTCTGCGGTCATTGAACCGGATGAACGATACCGTCGCAGGCGCCCGCGTCGAAGGGCAGATACTGCTCGACGGGGAAGATATATATGCATCTGGTATGGATGTTGTGCAGTTGCGCGCGCGCGTCGGCATGGTGTTTCAAAAGCCAAATCCATTCCCGAAATCAATCTATGACAATGTCGCTTACGGCCCGCGCATCCACGGTCTGGCCAGCGGCAAGGCTGAGTTGGACCAGATCGTTGAAAGCTCCCTCACCCGCGCGGGATTGTGGACCGAGGTCAAGGATCGTCTGAGCGAAAGCGGGACTGCACTTTCGGGCGGTCAACAGCAACGTCTGTGTATTGCACGCGCCATTGCGGTGGACCCCGAAGTCATCCTGATGGATGAACCTTGCTCCGCGCTTGACCCCATTGCCACGGCGCGGATTGAAGAGTTAATTCACGACCTGCGCGGAAAATACGCCATCATCATCGTGACCCACAATATGCAACAGGCCGCGCGCGTTTCGCAACGCACCGCCTTTTTCCATTTGGGTCATTTGATTGAATTTGGCGAAACATCGGATATCTTTACCAATCCACGCGAAGACCGCACCAAAGATTATATTACAGGCCGTTACGGTTAGAAAGATTGCGACATGAGCACTGGCACAAGGCATACAATTACCGCGTTTGACGATGACATGGATGAAATCCGTGGTCTTATTGCGGAAATGGGCGCGCGCGCGGAAACCGCAGTTGTCTCAGCCATGAAGGCGCTGACAGAACATGACGTAGAAGCCGCGGCCACTATCCGCGCTGACGACAAAATCATTGATAGTCTGGAAACCGAAGTCGAGCGACTGGTTGTCCGCACAATCGCCCTACGCGCGCCAATGGCGGATGATTTACGCGAACTCATTGCGGCGCTTAAAATGTCGGCGGTTATCGAGCGTATTGGCGATTATGCCAAAAATATCGCCAAGCGCGTGCCCAAGATGGAAGGCCAGATACACGCATCTGCAAAAGAACAATTGAGCCGCATGGGCGCCATCGTCGTAGAAATGATCCGGACGGCCATGGATGCCTATGCAAAGCGCGACGTTGATCTCGCCCGTGCTGTTACAGTGCGTGATGATGTTGTCGATCAACTGAACAAGGATTTGTTTGTCGACTTCGTCGCTTATGTCGCAAAAAATCCGCAGAACGCGACCGAGGTTGCGCATTTGCTTTTCACTGCCAAGAATCTGGAACGCATTGGTGATCACACCACCACCGTGGCCCAAATGATTTACTTTACCGAAACGGGTGAAAATCTGCCCGACGCTTAATGCGGAGAGACATATGCCCAAGGCGCAATTGCTATTGGTTGAAGACGACAGTGCACTTGCCGAGCTGGTCCGCTGGCATTTTGAGCGCGAAGAATTCGACGTCCAGCATACAGGGGATGGCGAAGAAGCGCTTTTGATGGCCAAGGAACGCACGCCTGATTTGGTCTTGCTCGATTGGATGCTGGAAAATTTATCAGGCATTGAAGTGTGCCGGCAATTGCGCAAGGCGGACAATACCGCCAATGTGCCTATCATCATGCTAACCGCGCGCGGTGAAGAAGATGACCGCATTCGTGGCCTAGAAATCGGTGCCGATGATTATGTCACCAAGCCGTTTTCTCCACGCGAACTCGTTGCCCGTGCCAAGGCGGTTCTCCGCCGGGTCCGCCCTGCCCTGGCAGGCGAGTCCTTGCGCTTTGGGGATGTCGAAATGGATACCGTGGCGCATAAGGTTAAGCGCGGCGGAAAGCAGGTTCCATTAGGACCAACCGAATACCGGTTGCTGAAGCATTTCCTTGAATATCCAGGCCATGTCTTTTCGCGTGAACGCTTGCTCGACAGCGTTTGGGGCCATGACAGCGACATCGAAATTCGAACGGTTGATGTCCATATCCGTCGCCTGCGCAAAGCCTTAAACGAAGGCTTTGGCAGCGACATTATCCGGACCGTGCGTTCAGCAGGCTATTCGCTCGATCAGGACGCGGTTTAAAATTCCAGCTGCATCCGGGCTGCGACAACATCGACCGCATAATCACGCTTATCCACGGGCAATGTCGAGAGCGGGTCAACGATAGCTGCCATTGGGCCGCCTTTGACCTGCACGCGTCCATAATTGAGCATGAACCGAATATAATCGATAGGGTACCAGTTCACGCCGAATAGATAGCTGGACTGCTTGCCGCCGCGTCCAAGGCGCGTGTTCAGAGTCGCTAGGCTGTTGGCTCCGGTCGCAAAATTATTCGTTGCACCATTTTTCAGCGCATTGCTATCGAGGTCGAGATATTCAAAGCGTCCGGCGATTTGGAACGCCCCTAAACCTTTTTTGTCTATAGGCTTGAGAACCTTTGTCCGGCTCCATGCGCCATCCTTATATCCGCGGGTCTCACCCGTAAGGAAATAGCCCGCTTCGGCGTACATTCCGAAAAAGCCTGGGTCACCCGTTGGCGTAACAGCGCTATTTCCACTAGAGAAGCTGTCTAACCCAGTCGCGATGTTACCCGCGCGATATGCATTCACTTTGGTCCATTGACCTTCCCCGGCAAAATAGAAGCCAGGGAAAATCGCCGCGAGTTCCAACCCGACAATGCGGTCGCTCTTGGCGGCAAAATTGCCAGTGTCGACAAAACGCACATCGGTTAGCTGCGTATTTGGACGTGCACGATAGCGCGCAAGCTGGTTTGTGGAAGGCGCGTTCGTGGACACAGAAGCGGTGGCGTTATTATTGGATGCAAAGTCACGTTGCTGAACTGTTGCACCAAAATGCAACTGTCCTCCGAAAGCCTTCGGCGCATAGACAAGCCGTCCGGCACCGATCCAACCGTCATTGTCGAACGAACTGTCGATGCTGTGTGCGGCAAACAATCCTACCTCAGCGCGAATGGCATTTTCTTCATTATGCCACGCGACCGCGGCGCCCAGGCGGCGGCTGTTCAAAAAGGCATCGTTAAATGCGGCGCGCTCGGTAAAGCTGATATTGTTGGAACTTGCGATTTGCTCCAACCCGTTCAGTGTTTCGAAATTCCCAATCCGAACGTTAATCGGAGCATTTTTGGGATTATAGCTTAAAAACACATCGCCAAAGGCCACATTGCTATTTGCAAAGTCACCTTCGACTTTATAACCAAAGCCGCCCGGCATCGTGCCTTCGGCACCGAGACGCACGCGGCGCACTCTGCTGTTGAAACCCAGATTTCGATTGGCGGCATAATCGCCCGGTATGCTGATATAGCCCGCGTCATAATGGATCCGTCCACGTGGCTTAAAGCTCCAACCATCGGGTCCGCCGGACTCTGGTCCGCCTTTCCATTTGACCTCAGTTGTGGTCTTTTTTTCCACTGCAGTTATCTTTGCAGAGATATTGGTGAGCTGCTCCTTCAATGCCGCCACTTCGGCGCGCAGCGCTTCGACCTCCGACCCGTTGGCCTGCGCATGTGCAGGTAAAGCGGCGGTTGCGATTGTGAACAAAGTTGTTCCGTAAAGCCATTTTTTTGTAGTCACGGTGATATCCTGTTTGATTTGATGACGCCTTAACAACAAATATATGTCTCTCCCATGACGGTCATATTTCGCTTTTATGACAATATGCATCTATTGCTTTACGCTTGCGTCAACTGGGCTGTCATGCCAAGGCTCAGGGCGATTTGGCGACCTTAGCCGCTTTGATTATGGAGAATATGTATGACCATCAGTTTTAAAGATAAAGTCGCAATTGTGACAGGTGCGGGCGGCGGTTTGGGCAAGGCCTATGCACTTGAATTGGCCAAGCGCGGAACCAAAGTGGTGGTCAATGATTTGGGCGGCGCACGCGACGGCACCGGTACATCTGATGCAGCGGCGCAGGTCGTTGAACAAATCAAATCCGCTGGCGGCGAAGCGATGGCCAATGGCGGCAGCGTTACCGAATATGAACAAATGGTCGAAATGGTCGCTAAGGCGAAAGAGGCCTTTGGCGGCGTGCACATATTGATCAACAATGCGGGTATCTTGCGCGATAAGAGCTTTGCCAAGATGGATATGCCCGATTTTGACCTCGTGCTTCAGGTCCACGTCATGGGTTCGGCCAACTGCACCAAGGCGGTGTGGGACACGATGCGTGACCAAGCCTATGGCCGTATCTTGATGACGACATCATCCACGGGTCTGTACGGCAATTTCGGTCAGGCCAATTATGGCGCGGCGAAGCTTGGCCTTGCTGGCTTTACCAAGACGCTGCATTTGGAAGGTGCGAAATATAATGTCCGTGTAAACTCGCTCGCGCCCGTCGCTGGTACGCGCATGACCGAGGATATCTTCCCAGAAGGCCTGTTCGAGCAGTTCACGCCTGAAAATGTCGTTCCAGCCGCGCTATATCTGGTCAGCGAAGATGCACCGACGAACATGATTATCGGCGCAGGTGGTGGTGGCTATCACGCAGCTTATGTAACCATGACACCCGGCGTTGCGCTGCGTCAGGAAGACCGCAATGTCGAAGGTTTTGCCGCAGCATGGGACAAGATCATCGACCGCACGGGCGAGACTGTGCCGCAATCGGGCGGCGAACAATCGATCGCCGTCATGAAGGCGTTGCAAGCCCTCGGCTAAGTAGCCGTAGATGGCGATTAAAGAAGCCCGGTCTTTGGCCGGGCTTTTTTATGCGTCGACCAGCTTCATGAGCTTGCGTTCGACAGGTGCAAGCACCGGCCCGAGATCATGCCCACGTTTTAAAATCGCGCCGCCTTCCCCGACCAAGGCCCACATGCCTTGGCGGTTGCGTAAAGCGGGGCGTTTTTCGATGCGATATTCGGGGCGTTCGGTCGCGCGACGAAACACGCTGAACACCGCCGCGTCGCGGCCCAGATCAATAGCATAATCCCGCCAGTTCCCCGCCGCGACCATCCGGCCATACAGGTTCAGTATCTGCGTCAGTTCATTTTTTTCAAAGCCGACCTGATTATGTCGACTAACCCCGGGAAAGGGCGTGATAACGGCGGTCAACTGACCTTGCGTCCTTTGGCTGAACGTGGCTTGGCAGGCGTAACATTAGACGCGGCATCACGCTCCGCCATCAACTCTGCCACTTTCTTGCGCAAGCTTTCAATCTCGCACTGCATGATTTCAAGGCTTTGGGTCGCGGGATCAAACATTTCGCGGCAAGGCGTGCCATAAGGCATGAAATCCCGTGCGTAAGTTTCGGCCTTTACCAAAGTCGAACGCGCTTTTTGACCAATCATAGTTGCGCCGGCTGGCACATCGTCTGTGACGACCGCAGCCGCGCCAATGCGCGCACGCTCGCCAACTTTAATGGGTCCAAGGATCTGCGCGCCCGAACCGATGATGACATTGTCCAATATGGTCGGATGCCGCTTGCCACCAATGCCCGTCGTCGGATTGGTGCCGCCAAGCGTGACATTTTGGTACATTGTGACATTGTCACCGATTTCTGCGGTTTCGCCGATGACGCTGAAACCATGGTCGAGAAAAAAGTTACTGCCAATTTTTGCGCCAGGGTGAATGTCGATACCCGTCATGAAGCGGGCAAAGTGGTTGACCAACCGCGCCAGAAAAAACATCTCGCCCAAAAACAACCAATGCGCGACGCGGTGATAGCCTACCGCCCAAACGCCAGGATATAATAATATCTCCCACCGTGAGCGCGGTGCCGGGTCACGTTCTTTGATCGAGTCGAGATAATCGATTAGATTAGAAATAAACATAATGACACTTCTGGCCTTTGCCGGACCCGTTGATTGATACCAAGCTAAGACGTTCGGCTGCGTTTTTCCAGCAAAGGATGCAGTTTACCTATAATAATGTATGGATAAATTGGCAAAACCGATTATATATCATTTATTGATTAACAGGACCGATTTATGAGCACATATCTTCCAACGCTCAAACAGCTGCAATATCTGGTTGCGCTGCAAGAGCATGGCCATTTCGGCAAAGCTGCAGAGTCCTGTTTTGTCACGCAATCTACGCTCTCGGCAGGCATTCGCGAATTGGAATCCTTACTGGGCCTCATGCTGGTGGAGCGCACGCGCCGCGTTGTTCGTTTCACGCCGCTGGGCAACAAGATGGTGGCCAAGGCGCACCGCATATTGCGCGAAGCAGAGGAGCTGGCAGAAATGGCGCGTTCGGCGGGCAAGCCACTGGCCGATGACCTGCGGATGAGCGTCATTCCGACGATTGCACCATTTTTGCTGCCCAAATTATTGCCCGCATTGCGCAAACAATATCCCGATCTGAAGCTATATTTGCGCGAAGAAACCAGCGCCGCCGCAATTGACGCGTTGCATCATGGGCAAGTGGATTGCGTGTTGCTCGCGCTGCCCTTTGCCGCTGGTGATATTGAAAAGGCGACATTGTTTGAAGACCGCTTGTTTGTTGCGTTTCCTAAAGACGACCCGCGCGACCCGCCCGAAAGCATCACACCCGACCTCATCGACGAAAGCCGGTTGCTTTTGCTGGTCGATGGCCACTGCCTGAAGGACCATGCGCTTGCCGCATGCAACCGGCCTGAAATGCGCGCCTTTGCAACGATGCTGGGTACGTCACTGCATACGTTGGTACAAATGGTCGACAATGGTCTTGGCCTTACCATCATTCCCGAAATGGCCGTTACAGCAGGCTTATTGAACGGCACGGATGTGCAAGCCCGCCCGCTGAACGCCGAACATGCATCGCGAGAGATTGCCTTGGTATGGCGCACCAACAGCCCGCGGCGTGAAGAATTTGAAATGCTGGCGGATGCACTGCGCGGTTTGCACGCAGGCTAAGGTCAGACACTAAGCGTCAACCCCAGCGTTCGGCGCGCGCCTCGTCGCTCGATTTAGCTTCCACCCATTTAGTAGTGCCATCGGCATAATGCTCGCGCTTCCAAAATGGGGCTTCGGTCTTCAACCGGTCAATCAGGAAGGCTGTCGCCTCCAATGCTTCCGCCCTGTGCAGCGAAGCGGTCCCGACAACCACCACAGGCGCCCCCACAGGCACAATTCCGACGCGGTGCGTGATGACAGCGCCCAGTAATGACCAGCGCGCTGTAGCGGCTTCTATGAGGCTGGAAAGGCTTGCCTCAGTCATGCCGGGATAATGCTCCAATTCAATCGCGGTTACCCCATCATCGTCGCGCACCAATCCGGTGAAACTCGACAGCGCCCCGCCGCCAAGGCCAGCAAGTGCTGTTAGCTCTTGGTCGGGCTGAATCGCGGTCTCGCTAATTCGAACGGTTTTCATCCGCCCGTGACCGGAGGGAAAATCGCCAATTCTTGCGCGCCGAGCAAAGGCGTGTCGGCGGTGGCCATATTTTGGTCTAGTGCGAAACGCAGACGCGGCAGGTCATGTAATGCGCGGGCATGATCTTCGGAACGCGCGGAAATCCTCACCACCAGATCGCCTACTGTGCAGGCATCTTGCGGCACATCAAATTCTTCCGATGAAAGCCCAATCGCCTCCCGCACGCTAGCAAAATACACCAATTTCATCGCGTCAATCCATATGCTTGATGCCGACGCGCAGATAATCCCAACCGGTAATCATCGTCAGCACCGCCGCAATCCACAACAGCAGCAACGCCAATTGCTTGAGCAGTATCCAATCTGGCAAGGCCCCAGCCAAAATGATCCCACCAAGCGAGACCAATTGGAATGTTGTTTTCCATTTGGCGAGTTTGGACACGGGCACCGAAATCTGCAGTCCGGCAAGAAATTCGCGCAGGCCCGATACAATCATCTCACGCAACAAAATGATTAAGGCGGCGATCACATGCCATCCTTCCACATCACGGGTAAACACCAACATCAAGATAACGGCGGCAATCATGATTTTGTCCGCAATCGGATCAAGAAAAACACCCAATTTGGAGACTGCGCCTTGCGCCCGCGCCAGATAACCGTCGAAATAATCGGTGATGCCCATCAGGCAATACAGCACAAAAGCAAAAGCATAATCGAGCGGCATCGGTTGCACGCTCATCGGCTTTGTTCCCGGCCACAAAAGAAAAACCAAAATGGGCACCGCGAAAATTCGCGACAGAGTGAGAAGATTGGGCAAGCTAAGCATGCCGCATTGATAGCGTGCTGCGTAGACAAAATCACCTGACTATTTACCTGCCGAAAGAAATGCGCTTTGCCATGCTTCTAACCGGCGGCTAAGACACGGCATATCCTTTGCATAGGAAGCTTGTAATTTTATGGCCACAACAATGTCTTTGATGAACAAGCGCCGTTTTCTGCCGCTTTTCGTCACCCAGTTTCTTAACGCTTTCAACGATAATTTCTACAAAATGGCGATGGTGATGTTGGTCACCTATGAAATTTATTCGGACCCTACGCAGGAAGCGAATTTTAACGCAATTGCAGGCGCGCTGTTCATCTTACCATTTTTTCTGTTTTCCGCACTGGCGGGGCAATTGGCCGATACGATTGAAAAAACCAAAGTCATCCGCATGGTCAAAACGGCCGAGATATTCATCATGCTATTTGGGGCGGCGGGCATATATCTTCACAATATTCCGGTAATGCTCGCCGCCTTGTTCGCGATGGGCGTGCATTCGACATTTTTCGGACCCATAAAATATGCCATCCTGCCGCAACATCTGAAAAAAGATGAGGTTCTGGGCGGCACTGGCCTTGTGGAGGCTGGAACCTATTTAGCTATTTTGGGTGGTACTATTGCAGGCGGCGTTATCCCCGGTGACATTGCTGGCGTCGGCATCATCATTGTTGCCATCATTGGACGGGTGACCGCGCAGTCCGTTCCAAATGCCCCACCAGAAAGCGACGCGCCGACCGCCAAAATGGATTGGAACATTTTCCGCAGCAGTTGGCAGTTAGTGCGCGACACAATGCACATCCCCCATCTCTTCATGGCAATCATGGCCATTAGCTTTTTTTGGGGCATTGGCGCCGTCTTGGGATCGATTTTCCCGCCTATGGTTAAGAATGCCATTGGCGGCGACAACACGGTCGCAACGCTGTTCACAGCGTTTTTCTCGGTAGGTATCGCCATTGGTTCGATTGCAATAAACCGCCTACTCAAGGGAACAGTATCGGCGAAATATGCCCCCGCATCGGTTATTGTGATGGGGCTGTTCGTTCTCGACCTATGGTGGACCGTAAGCCATTGGGGTCCGGTCGGTAAAGAGTTGATGAATTGGTATGATTTCCTGATGCTTGGCAAAGGCGAACGGATGATTGTCGACCTGCTGGGCATTTCTATTGCAGGCGGGATGTTTGTGGTGCCTCTTTATGCGTTTTTGACCACCACCGTTGCGAAATCGCAAACCGCGCGGACCATTGCGGCCAATAACATTGTGAATTCGGGCGCTATGGTGATTGGCGCGATTATTTACAGCCTTCTGGTAAGCGCTGGCGTTAGCATTGCCGACACTTTGTTCATGATTGCAGCAGCCTGTTTGATATCCGCTTGGATCGCTTGGCGGCTCCATAAAGCGAGCGACATTGTCGCGCTGCAGGTCACATCATAACATAGGTGAACGCAGCAAAGGGGTGGAGAATCATAGCATGAAAATCTCAGGCAAAACCGCATTGGTGACGGGCGGAACAGACGGCATTGGTCTGGAAATCGCGCGCCAGTTGACAGCAAAAGGCGCAACCGTGCTTGTATGTGGTCGCCGCGAAGACGCGCTGGCATCCGCGCGGGCGGAAGGTCTTGAGGCCATTCAAGCGGACCTTTCTACCCCCGCTGGCTGTGCGGCGCTTGCCGCTGCTTTGGCGGATCGCCCTATCGACATGCTTATAAACAATGCGGGAATGAGTGGAAATTTCGGCCCCGGGGAACCCCTTGACCTTGCGCTGACGGATCAGGCTATTTTCCTAAACCTTAACGCGCCACTGCATCTGATTGGCCATTTCCTGCCGAACTTATTGAAGCGGCCAGAGGCGGTGATCGTCAATGTCACCTCAGGCCTTGCCATTGCACCGCGCGCGGGCGGTCCAGTCTATTGCGCGACGAAGTCTGGTTTGCGTAGTTTCACCCAATCTTTGCGCCACAATTTACGCGACACACATATCCATGTGATTGAAGCCCTCCCACCCGTGGTTGATACCGCGATGACGCGTGGCCGGATAAGCGGCAATAAAATGTCGGCCAAACAATGTGCGGCAGAGATAGTGGATGCCATTGCGACTAATGCCAAGGAGGCCAATGTCGGCATGGTGAAGCTATTACGGCTTATCTACTCGCTATCACCCGCCCTTGTGCGGCGGATCATGATCAAATTTTAAGGGTCAATCGGAACCCGCGAAGTTGGTTTCCCAATTGAGAAACCCGCAATCTGCAATGTCGGGAAAATAAGTGGTGCCCCAGGCCCGACTCGAACGGGCACTCCTCTCGGAACAGGATTTTGAATCCAGCGCGTCTACCATTCCACCACTGGGGCACATCTTTGTCGAGCGAACCCGATAAAGCGGAGGCCCCTCTAACCGAGCCTCCGCTATGATGCAAGTGCATCCTTAATTCTTCCGCTCCTCTATTTTTTGAGCTCTTTTGCGAGTGTCTTGAGCGTAGCCTTGCCATAAGGGGCTTTGAACCCACCCATGCCGGCAACATCAACGCCGGTCTGGCGATAGACGGCGCGCATATGGCTAAACGTCTTGAACCCGTCTGCGCCATGATAATTGCCCATGCCCGATGGCCCAACGCCACCAAAGGGCAGGTCTTCCATCGCATTGTGAAAGACCACATCATTGACAGTCACACCGCCAGAAACAGTCCGCGTCAGCACGCAATCTTCTTCGGCTTTGTCCGATCCAAAATAATAGAGGCCAAGTGGCCGGTCATGCGCATTCACATAATCAATGGCCTCATCCATCGTTGAATAGGTCATCACAGGCAGGATGGGGCCGAAAATTTCTTCCTGCATCACCTTCATATCGTCGGTGACGTTGCGGACGATGGTCAGCGGCATTTTGTTGCCGTTGGACGTGGCAAATTCCTCATTGGCCGGGTTTACCTCAATAAGCTCAGCGCCCTTTTCGCGCGCATCGTCGAGATAGCTCTGCAAACGTTCATAATTGCGGCCATTCACGACCGACGTGTAATCGTCATTGTGCAGCAATTTTGGATATTGCGCGGTGACGCCAGCCTTCACAGCCTCAATGACATCATGCTCCTGATCGCTTGGCACCAACAAATAATCGGGCGCGAGGCAGATTTGGCCAGCATTCATCATCTTGCCCAATGCGATCCGCTCGCCCGCTTTTTTCTTGTCCGCGCTGCGGCCAATGATGGTCGGCGACTTGCCGCCAAGTTCCAATGTGACCGGTACCAGATTGTCGGCGGCGGCGCGCATGATATGCTTGCCAACGCTCGTTGCGCCGGTGAAGATCATATGGTCAAAGGCCAGCTTGGAAAAAGCCATGCCGACGTCCGCGCCGCCGGTGAAAACCGCCATTTCCTCTTCGGCGAAATATTTGGGCACCAGTTCTTCAAACAAGGCCGACACCCGCTCTGTAAATTCAGAGGGTTTGATCATCGCGCGGTTACCGGCGGCGAGAATACCCGCCATGGGCACCATCACCATGCCAACAGGGAAGTTCCAAGGCGCAACGACGCCGACCACGCCCTTGGGCTGGAACACGACCTCCGCCTTGGCCCCGATAAGGCCCAACGGAAAGGTGGGTTTGCGCTTCTCGCCCTTGGCCCAGCTTTCAAAATGCTTCTTCGCGTGCTTCATCGCACTGACAGAAGGCATGATATCGGTGAGCAATGTTTGCTCACGGCTGCGATGGCCGAAATCTGCCGAAACGGCCTTTGCAAAATCTTCGGCATGGTCGATCAACAAAGCAATCGCGCGATCCATACGGTCGCGGCGTACCGACATTGGTTCCGGCATCGCAGCGGTAAACGCGGCGCGCTGTTTTTCGAGCACAGTCTGCATATTTGCGGTCATTCTTTCTCTCCCTTTAATCAGTTGATGATTTGCTAGCGCGAAGCGTTGCACATTGAAACCATTTTGGCGTATCGACAGTGCGAACACGCGCAAAGCGTCGCGACGGAATGGAGAGAACATGATCGAGGCAGGCAAAAAATGGACGCCACCTGCGGGTTGGCCAGTGATGACTCGTGATCAGGTAAAGGCCGCCTTGTGTGCGCCGGGCATGCCATTTGAAATGGAAACTGCTGTGATTGAGGGCGTGCCAACGCGCGTCTGGAAAAATGCCTTGCCCAATCTTGCCGTGCTGGCCGGACATGCCAAAGTGGCATTCGGTGACCGCGAATTCGTAGTGTATGAGGATGAGCGCGTTACCTATGACGCCTGGCATCGCGCCGTAGCGTCCTTGGCGCAGGCGCTAAAAGAATGCGGTATTAAAAAGGGCGACCGCGTCGGCCTTGCAATGCGTAACTTACCCGAATGGCCGGTCGCCTTTTTCGCCGCTGCCGTGACGGGCGCAATTGTTGTGCCGTTGAACGCATGGTGGACCGGCGAAGAGTTGGTCTTTGGTATGGCCGATTCGGGCGCAGCTGTTTTAATCTGCGATGCTGAACGCTGGGACCGCATTGCACCGTACAAAGCCGAAATGCCCGCGCTGCAACATGTGATGGTTGCGCGCAGCGGTGGGGCCGCGATGGCAGAGCCTGCTACCCCGCTCGAAAATATAATTGGCGAACCCAAAAGCTATTCTAATTTGCCAGACCTGCCCTTGCCGGACGTCGCAATAGCACCTGATGATGCCGTCACTATTTTCTACACGAGCGGCACAACCGGCAAACCCAAGGGCGCATTGGGATCACATCGCAATTTGCTCACCAATGGCTTGTCCAGTGCCTATTCGGGCGCGGCGACGGTGCTGCGTCGGGGCGATTCTTTGCCAGAGCCCAGCATTCGGGCTTCCTTGCTTGTGATCCCGATGTTCCACGTCACCGCCTGTTCGGCATCGATGATCCCTACGATTCAAGCTGGCCACAAAATCATATTATTGCACAAATGGGATACCGTGAAAGCATTCGAGATTATCGAGCGCGAAAAGGTCAATGCCACGGGCGGCGTACCGTTTATCGCTTGGCAGTTGATCGAACATCCAGACCGCGAAAAATATGATCTCAGTTCTATCGACGCGATCAGCTATGGCGGTGCACCATCTGCGCCGGAATTGGTGAGCAAAATCCACGAAATATTCGGCGCTTTGCCCGGCAATGGCTGGGGCATGACCGAAACCATGGCGACCGTAACTTCGCACTTGGCTGAAGATTATCTCAATCGTCCGGAGAGCTGCGGCCCGGCGGTCGCGGTATCCGATCTGAAAATCATGTCCGAGGATGGCACCACGGAATTGCCCATTGGTGAAGTAGGCGAATTATGGGCACGCGGCCCGCAAATCGTTAAAGGCTATTGGAACCGTCCCGACGCCACCGCCGAAACATTTGTCGATGGCTGGGTGCGTACAGGCGACCTTGCGCGGGTGGATGACGAAGGTTTCTGCTTCATCGTTGACCGTGCAAAGGACATGATCATTCGCGGTGGCGAGAATATCTATTCGTCGGAAGTCGAAAATATTCTCTACGAACATCCTGCCGTTACCGACGCAGCTTTGGTGGGCATCCCGCATCAAACCTTAGGCGAAGAACCCGCAGCCGTCGTGCATTTGGCACCCGGCATGACCGCTACGGAGGAGGAGCTTCGACATTATGTCAGCGAACGTCTCGCGAAGTTCAAGGTGCCGGTAAAGATCATCTTCACGCAGGATACTTTACCTCGCAACGCCAATGGCAAGATCCTGAAACGCGATTTGAAGGCCTTGTTCTGAGGCGGCGACCAAGGGTGATTCACGTTTGTTTTTGACGGATCGGCGGCCTATAGGGCGTTAAATCCAAGTCAAAGGAAACTCCCATGCGCAACGCCGATCCCGTCGTAATCCTGTCCTACGCCCGCACGCCCATGGGCGCGATGCAGGGGGCATTGGCGGACGTTTCGGCAACCGACCTTGGCGCGACCGCAGTAAAGGCCGCAGTGGAACGCGCGGGAGTCGATGGCGCCATGATTGAGCGCATCTACATGGGCTGCGTTCTTCCCGCTGGCTTGGGCCAAGCGCCTGCCCGTCAAGCCGCGATCAAGGCTGGCTTGCCCAAATCGGTGCAGGCAACGACGGTGAACAAAGTATGCGGATCGGGCATGCAAACCGTTATCATGGGCAGCGAGGCGATCGTCGCCGGCTCAGTCGATTATGTTATCGCGGGCGGCATGGAAAGCATGACCAATGCGCCTTATTTGCTGAAAAAGCATCGCAGCGGCGCGCGCATTGGCCATGACACGGCCTATGACCATATGTTCTTGGATGGCTTGGAAGACGCCTATGAGGCTGGACGCGCCATGGGCACATTCGCGCAAGACACCGCCAATGATTATCAACTGACCCGCGAGGCGCAGGATGCCTACGCGATTGAATCGCTGCGGCGCGCACAAAAAGCGATTGCCGATGGCGCGTTCAAGCAGGAAATCGTCGCTGTGACCGTTGCCACGCGCAAAGGCGATGTCATTGTCGACACAGACGAACAACCCGGCAAGGGCATGCCCGACAAAATTCCCACACTGAAAGCAGCTTTTGCCAAGGACGGCACGATTACAGCGGCAACCAGCTCTTCCATCTCCGATGGCGCAGCAGCGCTTGTCCTCGCGCGTCAGTCGGTCGCCGATGCCAATGGCCAAACACCCGTTGCCCGCATCATTGCCCATGCCGCGCATGCGCAGGAACCATCAGCATTTACCACGGCACCTGTCGGCGCGATCAACAAATGCTTGGAAAAGGCCGGTTGGACCATCGATGATGTCGACCTGTTTGAAGTGAATGAGGCCTTTGCCTGCGTCGCCATGTTTGCGATGCATGACCTTGGCATATCGCATGACAAGATTAATGTTCATGGCGGCGCTACCGCGCTTGGCCATCCCATTGGTGCGTCAGGCGCGCGGATTATTACAACCTTGGTTGCGGCACTGCAACGTCATGGCAAGACACGCGGCATCGCGTCCTTGTGCATTGGCGGCGGTGAGGCGACGGCGCTGGCGATTGAGTTAATCTAAACGGCTACCACGCGGGGCTATATGCATATCGTTTTCGTCCTGTTCGACAATGTAACGCAGCTCGATTTCACGGGGCCCGTGCAGTTTTTGTCCCGCCTGCCCGGCGCGCAGGTGCACGTCGTTACCAAAGATGGCGCAGCGGTCACAACCGACTGCGGTTTTTCAATCTTGCCGCGCTCCAGCTTTGCCGATTGTCCGCAAGCCGACATTTTATGCGTGCCCGGCGGGCATGGCGTCCGCGATGCGATTGCCGATACCGCCCTTGTCGATTTTGTCCGGCAACAAGCCAAGGGTGCGGATTATATCACCAGCGTGTGTACCGGCGCGTTCATCCTTGGCGCGGCAGGCTATCTTCAAGGTAAAAAGGCAACGTGCCATTGGGCCTATACGCAGTTGCTCCCCCTGTTCGGCGCAACGCACGTGCCAGCGCGCGTCGTGCATGATGGCAATTTGATAACCGCAGGCGGCGTCACCTCAGGTATTGATTTCGCGCTGAACCTTATTGCGAAAATCGCGAGCGAAGATGTCGCAAGGACCATTCAATTGGCACTCGAATATGATCCCGCGCCTCCCTTCGGCGGCGGTTCCCTCAAAAGTTCCTCAGATGAAACAGTCCATAATCTGCGCGCGCGCGTTTACGACAAGGCAGCTGCCGAAATGAAAATGGCCATTCAACATATAATTTAATCCGCCGATTAAATTCATACTGGACGCGCACGCGGCATCGGCATAGCTTCTCCTTTCGGGGGAGAGATAAAATGACAAAAAAGATTTTGGCCGCTGCTGCATTGTTAAGCGCTGCATTGCTATTGGGTTCCTGCCAAAAATCGGCGATGGATTCGGACAATCCAGCCTTTGCCGCGATTGACGGTGATTATTTGAAAACCGGGGGTGACGGCGCCAACTGGGCGATGACCGGTTTCAATTATAATGAACAACGGCACAGCCCGTTGACGCTGATTAACGACAGCAATGTGCAGGACTTAGGCATCGCCTGGTTTACCGACCTACCAGATGCACGCGGGCAAGAAGCAACGCCGGTGGTCGTCGATGGCAAAATGTTTGTCTCCACCGCGTGGTCGAAAGTTTTTGCCTATGACGCCAAAACCGGAAAACCATTATGGAGTTTCGACCCCGAAGTAGACAAAGCGCGCGGCGTCAAAGCTTGCTGCGACGTAGTCAATCGCGGTGTCGCTTTTTGGAAGGGCAGTGTTTTCGTCGGTACCATTGATGGTCGTCTGATTTCTCTCAATGCGAGCACCGGAAAGCAGAATTGGAGCGCGCAGACGCTTGATCTCGAATCGAACGGCACCATCACCGGCGTCCCGCGTGTGGTGAAGGACAAGGTTGTTATCGGCTTTGGTGGCGCGGAATTTGGCGCACGCGGTTATGTCACCGCTTATGATGCGGCCACCGGTAAAAAGGCATGGCGTTTCTACACCACGCCAAATCCTAAAGGCGAACCGGACAACGCGGCCAGCGACAAAATCCTCAAAACCGCAGCAACCAAAACCTGGAGCGCGAAGCCCAAAAAGGGTGACTGGCGTGAAAGCGGGGGCGGCGGGACCGTGTGGGACGCGATTGTGTATGATGCCGAACTCGATCAGCTGTATCTCGGCGTTGGCAATGGCAACCCGTGGAACCATGGCATAAGATCCAATGGAGAAGGCGACAATCTGTTCCTCTCGTCCATCGTCGCGCTCAAACCCGACACTGGCGAATATGTGTGGCATTATCAGGAAACCCCAGCAGAAAGCTGGGACTATACCGCGACGCAGCCGATCATCTTGGCTACCGAAACGCGTGGCGGCAAAGAACGCAAAGTTTTGTATCACGCACCCAAAAATGGATTTTTCTTCACGATAGACCGGTCGAATGGCAAATTGCTGTCGGCCGACCCGTTTATTGATGGCATCACCTGGGCGACTGGGTATGACCTAAAAACCGGGCGTCCGATTGAAAATCCAGAAGCGCGTTACGAAAAAACTGGCAAGCTATATCTGGCGAACCCGTCGGCACTTGGCGCGCATAATTGGCACCCGATGAGCTTCAACCCGGCAACGGGCTTGGTCTATATTCCAGCTATGTATATCGGCGGCGCATATCTCCCGCCAATTGCACCAAATGAGATGGAGCGTAAAAAACTTGGCTTTAATATCGGCGGCGCGATGGCAACGGCGGACCTTCCGGATGATGTCAATTTCGTAAAGGCGGTGAAGGCCGCTACGACTGGTAAATTGGTGGCGTTTGATCCCAAGACGGGCAAAGCCAAATGGACCGTCAACCATCCCGCATCTTGGAATGGCGGGACAATGACCACGGCCGGAAACCTTGTGTTCCAAGGCACAGCGATGGGCGAATTCCGCGCTTATGCGGCGGATACGGGCAAGCAGTTGCTCAACCTCAATGTGCAGTCTGGCGTATTGTCCGGCGCGTCCACTTACACTGTCGATGGCGAACAATATGTGGCGTTCCTCACGAGCAAGGGCGGCGCTTTCCCCTTGGTGTCTGGCTATGCAGGATCAACGAGCGCGGCTGTACCCAATCTGCCGCGCTTGATCGTTCTGAAACTGGGCGGCAAAGTCACTTTGCCAGCCTTGCCAGAAACCGCACCTTATGTGTGGAAACCGACCAAGCAGTTCGGGACGCCAGCTGATATCGCGGCGGGGGGGTCCAATTATCAACGTTATTGCCTCGTCTGCCACGGCCCTGGCGCGGTTGGCAACGGCGTGCTGCCGGACTTACGCAAATCGGGTACGATTGCCGATGCGGCTACATGGAAATCCGTTGTCATCGACGGTATCTTGAAAGGCAATGGTATGGTCAGCTTTAGCAGCGTACTAAGCCCCAAAGAAGCCGAGCAAGTGCGCGCTTATGTTGTCAGCCGTGCGCATTATGCGAAGGCCAATGACGCGGCCTTAAGCGGCGGCACAAAAAGAGCAGCCAAGTAAAATCTGCTGCCCATGAATCTGGCATCTGCCTAAAATTTAGGCAGATGCCATTGCCTCAATCTCTTAAAAATCGGGAATTTGTGCGCCACCCGATTTGGCACGATACTTGATAGGATAACCCTATCATACGTGCGCGCGGAGCCTATGCCTCACGCGTCATACAAGGAAATGTTATGAAAAAGATCGAAGCGATCATCAAGCCGTTCAAGCTGGACGAAGTGAAAGAGGCGCTGCACGAAGTTGGCGTATCGGGCATCACCGTGACCGAAGCCAAGGGCTTTGGCCGTCAAAAGGGCCATACCGAATTATATCGCGGCGCCGAATATGTCGTAGACTTCTTGCCCAAGGTAAAGCTCGAGGTTGTCGTTGAAGACGGTCTTGCCGATCGCGTCGTTGAGGCGATTGCCGCCGCCGCGCAAACGGGCCGCATTGGCGATGGCAAGATTTTCGTTATCCCCGTTGAGACCGCGCTGCGCATTCGCACAGGCGAACGCGATAACGACGCCGTATAAACCATCCAAATCACCAAAAAGAAACGCAAAAGAAGGAACGCATTATGGGCACTTCAGCCAAAGACATCATCAAACGCATCAAGGATGAGGAAATCGAGTGGGTCGATGTACGCTTCACCGATCCCAAGGGTAAATGGCAACATCTGACGATGTGCGCCGGCGTCATTGGCGAGGATGAATTGGAAGACGGCCTGATGTTCGACGGCTCTTCGATTGAAGGCTGGAAAGCGATCAACGAATCCGACATGATCCTGAAGCCAGATCTCGATGCGGTATATGTTGACCCATTCTCAGCAACGCCGATGATGATCATCTTCTGCGACATTGTTGAGCCATCGACCGGTGAGTTATACAGCCGCGATCCGCGTTCGACCGCCAAGCGCGCCGAAGCCTATCTGAAGACTACGGGCATTGGCGATACCGTTTATGTCGGTCCAGAAGCCGAATTCTTCATGTTCGACGATGTGCGTTTCGAAAACAGCTACAACACGTCTTATTACAAGATTGATGATATCGAATTGCCAACCAACAGCGGCACGAAATATGAAAGCGGCAATATGGGCCACCGCCCACGCGCCAAGGGCGGTTATTTCCCTGTCGCACCTGTCGACAGCGCTATGGATATCCGTGGCGAAATGGTTTCGACCATGTTGGAAATGGGTTTGCCATGCGACAAGCATCACCATGAAGTTGCTGCAGCCCAACATGAGCTTGGCTTGACCTTTGGTACGCTGACGCAGACCGCTGACCGTATGCAGATCTACAAATATGTCGTGCATCAGGTGGCGCACGCTTATGGCAAGACCGCAACGTTCATGCCAAAGCCTATCAAGGAAGATAACGGCTCAGGCATGCACACCCATTTGTCGATCTGGGAAGGTAAGACACCGCTCTTCGCCGGCGATGGCTATGCTGGCTTGTCGGAAATGTGCCTGTTTTTCATTGGCGGCATCATCAAGCATGCCAAGGCAATTAACGCATTCTCCAACCCGACCACCAACAGCTACAAGCGTTTGGTTCCGGGTTATGAAGCCCCTGTGTTACTCGCTTATTCGGCGCGTAACCGCTCCGCCTCTTGCCGTATCCCTTATGGCGCTGGTGCCAAGGCAAAGCGCGTAGAAGTCCGCTTCCCTGACGCAATGGCCAATCCATATCTGTGCTATGCTGCGTTGTTCATGGCTGGACTCGACGGTATTCAAAACAAAATCCACCCAGGCGAAGCCATGGATAAGAACCTGTACGACCTGCCACCAGCAGAACTGGCACAAGTCCCAACCGTTGCCGGTTCACTGCGCGAAGCGCTTGATGCCCTGGCCGCGGATCATGACTTCTTGTTGAAGGGTGATGTGTTCTCGAAGGACCAGATTGAAAGCTATATCGAACTGAAGATGGAAGACGTCGCCCGTTGGGAAATGACGCCAAGCCCTGTCGAGTTCGACATGTATTATAGCTACTGATCCTAACGCATCGGATCAGTGCTAAAGGCCCGGCGGTTGGGGGACTGCCGGGCCTTATTTTTTGGCTTTAATTGTTGCGCGATTGGCGTTCGCTTTGTTGAAAGCGGATCGTTAGCCGGTCCAGGCGCCGCTGTATCATCTGCCTTTCACGCTGGGTGAAGCGGCCGTCCCGATTGAACTGGCGGTTCTGCGCTTCAATCGCGGTCAGCTCACGACGCGCATATTGTGCTGCCGTCCGGTTCATGTGCTGCGATTGCACTGCGTTAGGGATATATGCCCGCATCCAACTGATCCGTCCCGCAATATCCGTTGGCATTTGGTTCAGTGCGTATTGCCCTGTGCCTGGGCGATATGGGTTGTTCGGACCGTTATCGTTGTTCTGATAACTGCCCTGCCGTGTTGAAACCCAGCGACCCCGCGCGTCATAATAGCCATAGGCTCGGCCAGTGACCCAGCGACCGCTGGTGTCGTAATAGCCGGGCTGCTCCACCGCATTCCAATTAGCGCTGTTTTCATTCGCATATCCCGTATCACCGGCAATCCATCGGCCACGTGCGTCATACCGGCCACGCGTGGGGCCTGCGACCCAACGACCGTTGGTGTCGTAATAGCCCGTAGCCATGCCGCCTACCCACTGATTGTTGCGGTCATAATAGCCGACGGATGATGCAGGCACCCAATTACCAGCTCGGTCGATATAGCCGGCGTTTTCAAGATCGCCGTTCGCCGTGAAACATCGCCCATTGTCATAATATCCGTTTGGTTGACCATCAACCCAAGTGCCATTGCGATCATAATAGCCACGGGCATCGGACGTGCTGACGCCTGTTGCGTGCCAACGGCCTTGCTCATCGTAAAAACCATAAGCCGTGCGACAATTGCCACGGTCTGATTTTGATACCTGATTGCCGATAAC
This sequence comes from Sphingorhabdus wooponensis, assembly GCF_003933235.1. Taxonomy (GTDB): domain Bacteria; phylum Pseudomonadota; class Alphaproteobacteria; order Sphingomonadales; family Sphingomonadaceae; genus Sphingorhabdus_B; species Sphingorhabdus_B wooponensis. Next base: position 75,254 of record NZ_RWJI01000002.1, read on the forward strand.
CGCACCAACTATAGCGCCGATTATCGCGCCCTCGGTCTTGTCGCCGCGCCCGGCGACGACATTCCCCAATACACCGCCTGCGCCTGCGCCAATGACGGTACCAACAATCCGGCCATTGCCGTCACGCCGACAACCATCGTCCTGCGCCATAACAATTGAAGGGGTCAAAATAGATAGCGCGATTCCAGTTAGAAAAATCGAATTTTTCATGAGCTTCTCTTTTCACGTAAATGTTTCGTGAAAGTGTAATTGGTTCTGCAGCGTTTTGTTCCATTTCGCCACCTTCCCAAGCTACAGTTTGGGGACAAAAGGCCCTTTTCAGAGTACGTTTTCGACAGCGATCCGAATGGCATCCGCAAAACTGGCCATGTCCAACTTTCCATGCATCATGATCGGTTCATTTTGACAGTCTGTTTGCTGACCCCAAAGCTGAACGCAATGTTCCTATTGAGACGCGCAAGCACCATTTCGTCTAGCGCCTCCCATTAGCGCCGTGATGATGCCTTCATCACCTTTTCTATAGCCATACGGCAATTTTCATGCGGTATTGAAGCGCCGGCTTTCAGTTCGATAGCAAGGCATTCAGTCGCGCATAGTTACAATCAAGTACAGATAAATAGCACCACCCCCTAACCCACCAGTGGAGGCAATTAGCGGAATATTTAGAGCAATATAGGGGTAAAAGCGGTATAATGGATGGGTTGACACATCAAATGCTTAGGTTACCATCTACTCTCCCGATACTTTTAGAAGTGTCAAATAAAGGGGGGAGAGAAACATGGAAAATCTTACTTTTGGCCAATATTCATTGGTCTATAATGCATTCTCATTTACATTTGCTACCATGGCAGCGGCGACGCTGTTTTTGTGGCTCGGTCGCTCGCAAGTAGGCCCAGCCTACAAGACAGCTCTTACGATTTCCGGCTTGGTTACTGCCATTGCTGCATATCACTACTTCCGTATTTTTCAGAGCTGGGAAGGTGCATATTCCGTTGAAGGCGGCATAGTGACCGCAAGCGGCTATGCATTTAACGACGCCTATCGCTATGTCGATTGGTTGTTAACTGTGCCACTTTTGTTGATTGAGCTTATTCTCGTGATGCGATTGAGCCAAGAAGAAACAGTGTCAAAGTCAATCAAGCTCGGCAGCGCCGCAGCTTTGATGATTGTCTTGGGTTACCCAGGTGAAATCGCAACTGACATTCCAACCCGCGTATTGTGGGGCACATTGTCGGCGATACCATTTGTCTACATTATGTGGCAGCTGTTCGCTGGTCTCGGTGCATCGATTAATAATCAGCCAGAGAATGTTCGCGAATTGGTGAAGAAGGCACGTTTGTTGACCTTCGCATCATGGGGTTTCTACCCGATTGTATACATGATCCCTTACACCAACCTAAGCGGTTCGGACGTAACCGTAGGCGTACAAGTCGGCTATACAATTGCTGACTTGATCGCAAAGGCTGGCGTCGGCGTATTGATCTACATGATCGCAGTACGCAAGTCGCAAGCAGAATATGGCGATAAGGCCCATGGCTAAAAAAAGGACGTGCGTCGCTTCGGCGATGTACATTCCTAAATGACTACAATTTTATACTCGCATTCTGCAGGCGCAACATTTCCAAAAATGTTGCGCCTGTTTGCGTTACCGGTGGCTACTCTTCTGCTGATTTTCGTTGATCGCTTTTGGGGCGTCATGGGCGGCACGCATTCCAATATGCTGGCTGCTGTCGCCATTGTGCTTGCGGGTATACCGCACGGAACATTGGACGTTGAAATTGCCGCGGCCCATTTCGGACAAAAGAGATCTGCCGGCAAGGCCAAGATCATTGGCGGCTATCTCGGCTGTGCAGGTGCCATGGTGCTTTTATGGTTGCAGGTGCCTGAACTAGCGCTGATTTCATTTCTCGTCATCTCCATCGTGCATTTTAGCCGTGATTGGCGTGGCGGCGTTGACCCGTTTTTGGCCATGATGGTCGGATGGGCTTTGGTGGCATTGCCAGCGCTTGCCAGCCCTGACGATGTTGCCATGATATTCGCTGCACTAACCGGCAGCGAAAATGGCGCAGTGATTGCGGCATTACTTGGTGCGGCGTCTGTACCAGCAGCCTTGGGTAGCCTCGTCTTTGCTTATTGGGCATTCCGACATAATGACAAGCAAAGCGCGTTGGAGGTCCTTTCCTGCATCATCGCCGCCATGTTCCTACCGCCGCTTATTGCATTTGCAATATTCTTCTGTGGCCTACATTCGCCGCGCCACATGGCTGACGCGTTGCGCGAAACAGGTGACCTTTCGCCATTGAAGAAGGCCGCTATCATTATCGCAGTATTCGCTTTGTCATTAGGTTTGGGTGCCCTGATGTTCGTGTTTCAAGGCCCCGTTCCCGCTGACATGGGTATCATCCGGACGGCATTCATTTTGATATCCACACTTACTGTCCCGCATTTCATTCTTGAACATATTTTGTCGGACAAAACGCCCGCTTAAATTGGGGCTGTTCAACGCCCTTGCCTCAACCGACAAAGCACGGCACATCAACCCTAACTTAACTAGGAGTAGATTATGAAATTCCGTGCCTTCATGCTGTGCAGCAGCATTGCCTTTGTCGCGCTTTCACCTGTGGCACATGCCAAATTGTCTGCTCCCGAAGCCAAAATGGTCGCGACCGTCGACGCGGAATATGAGCGCTCTATTGCCCTTCTTGAAAAGCTGGTGAACCAGAATTCGGGGACCATGAACTTTCCGGGTGTAAAAACAGTTGGCGACATGATGCGCGTCGAACTGGAGCCGTTGGGCTTCAAGGTTGAATGGATTGATATGGCTAAAGCGGGGCGCTCGGGCCACCTCGTCGCGACTAAGATGGGCAAGAAGGGCACAAAGAAACTATTGCTCATTGCGCATCTCGATACAGTGTTTGAAGCCGATAGCCCGTTCCAGACCTTTGTGCGCAATGGCAATGAAGCCGTCGGTCCAGGTGCTGGCGATGATAAGGGCGGCATGGTTGTCATCGTGTCCGCCCTGCGCGCTATGCAGGCGGCGGGAACGCTGAAGAACGCAAATATAGAAATCCATATGACGGGCGATGAGGAGGATGCCGGCGAGCCGATTGACGTGACACGTGCGCCGTTGATCGCAGCTGGCAAAACCGCGGATGTAGCGCTCGATTTTGAGGGGCTTTCGATTGAGAATGGCAAGGACATGGGCGTCATATCGCGACGGTCATCGAATAGCTGGAAATTGGAAGTGTCGGGTGTCACGGGACACAGCTCCCTGATATTTGACGCCACTTATGGCGATGGCGCGGCTTTTGAACTGGCGCGTATCCTGAACCGGTTCCGCATGGAGCTACCTGAACCGAATTTGACGTTCAACGTCGGCTTGGTAGCAGCTGGTCAGGAAGTGAACGTTGATGCAGATGGCGTCCGCGTGAACGCCAAGGGTAAGACGAATATCATCCCCGGCTTGGCCATGGCGTATGGCGATTTCCGGACATTGTCCGAAGAACAGAGCGCTCGTGTTCGCGTAAAAATGCGCAGCATCGTGGAGGCCTCGGCCCCCAAGACAAAAGCGAAGATCATTTTTGATCCTGGCAGCTACCCTGCCATGGCACCGACCGACGGCAACAAGGCGCTGCTTGCTGGTCTTAACGCTGTCAACCGAGACCTTGGCCTTGCCGGACAGCCTGTTCTGGACCCGCTGAAACGCGGTGCTGGCGATATCAGCTTCGTTGCCAATGATGTGGATGGTCTTGTCGGACTTGGGGTCTACAGCAAGGGCGATCATGCACCCGGGGAGACAGTCGATCTGGCCAGCATCAAGCGCCAAGCAAAGCGGGCAGCCATATTGATGTCGCGACTTTCCCGCGGAAATTAATTTTGGTGCAGCTTGATTACGTCGGCACTTTCAACATCGTATGTGCTTCCACGCAACATTCTATCAGCGCAGGTTGGGCACCCTCACGCCTGCCTATCTAGCATAAAGTGAGATAGGCTTCATGCTATATGAAGCGACGGCTTCATGCTATATGAAGCGACGGCTTCAGCTTTGTCTGCCGTAATTGTGAAATAATGCCCTAGTTTCGCTTTCTGGAACCAAGTCACAGCCCCTCAACAAAAAAGGCGGCGCATTGCTACGCCGCCTTTTCCATGTCGATTAGTTCGAAGTCCTTAGACTACCGTCCCTCGCGCGCGGCCTTGCCAAATACGCGATATTGTTCGTTTCCAACAAATCCGAACTTTGTAATGCCGCTGCGCTTCACCGAGACCAACGCCTTATCAACAGTGTCGTAGGGCGCCGTCGGGGCCGGCTGGAACTGCAGCTCCGGCTCTGGATTCATTGACGTCGTTCGAACCAAATATTGCTCCATTTGCTGCAATGTCACAGGCGTGCCATTCCATTGAATGCTGCTGTTCGGTAGAATTATGATCTTGTTAATCACAGGATCAATTGGGTCGACCGGTGGTGGTGCGTTAGGGTCATTGACCGGAAGGTCAATATTAACGGCGTGCGAAACCGGGGGGATGGTGATCATCAGCATGATGAGGAGAACGAGCATGACGTCGATCAACGGCGTCGTGTTCATTTCCATCATCGGCTGGCCATCATCGTTACCGCCACTCATTGCCATGATGATTGCTCCTTAATTTGCTTACTGGACATTCGCGTTTTCGAATGGCGACGAAATGAAGCCAACGCGCGCGAAACCAGCCATTTGCATGGTGTAAATTGCACCACCTATGCAACGATAGGGCGTGTTAATATCACCGCGGATGTGCGCCTCAGGCAACATCTCAGGCAAGATTTGTCCAGCAGCTGCGGCTTCTTCGCCACCAAGCTTTTCAAATTCGGCCTTCAGATGCTTTGCAGCACGATCGACCAATTCTGTCGAATCGACCGGGGTAACATTCCAGTAAATGCGACACTCGCCACCAGGATTTGCCCCTTGATACGCGGGGTCACCTGGGTCGCGTCCGGCCACATCAGTTGTTGTCACTGACAACAAAACATTTTCACGCTTTGCTTTAGTGGGTTCAAACTTGATGACCGGAATGTCCATTTTCACTGTCTGAATCGCAACCGGAATTGCAATAAGGAACACGATGAAGAGCACCAGCATGACGTCGACGAGCGGCGTCGTGTTGATGTCAGACATTGGCGTATCATTGCCGCCGCCTCCTGAACTGATTGCCATTGGCCAATCCTCTCTAACTAAATTGGGTCAAAAATCGAGCACCAGCACAAGCTGGCGGATGGGCTGCGCGCAAACGCAGCCCTCACCCAATCTTACTTCTTAACCGCTGCTGGCGCTGGCTTGCTTGGTGCTGCCGCAGGAACGGCAGGCTTAACGCGGCCACCCGAAGAGATATAGCCGAGCACATCGTTCGAGAAAGTTGCCAGGCTACGCGCGATGGTCTTGTTACGGGCCTGAAGCCAGTTGTAGGCAAGAACCGCAGGAACAGCAACGAACAGACCAATAGCAGTCATGATAAGTGCCTCACCAACTGGACCAGCAATCTTACCGATGTCGGCTTGTCCCGCGATACCGATCTTGATCAGTGCCGAGTAGATACCGATAACAGTACCAAGCAGACCGACGAATGGAGCAGTTGCACCAACGGTTGCAAGGAACGGCAAACCGCCCGCAAGCTTGTTGTTGATCGAGTCTTCCGAACGAGCCATCGCGCCGTGCAGCCAATCATGTGCTTCGATTGGGTCAGTCAAAAGGCTATGCTGCTTTTGTGCAGCGATACCGTCGTCTACAACTTGACGATAGGCACTGTTCTTGTCGAGCTTTGCAGCACCTTCTTCAAGTGTTGCGGCGCGCCAAAACTGCGCACGAACTTCTTTATACTGGTTCATAACCTTCTGCTGCTCGAAAAGCTTGGTGAACATGATGTAAAACGAGAAGATCGACATGATAACCATGACGATGAAGATCGACCATGAAATTGGACCACCTTCGTTCAGTGCAGGGATAAGACCGAATTGTGCGGCCACATCTGGATTTGCGGCTCCAGCCGCAGTCAGAAACAAAATCGACATTTTAACTACCTCTCAAAAAATAGAACTATCTAGCAAAAAAGACCCGGCGCGAAGGCTACCCCTTTGCCGGGCCGTTAAATTATTTCGGTATCTGCCACCTTACGCGGTTGGAGTAAGAACCTTGTACCTTTTCACCGTTACGAACGGCAGGTTCAAAACGTGCGCGCCGCTTTACGTTGTTGCAGGTCGCAGCGTCCAAATCGTCATGACCGCTTGACTGCGTAACAACGCATTCAATGACGCGGCCATCAACACCAATCGTAACACGAAAACCGGTGGTCCCTTCACGCTCTTGCTGCAACGCACGCGACGGATAGTCATTCGTATTAGCCCAATTGCCTGGGTTGCCGCGTGGCCTCGCTTCAGCAGTTGGCCCCGCTGGTGGCGGTGGTGGCGCCGGTGGAGCTGCCGTAGGCACAATCGGTGCAGAGGGCGGCGGCGTAGCAACGGTACGAATCGTTGGCGGCGGCGTAACCGTCTGAACCAAAGGCGGAGGTGAGACAACCGGCGGCTCGATCTGCTTTTCGGGCTCGGGCGGCGGCTCTTCTTCTTCGGGTGGCTCTTCTTCCTTCACGTCTACTACGGTCATCTTTTCCTTGATGGTCGTGACCGCGTCATACGCAAGACCCGTAACCAAGGCATAACCGAGGAAAGCGTGAAGTAGGATAACAATGATGACAGAAACCAAACGGTTTGTGCTCATCCCATCTTGATCAGCATATGCCATGCGGAAAAAACTCTCCTACCTTCAAAACAAAACAGTACATCATACAGACATGTTTTAATACATCCCTGATGTACCCCTGCGATATCGAATTCTGTCTTTTTTTTTGCTCGATTCACCGACGCATTAGCCAACCCTTTCGGGCCAAGCAATCCGGATTCTGCGATTAAGGCGCAATTCATGGATGGGTAGGCAATAACCAACTATATGATAGAGGGTCAAATCACGTCCACCAGCGCGCAATGAAAAGGATAATGCATGCGATTCGTTCATGGAAAAACAGCTTTATGCTTGATTTTACTGGGACTCAGTACATCATCATTGTCGCAAGCGCCACTTGACCTGCCACCATCCTTTGTCGTCGCAGCCGATAATGCAAGCTATGCAGATATTGCCGATTTGGTGGTAATATCGCCTCTTATTGTCGATGTGACCATCAGAAATGTCCGAAAATTATCGGCTGAACAAGCGGCAGGTGTCCCGGCCTCGGTCGAACGCGTGCTAGTTGAGGCCGATGTCATGGCCTTGATTCGTGGCGAAGGAGGCGTCACGCCACGCATCCGTTTCCTGCTAGATGTACCCAAAAATGGTAAAGGAAAAATTCCCAAGCTTCAAAAACAACGCATCTATCTGTTTGGCCGACAGGTGACCGGTCGCCCCGGCGAGGTCCAACTGACGCGGCCAAATGCGCTCGCATCATTTAGCACCGCTAACGATGCAATCGTCCGCGCCATCGTAAAAGAAGCTGTCCAAGTGAATGCGGCGCCACATATTGCTGGCGTGAGCAGCGCCTTTCACAGCGCCGGGACCGTTTTGGGGGAAGGTGAAACCCAGATTTTCTTGAAAACAAACAATGATCAGCCGCTGTCGCTTACAATCTTGAGCCGCCCAGGTCAGCAAAAGCAATGGGCCGTTTCAACAGCCGAGGTCATTGACGCATCAGCAACCGCGCCGCAGCGTTTTACCTTATTATGGTACCGCCTCGCATGCGGCCTTCCACGTGCGCTGCCTTCTGATCGCGTTGAAGGCGTGTTGAATGCAGATATCGCCCGCGCGAAGGCCGATTATAAATTTGTAATCGACTCCCTCGGGCCCTGCGGACGAAAACGGTAAAGCCTTTGGACTACAAAGGCCCGAACCTTAACGTCTGCAGTTAACGCGATGCGCCTGGCACCCACAATATATCGCCGCCCCGTGTTGCGTTAATTAAGCGACACAAAGTGAAGAGATAGTCCGAAAGACGGTTGAGGTAATGCAGCGCCTGCGGATTGATCGCCACTTCAAGCGATGCCGCCACAAGCGCACGCTCGGCGCGACGCGAAATTACGCGTGCCATATGCATCTGAACGGCTGGCAAGCTGCCGCCGGGCAGAATGAAGCTGGTCAGCGGCGGAAGTTGGGCATTGGCGGCATCAATCGCCGCCTCAAGCCATTCAACCTGAGGCGCAATGATCCGCAGCTCCATAGGAGAAGGTTCAAAACTTTCCCCCGGCGTTGCGATATCTGCACCTAAATCGAAAAGATCGTTTTGAATTCGACGCAGGTCATTGACCAACGGCGTGTCGCCTTCGTCTGCGGCAAGCGACTGGATCGCAACACCCAGAGCGCAATTGGCTTCATCGACTTCGCCAATCGCCTGCAACCGTGCCGCCGTTTTCGACACGCGTGATCCATCGACGAGGCCAGTTGTGCCATCATCGCCGGTCCGCGTGTAAATTTTATTAAGCTTAACCATGATCGCTTTGCTTATTGCGACCCGGCAATGACCACCAAAACAGCAAGCAAGACAATCGTGATTGCCTGCCACTTCACGCGCGCAAACATCATCTTGTTCTGCACAGTGAGCGATTTGGGCAAGCCCGCTTCGTCCACATCGGCCGGCCGTAAATTGGCAAAAGCATGCAATCCGCGGATTAACGCGAAGGCCACCGCACCAGCGGCGCCAATAATGAGGAGAACCAACAATATAGTCATCGGGAGAAGTCCTTGTTCAGGGCCAATACCCCGTTCGCCTTATTTAAGCATCAGATAAGGAAATTCCAAGCGGAAGCATTCGGTGACGCAAATTATCCATAAGTTCCGCTGAACTTTCACCCGCCAAACGGCGGGCAGACAAAGCTGGTGACGATTTGCTCTTAGCCAATTTTTCGTCCGTGCTGTCCAACAAGAGCGGGTGATGCCAGTAGACTGGCTCCGGCAAGTCGAGCAAATTCTGCAGCAGCCGATGAATGGCGGTATAGGCAAATAGGTCCTTGCCGCGCACGACATGGGTTATACCATCTGTGGCATCGTCAACGGTCGCTGCGAGATGATAAGATGCCGGCGCATCTTTGCGCCATAAGACAACATCGCCAAAGGCCATAGGGTCTGCAAATTGCTGCCCCGCCGCCAAATCAGTCCACATAAGTGGGCCAACCAAGTCGGCGGCCTTCTTAGTGTCGAGGCGCCAACTATATGGGCCATCTCCTGCAAAAGGCAGCTCCCGGCAGGTGCCCGGATAATGCGGACCGTCGGGGCCATGGGGCACAGGCTTATGTTTTAAAGCTTCGGATATGTCGCCTCTGGTGCAACCGCAGCGATATAAAAAGCCAGCGGAAACCAGCCGGTCACGCGCGGCCACATAGCGGGCGGTATGCTGCGATTGGAACTGCACTTTACCGTCATGTGCAAGACCAAGCCACTGCATATCAGCAAGGATCGCTTGGATATGCTCGGGTCGACTGCGCGTCCCGTCAATATCCTCAATGCGAAGGTGAAACTGACCACCAAAAGCGCGCGCAAATTCATGGGCACATAGCGCTGAAAAGGCGTGCCCCAAATGTAACTGCCCGTTGGGACTCGGGGCAAATCTGGTGACAACCGGACCCTTCGGATTCACCATCGGGTCCAGGCAGGAATAAATGAAGTCCAATGCCGTCAAAAAATTATCCCCAATTATACCACATTCGGTAGCTTTAGACTATTGACGCCACAATATGTGCAAATAGGTTGGCGACTGTCAGATTGCTGTAACGCTCATAGGCTTAAAGCGTGTATGACAAAAGGGGAGTAGGTTCGACTTATGTTGCATACCGGAACTTTCGAAGCGGCGGGCCGAGCAAGGCACCCGGAAAATTGCCCTGCGCTCGTGCTGAACGCGGATTACACGCCATTAAGCTATTACCCGCTGAGCCTTTGGCCTTGGCAAACAGCCATTAAGGCTGTTTTCCTCGATAAAGTCGACATTGTCTCCAACTATGATCGGCATGTGCATAGTCCAAATTTGGATATGAAAATTCCGTCGGTCATTGCGCTGCGCCAATATGTGAAGCCGTCGGAATATCCCGCCTTCACCCGTTTCAACCTGTTCCTGCGCGACAAGTTTGAATGCCAATATTGCGGGGCCGGCGACAATTTAACCTTTGACCATATTGTCCCCCGTCGCTTGGGCGGCGTTACAAGTTGGGAAAATGTCACCACGGCTTGCCTGCACTGCAACCTTAAAAAGGGTGGCCGCACACCAAAGCAGGCACAAATGCAGCTCAACATGGCTGCGATCCGGCCGACAAGCTGGCAATTGCAAGACCGGGGCCGCGCATTTCCACCGAACCATCTGCATGAAACATGGCACGACTGGTTATATTGGGACATCGAGCTGGAGGGCTAAGCCCTTATTTCGGCACCTTCAAAGCGGGCACGGCCCTCGCTGCATCCTCCGGTGTAATGCCGGGCGGCGGCGCGGCGGCAATGCGTTCTTCGCCACGCATGACACGGCCCGCGCGCTTGATCGCGCCACGCAGCCGTGGATAAATGCCGCAACGGCAAAGGTTGGTGATCGCGGCGTCAATTTCAGCATCGGTGGGATTGCTATTTTTCTTCAGCAATACAGACGCCGCTATAATGACGCCGGAAATGCAAAAGCCACATTGTGGAACATTGCCGGCCACAAACGCTTGTTGCAACGGATGGCTCCGGTCACGGCTCAGGCCCTCAATCGTTGTGACAAAGCGTCCTTCCGCCTCTGCTATAGTTACAAGGCAGGATCGGATAGCTTCACCGTCAATTTCAACCATGCAGGCACCGCAATCGCCAATGCCGCAGCCATATTTGGTGCCCGTCAGGTTCGATGCATCACGCAGCGCCCACAATAAGGGCGTTTGCGGATCCATTTTATACTGAATTGGGCGGTCGTTGACGGTGAATTTGGTCATAGTACCTTCAACATTGGACTAATCAGGTGTAAGTCCCTGGAACAAGGTCAGCGTGACGGATGCCTGCTGGTCGCAGAGCATTTTTTGCGTCATGCCGAACCTGTTTCAGCACCTTATCTTCCAGAACCATTTTGCGACGAGAAAAAGGGTTAATCCCGCCAACTCTTGTCAACTTGGTCTACCTTGCGCACCATCGCGTCAAATTCTACCCGGCCCGATCCGCCGGGGGGCGATGCCATGTACAAATCGCGTTGGTGCACAGCGATCACCTCTGGTGACACCGTGATTGGCTTACCCATTTGCAGCGTTGCCATCTGATGCTCGCACGCGCGCTGGAGCGCCCAATATCTGATAAAGGCATCAGGAAGTGTTTTGCCCATGACGACGGGGCCATGGTTGCGCAGCATCAAAATCCGCTTGTCGCCGAGATGTTCGACCAACCGAACCCCCTCTTCCTCGCGCACGGTGACGCCTTCAAAGTCATGATAGGCCAACTGCCCCATGAAGTTGCACGCATAGAAGTTCACAGGTTGCAAGCCGCCCTCAAGGCTGCACACCGCCACAGTGGCCGTAGTATGCGTGTGAATAATCGCATGTGCGTCGGGCAATGTGCGATGGAACAGGCTATGCTGGACAAAGCCAGCTTTGTTCACATGCCACGGGTTGTCGACGTCGATCTTGTTACCATCAATATCGATTTTGATCAGGCTGGATGCAGTAATTTCACCAAAATGCATGCCATAAGGGTTAATCAAAAACGCGCCGTCCTCATCAGGCACCTTGACCGTAATGTGGTTGAACACAAGCTCATCCCAACCAAACATCGCAAAAATCCGGTAACAGGCCGCAAGCTCTTGCCGTGCGGTCCATTCCGCTTCGCTATACTTGCTGTCCGATTTCAATTGGGTGGCCATATCCGCTCTCCTGCTCTTCAGTTGCATTGCATTATGAAGCGAACAAAGCGTGAGGGCAAGCATTAGGCGATACGACGAAGGCCTAACATTTCCCCTAAGCTACGGCGTCCAACAGCAACCAAGCCCACAAAAAGCGCCATTTCCGCTTGATATTTGGAGGCGACATAGGTAGGGGCCACATCAACACGCCGCCTGTGAATGCGGCGATTTTCGTTTTTAGCCTTTCAAAGTGGCCGTTTTAAGCCATTTTGCCGATTCGATGCGGAGTTGAGTTTTTTATGCAAATCATGGTTCGCGATAATAATGTTGATCAGGCTCTACGCGCGCTGAAGAAGAAGCTGCAGCGTGAGGGTGTGTATCGCGAAATGAAGCTTCGTCGTCATTTTGAAAAGCCATCGGAAAAGCGCGCACGTGAAAAGGCCGCAGCTGTCCGTCGCGCGCGCAAGATGGAGCGTAAGCAGCAGGAACGTGACGGCGCGAAATAAGCGTCCACACACTGCAACAAGGAAAGCGCCTCTAACCGGCGCTTTTTTTGTGTCTAGAATCCGCGCCGCTTTCTGCTAGTCAGCGCGCAACACAGACCATAGGAATTTTGTATGTCCGTCACTGCCGTTCCCATTCAGCCACTTAAAAAAGGTTCGCTCACAAAATATTGGGCGGCGATTGCATTGGTCCTCGCTGCAGGTGGCGGCCTCGCTTATTGGGGCACTAGCGACGTGCGGCAGGAATTTGGCGATGTTGTGACCACTCCATCGGGCCTGCGCTACAAGATTATAGAGGCCGGCGAAGGTCCTAATCCTACAGACAATGACGTGGTCCTTGTAAGCTATAAGGGCATGTTGAAGGATGGCACCATTTTTGACCAAAACCCGCAAGCTGGCTTTCCTGTCACTGGCGTAGTTCCTGGCTTTTCCGAAGGCCTGAAGATTATGCAGCGTGGTGGCAAATATCGCCTCTGGATTCCGGCCGCGCTTGGCTATGGCCCAGAAGATCAGCGTAACCCGCAAACAGGCGAAGTTGTAATTCCCGGCGGCAGCGAACTTACCTTCGATGTCGAGCTGCTCGAATTCAAGTCACGCGCCGAAATCGAGGCGATGCAAAAGCAGATGCAGGAAATGCAGCAGCAACAGCAGGGCAGTGCTGGCGACGCGGCAGAGGGTCTACCACCTGAAATTCAGGCGCAAATTGACGCCCAAATGCGCGGTCAGTAATTGCAGGGGGCTTAAACCCCCTACAACAAACCTTCATCCTTAATGCGCTTTTGCCAATAAGCGGGCGCTAATTGGTGGACATTGTTACCGTCGCTATCGACCGCAACGGTTACGGGAAAGTCCTGCACTTCAAACTCGTAAATGGCTTCCATACCCAAATCTGCAAAGCCGACGACCGTGCTGCCCTTGATGGCGCGAGCGACGAGATAGGCAGCGCCACCAACGGCCATAAGATAGGCGCTCTTATGCTTGGCGATAGCTTGTGTGGCCGCCGGCCCGCGCTCGGACTTGCCAACGCACGCGAGCAGACCTTGCTCCAGCATCATGTCCATGAACTTGTCCATACGCGTGGCGGTGGTCGGACCTGCGGGTCCGACAATCTCTTCGCCAACCGGATCGACGGGGCCAACATAATAGATCATGCGCCCCTTGAAACTGACTGGCAGTTCTTCCCCCTTCGCCAACATATCGGCAATGCGCTTATGAGCGGCGTCGCGGCCAGTCAGCATCTTGCCATTGAGCAAAAGACGATCCCCTTGCTTCCAACCAGCCACAATGTCCGGCGTCAGCGTATCGAGATCGACGCGAATGGCCGCAGCATCGGGCTTCCAATCGACCTTGGGCCATTCGTCCAATTTTGGTGGCTCAAGAAACGCCGGGCCAGCACCATCCAATGTGAAATGGGCGTGGCGTGTGGCCGCGCAATTAGGAATCATGGCCACAGGCTTACCTGCCGCATGGCATGGCGCGTCCATGATTTTCACATCCAAGATAGTGGAGAGGCCGCCGAGCCCCTGCGCACCGATGCCAAGGGCATTTACCTTGTCAAAAATTTCGATGCGCATGGCTTCGATATCGTTCTGCGGCCCGCGCGCTTTCAATGGTCCCATGTCGATGGGCTCCATCAACGCTTGTTTGGCCAGCAACACGCAATGTTCGGCTGTGCCGCCAATGCCGATGCCCAACATGCCGGGCGGGCACCAACCTGCGCCCATTTGGGGCAGCATCTCTACGACCCAATCGACGATATTGTCCGACGGGTTCATCATCTTGAATTTCGACTTATTCTCGCTGCCGCCACCCTTAGCGGCAACGTCGACGGACACTTTGGAGCCGGGGACAAGATCGACATGTAGCACACAGGGCGTATTGTCCTTGGTATTGCGCCGCGTGAAGGCTGGGTCGGCGAGTACAGACGCGCGCAGCTTGTTGTCCGGATGCAAATAGGCGCGGCGGACGCCTTCATCGATGACGTCCTGCAAGGATACGGACGTGTCTTCCAAACGGCAATCCATGCCCCATTTGACGAAGACGTTGACTATGCCTGTATCCTGGCAAATCGGGCGATGCCCCTCTGCGCACATACGGCTATTGGTTAGGATCTGCGCGATAGCATCCTTGGCGGCAGGCGATTGTTCCGCCGCATAAGCGTCGCCCAAGGCCCGGATATAATCCATCGGGTGAAAATAGCTGATATATTGCAACGCGTCGGCCACGCTTTCGATCAAGTCGGCATTGCGGATGATTACAGTCATATCGGCCCCTACGCTATAAGTATGCCATGCCCCTTAACGCGCTGGAGCGCCTATTCAAGCATCATGTGTTGTGGCGCCGAGAAGATATGGAGCGCGTAACGGCTGTCTCGAATGGCGTCGACAGGACCATATTTACGCCAGCCACTGGCCTAGCAAGCGCGAGCAAGACGCAAAATAAGTGCCGCCTATCGATATGTTCATTTTGGCATAAAAAAATATGCATTGCGCCATTTTACATCTTGCGCGCTGAATTTCACTTAGCAGGTCCGCGCGTCGCTCGCTGTTGGTACCTATCAAGGTGCGACGAATGGAATCACATGAGCGACGAATTGAGATCAAGATTATGTATTTACCCCCTTGCGTCTAAAAATGAATAAGGCACTATAGGTAGCGGTTGGCCACAGGGGGCATTACCACAATTTGTGCTTGAAGCTTCAGTAGACGAATATGTCGGCGGAGGCTTTTTTCCCGTCGATAAGTTGGGGACAAGTTGAAGTACTCCCCCTGACAAGGCCAAAAAATGCTACCAGGGAGTTTCGCGCCCTGAGTCGAACAATATGGGAACATTCGTTCCCGCCAAGATACAGCTGGTCGCTGGATGTCGGAAAACCGACAGACAGTTTCGGGTCGCCGCAATGAATGGAGCTACAGGTTAAAATGGATTTCAGGGATACGGGCCAAGGGGCCGACGACATGACCGCAGGAATGATGACAGATATGCTTGAAAAGGTAGCTGAAGCGGCAAAGGCAGAGATTGCTGACGCCAAAGCACCTGCGTCGAGTAAGTCTGTCGACGTGCGTCGTTTCAATGTCGTGACCGATCCTGCACGCGATGCCCTGTTGACCGAATTCGGCAAGGACACGTTGCAAGACCGTTATCTGCTACCGGATGAAAGCTATCAGGATCTGTTTGCCCGCGTTGCGTCGGCTTATGCCGATGATGAAGCGCATGCGCAGCGTCTGTATGATTATATTTCCCGCCTGTGGTTCATGCCAGCAACGCCTGTATTGTCGAACGGTGGCACGGGTCGTGGCTTGCCCATCAGTTGCTATTTGAACAGCGTTGATGACAGCCTTGAAGGCATCGTCAACACTTGGAACGAAAATGTCTGGCTCGCGTCACGCGGCGGCGGCATTGGTACATATTGGGGCAATGTTCGTGGCATTGGCGAACCTGTTGGCCTCAACGGTAAGACCAGCGGCATTATTCCGTTTGTCCGCGTTATGGACAGCCTGACACTTGCGATTTCGCAAGGGTCACTGCGTCGTGGCTCTGCGGCCTGCTATCTGGACGTTAGCCACCCTGAAATTGAAGAGTTCCTCGAAATCCGCAAACCATCGGGCGACTTCAACCGTAAGGCGTTGAACCTGCACCATGGTGTGTTGCTGTCCGACGAATTTATGGAAGCCGTGCGCGCCGGCGAAGAATTCAACCTGCGCAGCCCCAAAACAGGCGAAGTGCGTAGCACGGTCGATGCGCGGTCCTTGTTCCAGAAACTGGTGGAAACCCGCCTTGCAACAGGCGAGCCTTATATCATCTTCAGCGACACCGTGAACAATGCGATGCCAAAGCATCACCGTGATCTGGGTCTGAAGGTTTCCACATCGAACCTCTGTTCGGAAATCACCTTGCCAACGGGCCGTGACCATTTGGGTAATGACCGCACGGCCGTATGCTGTCTGTCGTCCTTGAACCTGGAAAAATGGGACGAATGGAACGGCGACAAGGTCTTCATCGAAGACGTGATGCGCATGCTCGACAATGTGCTGCAGGACTTCATTGATCGCGCGCCACCCGAAATGTCGCGGGCGAAATATTCGGCGAGCCGTGAACGTTCCATCGGCCTTGGCGTCATGGGCTATCACAGCTTCCTACAATCCCGCGGCGTCGGCTTTGAAAGCGCGCTTGCCAAATCTTGGAACATGAAGTTCTTCAAACATGTTCGCGCGCAAGTAGATGAAGCATCGATGATGCTCGCCAACGAACGTGGCGCTTGCCCTGATGCTGAAGAAATGGGCGTGATGGAGCGTTTCTCCTGCAAGATGGCGATTGCGCCAACGGCGTCGATTTCGATCATCTGTGGCGGCACCAGCGCCTGTATTGAGCCCATTCCGGCCAATATCTACACGCACAAAACCTTGTCGGGCAGCTTCATCGTCAAGAACCCTTATTTGGAAAAGCTGCTTCAGGAAAAGGCGAAGGATTCGACCAATGTCTGGAACAGCATCCTTGAAAAGGGCGGTTCGGTTCAGCATCTAGACTTCCTCACGCCAGAGGAGAAGGACACGTTCAAGACCAGCTTCGAAATCGACCAGCGTTGGTTGATCGAACTGGCCGCGGACCGCACGCCGTATATCGACCAAGCAACGTCGCTGAACCTCTATATCCCTGCTGATGTGGAAAAATGGGACCTTCTCATGCTCCACTTCCGCGCATGGGAATTGGGCGTGAAGTCGCTTTATTATCTGCGTTCGAAGTCCATCCAGCGTGCCGGTTTTGCCGGCGGGGTTGAGGCGGATAACACCGCAGAAGCGCCGGTTATCGAGCTTGCCGCCCAAACCGATTATGAAGAATGCTTAGCCTGCCAATAAGGCACGCAAGCATCGCGATAGAATATTAAAATTAAGGTCCAAGGAAAAAACGATGTCATTGTTAGAAGCGCGCAACAGCTACAAGCCCTTTGAATATCCTTGGGCCTATGACTTCTGGAAACGCCAGCAGCAGATCCATTGGTTGCCCGAAGAAGTGCCCTTGGGCGAGGATTGCCGCGATTGGGCGCAGAAGCTTTCGGACCATGAACGCAATTTGCTGACGCAGATTTTCCGTTTCTTCACGCAAGCCGATATCGAGGTGCAGAATTGCTACCACGAACATTATGGCCGCGTGTTCAAGCCGACCGAAGTCAAGATGATGCTCACCGCCTTTTCCAACATGGAAACCGTCCATGTTGCGGCGTACAGCCATTTGCTCGACACCATCGGCATGCCCGAGAGCGAATATTCGGCCTTCCTTGAATATGAAGAAATGGCGGCCAAGGTCGATTATATCCACCAATTCGGCGTCGACAGCGACGAAGACATTGCCCGCACACTCGCGATGTTCGGCGGCTTTACCGAAGGGCTGCAATTGTTCGCATCTTTCGCGATGCTGATGAACTTCCCGCGCTTCAACAAGATGAAGGGCATGGGGCAGATTGTTTCGTGGTCCGTCCGCGACGAATCCTTACATTGCGAAGGCATCACCAAACTGTTCCACGCATTCTGCGCCGAACGTGGCTGCCTCACCAAGTCGGTGAAGGAAGACATTATCGATTGCTGCCAGAAGGTCGTCCGTCTGGAAGACGCGTTCATCGACCTCGCGTTCGAAATGGGCCCCGTCCCCGGTATGACCGCCAAGGAAATCAAGCGCTACATCCGCTACATCGCCGATTGGCGCTTGGGTCAGCTTGGTTTCCAGCCCATTTACATGGTCGAAGACCACCCGCTGCCATGGCTCGCGCCATTGTTGAACGGCGTCGAGCACGCCAACTTCTTCGAAACCCGCGCGACCGAGTACAGCAAGGCGTCGACACGCGGCGATTGGGGCCAGGTATGGAACAGCTTCGACAACCGTAAGAAGAAAAGCATCATCGGCATCGAGCCAGCCGCCGAAAATGACGGCATGGACATGTTTGAAGCGGCAGGGGTTGCCGCGGAGTAAGCATTCTCCATGATCTGATTTATACGCCATCGCGTTAGACATTCCCGCTGCCGCGCTTCTGCAAAGAGGCGCGGCAGTTTTTTGTGCGCATTCTGTGCGGATGTGGGGGGAGCGTGTTGCGGTCATACTAGCGACACGTTGTGGACAACTGCCAAATCGGATTTGACTTCACATTTTTTGACAATATGTTGAAAGTGTAACAAGCGTGCGCAGCCATTGGGGGCTAAATATGGAACAGCTTCGACTATCACAAAATAAGAGAGGCATGATCGAGGTCATAGACGCCAAAATTTACGGCATAGATATGCTCGAACATGCTCGGGTTGCAGCGGTGTGAGTGATACGCCACGACCTAACCTATACATCGGATTAGTATGTCCGGCCGGAACCGACCTGACCGATGTAAAACAACAACTGAAAGCTCAGTTGGTAGTGGTAGGATATAAATATGAAGAAATTAAAGTAAGTAATGCAATCAAAGAAGCACTCCATGTACCGGAAAGTGAAAATGAGTTTTTTCGCATCAAAAGTTTAATGTCAGCAGGCGATCAAATTCGTGAAAAATCACAAGATGGGTCTGGAGTAGCATCCTTAATGGTAACAGCCATTCGCGCAAGTCGCGGTGATGAAAAAGATCAGGATAAATCAACTGCTTTTATTATCGACTCTTTGAAAAATCCTAAAGAGCTAGAGATACTTGATAAAATATATGGTCGAAATTTTTATTCAATTTCTGTTTCTTCATCAAAGGATGATAGAATAACTTTTCTCGCTAATAAATTAGCAAGATCTGAAACGAAGCCTGTTTCGGGTATATACGTTGATAAAGCTAGAGAACTAATCGAACTTGATGAAAAGGGTCAGGATGACACGGGTCAGAGCGTAAGAGATACGTTCCCAAAGTCAGATTTCTTTGTCGATTATAAAAATGGAAGTGAAGAAATTCGTCGATTTATTCGTCTTATATTTCAAGATCCATTTATAACTCCGACACTTGACGAATACATGATGTTTGTAGCGAAGGCCACAGCTTTACGTTCATGTGACCTTTCGCGCCAAGTAGGCGCCGTGATCTGCAGTCGAAATGGCACAATTATTTCAAGTGGATGCAATGAAGTGCCATACCCTGGCGGCGGCTTTTACTACGAAGGAAGAGAAGGGTGCATTGATGACAATCGCGATAAGGTGGAACAACACGATCCAAATTTTAACGAAGTAAAAAAATCTATAACAAAATTTATAGAGATACTACAAGAATCAGAATATATTTCAAAAGATACAAACAAGGATAATATTGCAGATGATCTTTTGCATGGAAAGAATAAAAAATTGACAGATGACTCACGATTACGGAATTTGATAGAGTTTAGTCGAGTTGTACATGCAGAAATGCACGCCATAACTGAAGCAGCTGCAAATGGTCGTGCGGTTCAAGGTGCTTCTTTGTATTGCACTACATACCCATGCCATTTGTGTGCCCGTCATATCATTTCCGCCGGAATATCATCTGTTATTTATATTGAGCCTTATCCTAAAAGCCTAACAGCTGAATTATATCATAGAGAAATAGAATCAGAGCCTCGAGAAACTGATTGCGACAATAATCGTGAGCCAGTTGAATTTCGTTCGTTCAGAGGTATTTCACCCACCTTATATCAGCGCGTTTTTTCTTATCGTAAACGTAAAGATGGTTATGGCGCTGTCGCACAGTGGCAACCACTTAGTGCAATGCCTGTAGGTTCCGTCGCAAATGCCGCTCGACCGGAATTTGAAGCGATGATTGCAATTCAGCTTGAACCGATATTAGAAATGATTCATGCTGTGCATAATGAATAATTATGTCGGTGGGGAAGGTGGGATATTATGTCAGATTCGACATTAAAGCAGCAAATTATTCGTGATCGACAAATTGTTGATGGAATTAGTCAGAAATCTCAAAATGCGTATCAGATGGAATTGCGGAGCACCCTTAATCAGGGTGCATTTTACAGCTTTGGTTCGAAGCAAAGCATTCCTAAGAAAGCATGATGTTGCGGCATTGGAGTTGAAGCCCACGCTACTACTATAAAAAAACCTTAGTCAGATTTTCACCCCGCCCTTAACCACTTCGATGCCATGCTACTTGCATGGCTAGCTACACCCTCCCCAATGCGCTTGGCCTGTTTGCGCTGGTAAACCTCTGGACATTCCTACTGTTCGGCGTCGATAAGATGCGCGCTGGGGCGGGGGCAGGTCGCGTGTCCGAAGGGGCGTTGCTGGCTTGGGCATTATTCGGCGGCACCATCGGCGCGTATGCTGGCCGCGCGCTGTTCCGGCACAAGACGCGAAAGCAGCCTTTTTCCAGCCACCTCCACCAGATTGCGATATTGCAGGTCTGTGCCGCTGTGCTGGCGGCGGGCTGTTTATGACGAACCGCGCGCGTCTGGGGCGGCGATAGGGCTGGTCAGCACCAGCTGCGTCGGCCGCCTGCATAATAACGCGCAAGGCCTTCTTCGACCAATAGTTCGCCCAGGCTTTGGCCGCCGCGCGTCAATATGCGCAATTTGCGGCCATAGCGATCTTCGTCGCGGTTTATGCTTTGCAAAGTGAAGGGACCGGCATTGACGAGTTGGTGTAGCCGCCGCGTGGCCGCGGCACCGCGCGCCGCCTCCGCCGCGCATTGCGGTTGATGTGTTTCGGGGGTGTCGATATCGGCGATGCGGATCTTGCTACCGCGATACCATATCGTATCCCCATCCACGACGCAGTTCGTACCCGCGCCGCTTTTGCAAATGCTGAAGGCGGCGGTTTCGGTATCGGCGACGCTGGCGGTGGCGGTGGCGGCAAGGGCCGCAACGCCGCCGGGCATGGCTGTCCAAGCGCCGCACAAAATGGCAGCAGGCAGCATCAGTCGAAGCGAGAGAAAGCGAGTCATATGTGCACTGGACCTTTGCGCATGTCAGCAGCGCACGAGCACTGCCGCTTCATAATACCATATTTTACATGTTAGGCTCAATGATTGGTTAAGGTCACGGCCCATTAGGTCGGATTTGGAGCAGTTGAAATCGGCAGCGCACATGAAAAAAGCCGCCGGGGTTGCGCCCGGCGGCTTCGTATGTGGCTTGAGTCTGATGGCGGATTAGAAACGAACGCCTAGACCAATAACCGCCTGATGACGGTCAACGTTGATCTGCCGATCATAATCATTTTCGCCGATGTCGAGATTCTTGTAGTTAGAATACCGATATTCCGCCTTGATGAAGCCGCTTGGCCCAAGCAGGTTGAATTTTTGCTCCATTCCGGCGCCAACGCGATAGCCATCGGCTGTCACACCATTGTTGAAGATCGTACCTGCGCCATTGTCAAAACGGCCTTCGAACTTCGCATTGGTGTAACCACCTTTGACATAAATCATCGTTGAAGGCGAAACGGCAAAGCCAAGACGCGCGCCAACATACAGGTCACGGTCGGTGTTCAACCGGAACGAATCGCCGGTGGAGAACAGGTCATTAGCCGCACCGTTAACGTCGGAATCGGCAAATTCGCCTTCGATACCGGCAATCACGCCGCCCATTTGAAAGTCGTAACCTGCGGCCACGCCATACATGAGATCACCGTCACCATCGGCCACATCGTCATAGCCGACGAGCGCTTCGACATGCGGCCCCGTGAACGGCGCGTCTTCCTGCGCAAAGGCAGGGGTTGCAAGTGCAGTGGAGAGGAGGGCTGCACCAATTAAAAGTTTACGCATTTTGATTATCCATTTTCAGTCAAACTGACGCCATTCTTGCGGCATCGTTGACCAAATGCCGCAGCGGCACGGATAGTTTCATGAATATAAAACAACAAAAATGCTGTGACATTATAGGCACGCTTTGGGCTGGCGCTAAACCCGCTTGCCCTCCCCTTCCGATTTGGACATGGATGCCGCATGGAACAGACGCCGCAACCCGCCACCGCCTTCAAGATCCTGACCGCAGCGCAATGGGCGCAATTTGAAGCGGACGGCGTCTTTCACGGCGCCCCTGTTGATCTGGCAGACGGGTATATCCATTTGTCGACGCAAGATCAGGTTCAGGGCACGTTGGACAAGCATTTTGCCGGACAAGAGGGTCTTGTAATTGCCGAGGTGGATTTAACCACGCTGAAAGATGCAATCAAATGGGAGCCATCGCGCGGCGGCGCACTTTTCCCGCATATTTATGGGGATTTGCCGATGCACGCGATTGTTGGATATTTGACTCAGATCAAAGCATGACGGCATTTCCGGCGCCATAAGGGCCTTCTCAACTGAAGGAAACCGACATGGACGTCATTCAAATTCCCGCCGTCGCCATTTTCATGACTATGCTGACATCTTTTGCGATTGTCATGCTGGCTGTCACCTTGGGCGATGCCATCAGACGTTAAACAATAGCTTCACAGATGCAGACGTGGGTCGCTTAGCTTAAACGCTTTCTCCAAGGCCATTCTCCGCCCGATCACAATGGCTTTTCGTAAATACGATAAACTTTGTTGACCTCACCATTCATCGCCGCGCCCACGGACTGCATCGGGCCGTTATCGTCCAATACCCAGCCAAATTCCCCGCGCGAGGCACCAAATATGCGCGTCGACGCATCGCGAATATAGGCGACCATCATGAACGCCAATTGGCTGGCCAATCGTGTCGCCTGCAATTTTTTGACCACGCCCATCAACGGCACGCGCATGCTGCGGACCTTAGGGGCGCGAAGCCACCACAGCAATTTTGCCCAGTTGAACGGGAATAATGATCCACCGAAAGTGCCGATTTTCTCATTGATGTCAGGCCATGTCATCATGAAAGCCACAGGCTCTCCATCAACCTCTGCAATGCGGATCAGATCGTTAAACACAATGGGTTTAAGCTGCTTGCCGGTATGCGCGACTTCTGCATCCGTGATGGGCACAAAGCCCCAATTCCCACTCCATGCATCGTTCAGTATCGACAATATGATAGCCGCTTCAGCATCAAAATTGGCCTTATTGACCTTCCGAATGACAATCCGTTCATTGCGTTCACCCGATGCGACAATGCGTTGCACCAGAGGCGGCAAGGGCACGTCAATCGGTATGTGATAGGTATAAAGGTCTTTAACACCCGCATAGCCCGCCGCCTCTATCCACGCGCCATATGCAGGGGTGTGATGCCCCATCAGTACCGTCGGCGGGTGATCATGACCCTGCACCAACAATCCTGGCTCTTCCCAGATCGAAAGGCTCAATGGCCCCAGCGCACGGACCATTTTTTTGTCACGCAGCCAGGCTTCTGCGGTTTTGATGAGGATTTTTGCCACTTCGGCGTCTTCGGCTTCAAAAAATCCCCAATTGCCTACACCGGGGCCCATGCCCTGTTCCGGAGGCTGGGCCAAAGCCAGAAAATCCAAATGCGCCGAAATCCGACCGACAATCTGTCCATTCCGCTCGGCCAGAAACAACTGCGCTTCGCCATGTTCGAACCACGGGTTTTTGCCCGGCGTAATCGTCGCCATGACGTCGCTTTTCAAGGGCGGCACCCAGTTCGGGTCGTTCGCATATAAACGAAAAGGCAAATCGACAAAAGCGCGCTTGTCGGCCTTTGTCGAAACCGGACGAATGTTGATATCTGTCATATACTATCCCTGAAACCTTGCGCGACCTGCGACCCTCATTCTTCAGTGCGGACCAAAACTGTCTCGCCGATCAAGAAGAACAACAAAAACGGCCCCCATGCCGCAATCCATGGTGGATAGGCGCCGAGATTACCCATCGCCAAAGCGAAATTGTCAGCGACAAAATAGGTGAAGCCCAAAGCCATCCCGATAACCGCCCGCAAAAAGAGCGCGCCAGATCGGGCAAGGCCAAAGGCCGCCACTGCGCCCAGCAACGGCATCAACAATGTGGACAGGGGCCCAGATAGCTTGTGCCATAATATGCCCTCCAGATTATCCGTACGGCGTCCAGCTGCTTTGAGATCGTCAATCGCGCGCATAAGCGGCAGGAAAGCAAGGCTGTCACCGTCGACCTTCACCACATTGAACCGGTCGGGCGTTATACCTTTACCAATGACAAGACGATCTGCCGTCGTCCCGGTTGTTGTCGCCACATTGAACGATTTTGTGTCCTCAAGCTGCCAAGCATCGCCGGTGTAACGCGCCCGGCTGGCAGTGATGACTTGTCGCAATCCGCCATTGGCACGCAGATATATGCGGACATCCTCCAGCACGGTGTCATCGCCGGAGCCAAGGACATTGCCCGCTTTGATAAGGTCATCGCCCTCACGCACCCATATATTATTGCTGGCGTTGCCATCAGGTGCCACGGCGCCATATTCCGCCGCCTGCCATGCCTTCAATCGCGCCGTATTGGGCGCAACAACGGTATCGTTAAAGGTAAAGGATATCACCGCAACGCCAAGGCTGGCGACGAACATCGGTGCCAAAATCTGATGCGCAGATAATCCGGCCGCCTTCATCGCCACGACTTCGCTGTTCTGGCTTAAACCCGCAAAAGTGATGAGGGTACCCAGCAAAACGGAAAAAGGCAGAAATCTTGCAATAATCTGCGGCGCACGCATCGAAACATAATGCAGCACATCGCCTTGGTCATTTCCGGGAACTGACAGAATTTTGCCACTTTCACCCAGCAAATCTAGCGTCATCAATATCAAAACCAGCATCATCAGCACGGCGAAGCTGCGAATGATGAACAGCTTTGCCATATAGATTGTGATGTTGCGCGACGGGAAGAAATGCATGGTCTATGCCTCCGCCGATGGTGCGGGCATACCAATGGTCGCCAACCGCGATTTTCGACCGAACCGAAACATACGCTTGACCCATTTACCACTTTTTGTGGCAAAAACCTCCAACGCGCCAATTGGCTGTCCACCTGGCACATGCGCGATGATATGGTACATCCAAAGGATCAGCCCTGCAAACAGCAAAAATGGCAGCCACAAAGCAATGAAGGGATCAACGATTCCCATGCCGCCGACGCCTTCGGCATATTCGTTGATTTTGTGATAGGTCACCACCATCACAATCGATAAGAACACCCCAAGCGCCGAGGTTGACCGCTTTGGCGGAATTGCCAATGCCAGTGCCAGCAACGGTAGCAAGAGCATCATAGCGACTTCTACTAAGCGGAAGTGAAAATTGGCCCAAGCCCTGTTGCGATCAAGCTCCGGTTTTTGGGCATCCAAACCAATTTGGATCAGCTCAGTGATCAGATATTCGCGATCCTTGCCACCGCGCGTTCGGAAATTTTCGATCTTTGGCAACGGAATAGGGATGTCGTGACTGGTAAAGCTTAACACCCGTGGCGATTCATAATTGGGCGCATCATGTACGAGCGTTCCTTTTTCGAGCCGCAGCAAGATCGTATCAGGATCATCGGTCCGCAAAAACTGGCCTTGTTCCGCCGTCACGGCAATGGTCTGCCCGCTGTTGCTTTGCGCGAAAACAAATAAGCCCGACAGCGCATTGCCGTTATTGCGGCTCTCATCGATACGGACGGTCAGGTTTTTGCCGACATTGTTAAACTCCCCCACCCGTACTTTCGCGCCAAAGGCACCTGAACGCAGTTCAAAGCGCAGTTCTTCATACAAATAGCGCGAACTTGGTTGAATAAAGCCAACGATGGCGAAATTAACGACTGCAAGGCCGATTGCGAGCATGAACGGAACGCGCAGCAAGCGGAAATAGCTCATGCCCACTGCACGAAAAATATCGAGCTCTGAAGACGTTGCCAATCGGCGGAACGCCAGCAAGATGCCAAGCAGCAGGCCAATGGGGATACCCAAGGAAAGATATTCGGGCATAAGGTTGGCGAGCATGCGCCACACCACGCTGACGGGCCCACCTTCTGCGGCAACGAAGTCAAACAGGTTCAGCATCTTTTCCAGCAGCAATAATGATGCGGCAATTGCGAGCGTCGCAAGCAGCGGCAGCATTACCAGCCGGAAGATATAGCGGTCAGTGGCAGTTAGAAATTTCAACTTATGGTCGCCCTGTCACCCTAATTTGGCCGCAAACTCACCCGATAGACGCTTACAGGTTCAGGGGCAATATCGATGCTATCCGAAAAACGTGCGGATAACGGACATAAAGTTCCAGGAGTATTGCAATGAAGAAATGTGTCGCTCTTGTGGTTATGGTGGGTCTGGTGCTGGTTTCTGGCGCAGCTGCAGCCAATCAAGAGCTCAATAATGATATGTCGCGATGCACGTCGGGCAATGGACCGGCTGTGCTCGTACAGATACGCGGCGTAAAAGAATCAAAGGGAAAAATCCGCGTCCAATCCTATCCCGCAATCCCCAGCGCGTGGCTGGCAAAGGGCCGCTGGCTTCATCGGGTCGAAAGCCCCGCCAATGAAGGCAGCATGAATATTTGTATCCCTATTCCCTCCGAGGGCAAATATGGCATCGCTGTCCGGCATGACCGCAATGGCAATGGCAAGACCGATATCAGCCAAGACGGCGGCGGCTTTTCCAACAACCCAAGCATCAGCATACTGAATTTGGGCAGACCATCGGTTCACAAGGTTGCTTTTCAAGCTGGGCCGGGCGTTACGCGCATTACCGTCAATTTGAAATATATGTGAGGGTACTGATTTGGCTTTAGTAGCGCTCCTTTCGAACCCGAATTCAACTGGTAACCGTTCTATATTGCCGGCAGTTCGCACCTATTGCGCCAAAAACCCGGATATATTCCATTATGAGGTCGAGGAGATCGGCCAGATTGCTAAGGCACTGGAGATGATTGCCCGCGTCAAGCCCAAGGTTTTGGTTATCAACGGTGGCGATGGCACGGTTCAATCCGCCCTGACCGAGTTGTATCATGGCGGTCATTTTGAAGGCACTCCGCCGCCAGTAGCAGTATTACCGAATGGCAAGACGAACCTCATCGCCTTGGACTTGGGCGCAGAAGGCGACCCGCTGGAAGCGCTTTCGCGAATCATTGAGGTCGCAAAAGGCGACCTGTCAAAACATATCGTGGTGCGAGAACTCATTGCCCTGAGCGATGGCAGCGAA
Source organism: Sphingorhabdus wooponensis (assembly GCF_003933235.1). GTDB lineage: Bacteria > Pseudomonadota > Alphaproteobacteria > Sphingomonadales > Sphingomonadaceae > Sphingorhabdus_B > Sphingorhabdus_B wooponensis. The sequence continues at coordinate 102,584 of NZ_RWJI01000002.1, forward strand.
GGTGCGCGCCCGGTGCTTGGCATGTTCTTAGGCGGCGCGGGGCTTGCCGAAACAATTTTATATTGTCGGCACAAGATTTATCCATTGGGTTTACCCAATGGGCTGAGCCATTTTTTGACAGTACTTGCGGTCATTTTGTCAGCAATGGTGAGTGTAAAAGCCAGTTTTCTTCCTAAACGATCCAAGCCAGTCAGTATTTCGTTCATTCGGAGCGGTGAATTGCACGGCACTTTCTCCGTCTTAATTGTGACAACCTTGGAAAAGCTGTTGTTAGGCGGGCAGGCGGGCAGCATTAAACAACGCGGGCTGATGAAATTTCTGGCCGTGGACCAAAAACCATTGGCAATGTTCAAAATGATCGCAGCGTCCTTGCGTGGGAAATTGGGCCAAACCCCAATGACTGGCGTCCATTTTGAGCAGGGTGACGTCATTCGTATCGATAGCGAACAGAGCAGCGTAGTTCTGGATGGTGAAGTGTTTGAAGCCTATCGTGGCAGCCCCATCGTGCTGCGCTCCACACCGCCGGTTCCGTTCTTGAAATTGGCCGCTTAACAAGCGCCCACAAAGGCGGCTAAGGCCTTAGATATGCTTTCGCTTACGCAACTTGTCGCTGAAGAATTGGCTGTCCCGGTACAAACGGGGGTCGGTGAATTTGCAGCGCATATCGCGGCGCAGTTTAATGGCGCTGCACGCGCCGTGTTGTTTTACGGTTCATGTTTACGGTCCGAACAACTGCAGGGCGAGATGCTTGATTTTTACCTGATCGTTTCGGACTATGAAACGGCTTATGGCAAAGGCTGGCTGGCGAAATGGAACCGGCTTTTGCCGCCCAACGTCTTTCCGTTTCAACATAATGGCCTCATCGCGAAAGTCGCGGTGTTAAGCGAAAAAGACTTTCATGACCTTAACCGGCCAGCCGCCTCCGCCGTATCGGTGTGGGCTAGATTTGCGCAGCCGTCGCGCTTTGCATGGTGCGCGGACGAAACTGCAAAACATACGGCCGTAATAGCGATTTCCGGCGCAGCACCAACCTTACTCAATGCGGCATTGGCATTTGTCGAACGGGACGTGGACGTCCTCGATTTATGGCAGTCGGGTTTTCAAATGACCTATAGCGCCGAACTGCGGGCCGAACGCAAAGACCGGCCGTCGTCCGTCATCGCATTCGACCCCGAACGCTATAGAAGTTTTGGCATCGCTGCGCTGTTTCACACCAGCATAGCAAACGAACTGCGCGGTGGGAAAATCCTGCTATTGCCCGATGTGGATGGCAGAATTGCGCAAGAGAAAAATCGTTGGCCGGGCTTGCGGCGACGCGGCAAATTACTGACTATTGCTCGGCTTGCTAAAGCCGCGTTTACTTATGCGGGCGGAATTGATTATCTGGCATGGAAGATCAACCGACACGCCGGAACGCACATCGTCATCCGGCCATGGCAACGCAAATGGCCCTTAGTCGCGGCGTTATTTCTCGTGCCGAAGTTGCTGGCGAAGGGCGCGGTGCGTTAACCGTCAAAGTGGTTGCGCGGCGCGAGCAGAACAAGCGCGAAAACCCCGGCATAACCTGCAGGCAACCACAGGCTGTTGAGCCCGAAGATGCCAAACATCAACGCACCAACCGCAGCGCCGCTGAAGAGACCTAACCATAATAACAGATAGGGTACCCAGTCCAAACGCGGTCCGCCGCTGATAAATGTCGCAAACCCTTGCCCGATCTTAACGAGCGCGCCGGTCATGTAGGTGAGCCCAAACGACACCGACCCTTCGCGTTCAAAAAGCGTGTTTTCCAGCCCCATGCAAAATGCAGCCAAGCACAGGCCGGTCAGTAGAAATCCGAAGCCAGCAATCAGCGGCGCGGCGCACAATAATGCCGATATGATCATGAGGATAATCGCCTGCCGCTTTGTGGGCGATAGCGTGTTTTTGCGGCCAATAAGCGAGCCGACGACGACGCCCACCACAAAGCTTGCCAACAATGAAGCGACCATGCCGAGATAAGGCGCGGTGTCCACCATACCCACGCTGAGCCGCGTGGAATTTCCGCTCATAAAGGACAGGAAAAACCCGCCGCTGGCGAGGAAGCCAATAGCATCGACCATCCCCGCCATGGCCGCGAAACTAACGGCCAAAAGGCGGGCGTTACGGTCCAGCCTGTTCACGGACGCCCCGTCAGATGATCCCGACGGCTTTGCCCGCGCGTTCGAAACGGTCAAGAATGTCAGCGACCTGATCGCTGCTATGTTCTGCGCATAATGAGCAACGCAGCAAGGTCATACCCGCTGGCGTCGCGGGCGGACGTGCCAAGTTCACATAGAGCCCGTTTTCAAGCAATGCGGCCCACATCGCCGCGCCTTTTTCCAGATCAGGCATGACGACCGCGATGATGGCGCTTTGTGCATTGGGCGTGCCCAATTGAAAGCCAAGATCGCGCAACCCCTGATGCAAATTCTTTGAATTTTCCCACAAATGCGCACGTTTGTCTTTATTGTGCATCAATTTGCGGATGCTGGCCGCTGAACAAGCAACGACCGATGGCGGTAGCGAGGCGGTGAAGACATAAGGACGGCACACCAACCGCATGATTTCAAACTTGGGGTGGTTCGACACGCAGAAGCCGCCCACGGTACCAACCGATTTGGAGAAGGTGCCAATGACGAAATCGACATCATCGAGCACGCCCTGCTCTTCCGCCACGCCGCGTCCATTTTCGCCAATAAAGCCCATTGAGTGCGCTTCGTCGACCAAGATCATTGCGCCAGCCTCTTTCGAGACGCGGATCATTTCCTTCAATGGCGCAACGTCGCCCAGCATGGAATAAACGCCTTCCAGCACCACAAGCTTGCCTGCGTCCGCCGGAAGCCGCTTAAGGCGCTTTTCAAGAGCCTCAGCGTCATTGTGGCGGAATGCGACGATTTCGGCATCGCCCATTTTGCAGCCATCATAAATCGACGCATGGCTGTCGATATCGAGGATGATATAATCGCCCTTGCCCGCAATTGTGCTGATAATGCCCAAATTCGCTTGATAGCCCGTGGAAAAGACCATGGCGTGGTCCATCCCGTAAAATTCCTTCAACGCGTCTTCGCATTCCTTATGGCCCTGAAATGTGCCGTTCAGAACGCGGCTGCCGGTCGTGCCCGCGCCAAATTCGTCCAACGCCTTTTTACCTGCGGCAATGACATCTTCGTCAAAGGTCATACCCATATAATTATAGGTGCCGAGCAAGATCGTTTCCTTACCATTCACAACAGCGACGGTGGGCGATTTCACTTCTTCCATCACCAGGCTGAACGGGTCTTTTACACCCGTGGCAAGCAGACCTTCGCGCTGGGCGATTAAGGCGTCAAATTTTGAAAATAGGTCAGTCATTACCGTCTCTCGTGCAAATTTTAAGCAGTGGTTAGCTTGGTCACGGCATCGACCAACTGGCCGACATTCTCAATCTCCGCCTGCAAATTCATGCTGATGATGATGTCGAAGCTGTCTTCGACTTCAGCCACAAAATCCATAACGGTCAGGCTGTCCCATTCAAGATCGCCAGCAAAGGTCGTTGCTTCACCAACTTCGACGCCTTTTTTGTTAAATGGTTCAATCAAGCCCTTGAGGCGATCAAACATTTCGCTTCGGTCAGTCATTCTTACATCCTCGATATGATTGGCGGCCAATGCCCCATATATCCGCGCTATGGCAAGCGAATAAGGCGGCAAAAGGGCAAGGCTAAGGCGCTACATCCACCCATGCTTGCGATACCAGCTTACCGTGTCTTTCAGGCCCGCAGGCGTTGCAATTTCCGGCACCCAAAGCGAGGGTGCAGGGGCCGCGCCGCGATCAATGGTCCAGTCGGGATGCGCAAGGTAATTCGCGCGATCCGGCGTCAGCTTCGCCTTTGGCCCGCGGACCGCGCGGTCCGCCCAGCCTGCAAATTTCAAAAGAAAGCTCGGTGCATGTACGGCCGTGATGTTACGGCCAACCGCTGCGCCAATGGCTTTGGCAAAGGCTTCATGGCTCCACCCGTCCGCCGTCCCATCATCTGCTTCAAACAGGCGCTTCGACACATTGTCGGCTGACAACAAGGTTACGAGCAAGCGCGCCAGATCATCGACATGGATGACCGACACGCGCCCGCGTGGCGGCAACAAAGCCCAGCCTTTGGCCGCAATACGGAACATATCAAACATTTCGGTATCGCCAGGGCCATAGACACCGGGTGGACGGACGACGGTCCAGTCGAGCGTTGACGTCTTTACAAGATTTTCCGCCTTCGCCTTGCTCGCGCCATAGATGGACAGCGCCGGTTCTCGCGCGGCAAGTGACGAGACCGCGACGAAGCGATCGATACCCGCCAATTGCGCAGCGGCGATCATGTTCGCCGTGCCCGCCACATTACCGCTTTCGAAACCAGCGGCATCGGGCGCGTTTACGACGCCAGCAACATGCAACACCGCGTCGGCCCCGTCGCACAATTCGATAAGGCTGGCTGTATCATCCAAGCGGCCATGCACCCATGTCACGCCTGCTGTCTTGGGCTGGTCGCGCCGTGTCAATGCCCGCACGTGCCAACCAGCCGCGACCAATCGGCCCAGCGTAATCCGCCCGACGAACCCCGTCGCGCCTGTCAATGCGACCGTTTTCACAAAAGTACCAATTGATCGCGATGGACCAGCACAGAGCGCGGCACAGTGCCCAATATGGCGGCCAACTCGCTGGACCGATGCCCGCAAATCCGCGCCGCATCGACCGCGTCATATTCGGAAAGCCCGCGCGCAATCGCAATGTCATCATCCGCGCTGATGTCGATGACATCGCCGCGTTTAAATTCGCCCTCAACCGACAATGCACCAGCGGGCAACAGGCTGCTTCCGTTCTTGAGCGCTTGCACCGCGCCATCATCAATGCGGATTCGCCCCTTGACTGTCAGCCGTCCGCCAAGCCAGCTTTTGCGTGCTGAGCCACCCTCTCGCGGCGCGAAGAAGGTCGAAGCCCCCCCTTGTTCCAACGCCAATAAAGGATGGTCGCGCAAGCCCGATGCGATCACCAGACCAATCCCTGCCCGCGTTGCAATATCAGCGGCGTCCAATTTGGACGCCATACCGCCGGAACCCATGCCCGACGAGGAGCCCTCAGCCACCATCACCCGCACGCGGCCATCAATCTTGTCTATTGTCGGCAGCAACGTTGCACCCGGCAAATGCGGCGCACGGTCAAAAAGACCGTCAACATCGGACAGCAATATCACGCCCGTTGCGCCCGCAGCTTGCGCAACACGCGCGGCCAAACGGTCATTGTCGCCAAAGCGGATTTCCTCCGTGGCGACGCTATCATTTTCGTTGATAACCGGTACGGCGCCAGCCCCCAAGAGGCGATCAAGCGTGGCTGCGATGTTCAAATAACGGCGGCGGTCCTCAAGATCATCGAGTGTCACCAGCATCTGCGCTGCGGCTAAGGACTGACCTTCCAAAAGGTCCGCCCAAATGCCCGATAACACAATCTGCCCGACCGAAGCGGCGGCTTGCGCATCGGCAAGGCTTGCGCGGCCACCCTTGTCAAAGCCCAAACGGCGGGCGCCCAGCGCAATCGCCCCTGAGGTGACAATGATGCACCTCTGCCCCGCCTTATGCCGCGCACTGATGTCCGCAACGAGTGTCTGAAGCCATTCCCGCCGCACAGTCCCGTCTGGCTGCACCAGCAACGAGGAGCCGACCTTCACCACCAATAAGGGGCAGGATGCCGGCAGGAATGCAGCGCTCAGATCGGCGACCATGTCCCGTCCTCGGTGATACCATCGGCCTTTGCGCCTTCAATCCCGCTTTTGGCAGGCAGCGCCTCCAATATCCGATCAAGGACCAAGTCGACGCCTTGGCCCGTCGCACCGGAAATCGCGATAACATCCTGCGCGCCCGCCGCATGAAGCTGCTCGGCAATGTCGGCCATCAATTCAGGGTCAAGTAAGTCGCCCTTGTTGAGTGCGACAATCTGGGGCTTTTCATCCAAGGCCGCGCCATATTCGCTCAATTCGTCGCAGACGATATGCCATGCGGCAATCGGGTCATCTTGCGTCGCATCGATCAAATGGATGAGTATGCGGCAGCGTTCAATATGGCCCAAGAAACGGTCGCCAATGCCAACGCCTTCCGCTGCACCGGCAATAAGCCCCGGAATATCAGCCAACACGAACTCACGCGATTTATGGTCCACAACACCCAATTGCGGACGCGTCGTAGTGAACGGATAATCGCCAACCTTCGCCTTGGTGTTGGACACTTGGTTGATGAAGGTCGATTTACCTGCATTTGGCATGCCGACTAGGCCCGCATCGGCCAGCAGTTTCAAACGCAGCCAGACATACATTTCTTCGCCCGGCCAGCCGGGGCCATGTTGGCGCGGGGCGCGGTTGGTTGAGCTTTTATACGATGCGTTGCCGCGGCCGCCATCGCCACCGCGCAAGAACACAACACTTTGCCCGACTTCGGTCAGGTCGAGCAGCAAGGTACGCTCTTCATCGTCGGCCAGAACCTGCGTTCCCACAGGCACCTGAATGACAAGATCATCACCATAAGCGCCATGGCGGTCACGGCCCATGCCTTGGATACCGCGCATCGCCTTGAAATGCTGCGCATAACGAAAATCGATAAGCGTGTTCAGTCCAGCCACAGCTTCAAAAATGACATCGCCACCCTTGCCGCCATTGCCGCCGTCGGGCCCGCCATATTGGACATATTTTTCCCGCCGAAAGCTGACCGCACCCGGGCCACCTGCGCCGGAACGGACAAATATTTTTGCTTGGTCAAGAAAATGCATATGGCGGCCTTAGACTATCAAATCGATTTCGTCATCCCGAACTCGTTTCGGGACAACATGCTAACGTCGCCTGTTATGCTGAAACGAGTTCAGCACGACGAAACCAAGGGTGCGAGAAATCGCCGCCAGGGCAGTGCGGCCTGCCAGCCGTAGCTTTAGCGAAGGTTGGTGGAGCCTAGGGGAGTCGAACCCCTGACCTCTACACTGCCAGTGTAGCGCTCTACCAGCTGAGCTAAGGCCCCATCTGGCTGCCTGTTGGCAGCCTTGGTGAGGAGCGCCACTAGCGGGCGCTCCTGTATATATCAAGTCCGAAGATTAGATGTCGTCGGGCTCATCTTCTGTGCCAGCGACGCCAAGATCTTCGTCACCGCCCAAGTCGACATCATTGTCAGGCGAAACGTCGCCATCAACGGCATCGACGTCAATGTCGAGATCGTCATCCGCCAGATCCGAATCGTCTTTCTTCTTTTCAGCTTCTTCGAACGGCAATGGCTGCTTCGATTTCAAAACTGGCTCTGGCGTCCACTGATTGCCGCATTCGATGCATTCAACCGGTTCGTCCTTCGTCAGGTCATAAAAACGAACGCCACATTTCGGGCAAGTGCGCTTGGTTCCCCATTCAGCCTTGATCATGGCGGGCTTAAATCCTTTTAAACTGGCTTGGAAAGGCAATGCACATCTGTGAATCACCGTCAATTGGCGCGGCCTTTGCCACAGCGACGCGCCGCTGTCAAAAATTACTGTGGTCGTTGACTTGAACGCGCATCATCCGCAAAGCGCAAAACATCATGCACAGCGCCCCATCCCGACCCGGTAGTTTTCAACCAAGCGGCCCGTTACGCGGCACGCTAAAGGTTCCAGGCGATAAATCCATTTCGCATCGTTCACTTATGTTGAGCGCACTCGCCGTGGGTGAGAGCAAAATTACTGGCTTGCTAGAAGGCGAAGATGTGCTCGCCACCGCTGCCGCCATGCGGGCCATGGGTGCGCATATTGAACGCACTGGCGAAGGCCATTGGACCGTTAACGGCGTGGGCGTGGGCGGCCTGTTGCAGCCCGCTGGCGCACTCGACATGGGCAATAGCGGAACTTCAACACGGCTATTGATGGGGTTGGTCGCCAGCCACCGACTAACCGCGACCTTCATTGGCGATGCCAGCCTGTCCAAACGCCCAATGGGCCGCGTAATTGATCCGCTGAGCCAAATGGGCGCCGAGTTTACGGCAAGCCCCGGCGGCATGCTGCCATTGATGGTGCGCGGATTGGTACCTGCCGTGCCTATCTGCTACCGTCTGCCGGTGGCCTCCGCACAAGTGAAAAGCGCTGTCTTGCTAGCGGGGTTAAACATTGCTGGCATCACCGAAGTGATAGAGCCTGTGCCTACCCGCGACCATAGCGAACGGATGCTGCGTGGATTTGGTGCGGATTTGACAGTTGATGTCGACGCTGATGGCGTTCGCCATATCCGATTGATGGGCGAAGCCGAATTACAGCCACAGCAAATTGACGTTCCCGGAGATCCCTCTTCGGCAGCCTTCTTCATTGTCGCGGCATTGATTACGCCGGGGAGCGAAGTCACTGTCACCCATGTCGGCATGAACCCGACGCGTACGGGCATTTACAAGATGCTGGAAGCGATGGGCGCGGACCTCACTTATTCTAACGCGCGCGAAGTCGGCGGCGAGCCCGTGGCGGACATCACCGCGCGGCACTCTGTCCTGCGCGGTATCGACGTCCCAGCGGATGTGGCGCCAAGTATGATCGACGAATTTCCAGTATTCTTCGTCGCGGCTAGCATGGCCCAAGGCCGGACAACGACCAGCGGCCTCGACGAACTGCGCGTGAAGGAATCCGACCGACTTGCGCTTATGGCGACTGGCTTGAAAGCCATTGGCGCGCGGGTTGAGGAACGCGAGGACGGCCTCGTCATCGACGGCACTGGCGGGGAGCCGCTGGAGGGCGGCGCAACAGTCACCAGTGCGCTTGACCACCGCATCGCCATGAGCTTTGCAGTGGCAGGCCAGCACACTTATCACCCAGTAACGGTAGATGATGTGTCGCCCATCGCGACCAGCTTTCCGACATTTGAATCTATCTTACATATTCTGCAGGTGCAGCATTGACCGAATATGTATCGCCTTTCGCCGCGGACCTGATTGGGTTTGCGGGTAGCTTCTTCATCGTGGCGGCGTTCGCGTACAGCAACCTCACGGCAAAGATGAATGCTTTGTGGTTCAACGTCGCAAACTTCCTTGGTGCAGCGTTGCTGACCATTTCGTTGACGGTGAATTTCAACCTACCAACGATGGTGCTGGAAATTGTCTGGATGGCGATTGCGCTATTTGGCATCACCAAAGCGCTGATGGCACGGCGCACTGAGCGGGACACAGTCGAATGATCCTCGCCGTTGATGGGCCAACTGCCTCGGGCAAGGGCACATTGGCAAAGGCATTGGCCGCGCATTTTGGGTTGCCGTTTCTGGATACGGGCTTGCTCTACCGTGCGGTGGGACGGCAAGTGCAATTGCACCAAGGAAACCCCGACAATGCGGCGGACGCTTTGGCGGGATGCGCGTTCCCTGATAGCTTGCTGGATGACCCGATGTTGCGAAGCGAAGAAGTTGGTGGGATAGCCAGCCGAGTTTCGATCCACCCCATGGTGCGCGCGGCGCTAAACAAGCGGCAAGTCGATTTTGCCAATCAGCCCGGCGGTGCATTGCTCGACGGGCGCGACATTGGGACCGTTATCGCACCGCATGCGGATGTAAAATTGTTCATCACCGCGCCGGCAGAGGTTCGCGCACGGCGGCGGCATACGGAGATGACGCGGCAGGGCATCTCGACCGAATTTGCTAATATTCTTGCCGATATTCGCGCCCGCGACGAACGCGACACCGGCCGAGCCGACGCGCCGTTAAAACCCGCGGAAGACGCGCTATTGCTTGATACCGGCGATTTGACTATAGGCGACGCCGTTCAAGCCGCGATAGCTTTAGTGGAGTCTCGACTTCGCAAGAGCTGAGCAGCCGGAGTGTCTCGATAGAACACACCGTCACCCTGAACCTGTTTCAGGGTCCATTTCGCCTCGCTGACCTTTGGTCTAAGTTGATGGATGGATGCTGAAACAAATTCAGCATGACGTGGTTTTTTGCTTCGTTATGCGCCGTATTTGGACGCTTTGCTGCTATTCGGGCATCAGGGCAACTCTGGTCAAAGACCGTCGGAACCAACCGACTGGCCGGACAAAATGTACGTAAGGACACTCTAACCTATGGCAACTTCGCCAAACCCGACCCGCGACGATTTCGCGGCACTTCTCGACGAATCACTTGGTGGCGCAGACGGTGGCTTTGAAGGCCGCGTCGTAAAAGGCACCATAACCGCAATCGACAATGACCATGCTGTCATCGATGTGGGTCTCAAATCCGAAGGCCGTGTGGCGCTGCGTGAATTCGCTATGCCCGGCCAGAAAGCCGACCTGAAGGTTGGCGACGAAGTCGAAGTCTTCGTAGACCGCGTAGAAAATATGAACGGCGAAGCCATGCTCAGCCGCGATCGCGCCCGTCGCGAAGCCGCTTGGGATGTGCTGGAAGGCGAATTTGACGCAGGCAACCGTGTTGATGGCGTTATCTTCGGCCGCGTAAAGGGTGGTTTCACCGTTGATCTGGGCGGCGCAGTGGCATTCTTGCCCGGCAGCCAAGTTGACGTTCGTCCCGTCCGTGACGTTGCGCCATTGATGGACATCGCTCAACCCTTCGTTATCCTGAAAATGGACCGCAAGCGTGGCAACATCGTTGTATCGCGTCGCGCCATTTTGGAAGAAACACGCGCAGAACAGCGCACGGGCCTTATCCAGAACCTCGCCGAAGGTCAGATCATCGACGGCGTCGTCAAGAACATCACCGATTATGGTGCGTTCGTCGATCTGGGCGGCATTGATGGCCTGCTGCACGTCACCGACATCAGCTACAAGCGTATCAACCACCCAAGCGAAGTCATCAACATTGGTGACACGGTTAAGGTGCAGATCGTTCGTATCAACAAGGACACACAGCGCATCAGCCTTGGCATGAAGCAGTTGGAAAGCGATCCTTGGGATGCAGCTGTTGCCAAATATCCAGTTGGCACCAAGCTTAAGGGCGCGGTCACGAACATCACCGAATATGGTGCATTCATCGAACTCGAAGCTGGCATCGAAGGTCTGGTCCACGTTTCGGAAATGTCCTGGACAAAGAAAAACGTCCACCCAGGCAAAATCGTTTCGACAAGCCAAGAAGTCGACGTTGTCGTTCTCGACATCGACATGGAAAAGCGTCGCATTTCGCTTGGCCTCAAGCAAGCGCACGACAATCCATGGGCGTCGTTCGCTGACAAGTTCCCCGTTGGTTCGACCGTTGAAGGCGAAGTCAAGAATGCGACCGAATTCGGCCTGTTCATTGGTCTCGACGGCGACGTTGACGGCATGGTTCACATGTCCGACATCGCATGGGGCATCACGGGCGAAGAAGCCCTGCACCTTCACCGCAAGGGCGAAACCGTCAAGGCAATCGTTCTCGACATCGACGCCGAGAAAGAGCGCATTTCGCTCGGCATCAAGCAGTTGGAAAAGGGTGCTCCATCGGCAGCCGGCGCTGCTTCGGCAAGCGGCCTGAAGAAGGGTGGCACCACCACCGTTACTGTTCTTGAAGTGCGCGATGGCGGACTTGAAGTGCAAGCGGGCGAAGATGGCGCAACTGGCTTCATCAAACGTGCTGACCTTGGCCGCGACCGTGACGAGCAACGTCCGGACCGTTTCCAAGTTGGTCAAAAGTTTGATGCTATGGTCACCGGTTTCGACCGTTCGAAAAAGCCAAACTTCTCGGTCAAGGCGCTTCAGCTCGCTGAAGAAAAGCAAGCCGTTGAGCAATATGGTTCGTCGGATTCCGGCGCATCGCTTGGCGATATCTTGGGTGAGGCACTCAAGGGCGTGAAGAAATAAATTTCCGCTAAAACTACCATCCGAAATATCGGAATAGAAACCCGCTCCTTGCTTGAGGAGCGGGTTTTTTGCTGTCTATGGCATGAAACCTTCGGAAGACCGTTGTAATAATGAAAAATTTCTGCCAGCGTGCCTACATTATTGTAACGCATTGTAACGTGATATTTGATAAGCGCCCTGCGTCCTATTAGATAACGGTAAGAGAGGAACATTATATGATCCGTTCCGAGTTGATCAAAAAGCTTGAAGCTGAGAATCTGGAACTCAAAACAGAAGAAATCGAAAAGATTGTCGATTTGTTTTTTGACCAGATCATTCAACGCCTTTCTGATGGCGGGCGCGTTGAATTGCGCGGCTTTGGTGCTTTTTCGACCCGCGACCGCAGCCCACGCAAAGGCCGCAACCCACGCACGGGTGCATCGGTTGAAGTGCCATCGAAGCGCGTACCCTATTTCAAACCGGGCAAAGAAGTCCGCGAAGGCCTTAACAAATAAGTTGTTTGTGCAAAGGCACTTGACGCTGCGAGCGTAATGCTGTCTGCGCATGGTCAAGCGGATGTGGCGGAATGGTAGACGCTACAGACTTAAAATCTGTTGTCCGTAAGGGCGTGCGGGTTCGAGTCCCGCCATCCGCACCAATTGGCCTTAACCGCCCTTCAGAATAACATCATCTTTCATGCAAGTTGCGCCCCTTCGCCCCTTAGTTGCGCGGGGGCTGACGTCGGTAGCTTAGCGCTTCGGCAATGTGGATACGGCCAACGTCTTTGGCATTAGCCAAATCGGCTATGGTACGGGCAACGCGCAATATACGCGTGTAGCCGCGCGCCGATAGGCGCATCGCTTCTGCCGCTTGGGCAAGCAATTTCTGACCCGCCACATCTGGTGTGGCAAAAGCCGCAAGTGCATCACCATCTAAATCCGCATTCGTTCGCAGATCGGTGCCTTGCAGCCGCGCACTCTGCAGGAGGCGCGCTGCTTGCACCCTCATGGCGACCTCCGCCGATCCTTCTGCAGGCGGCGGAAGGACCAAGTCTGCGGCGCGCACGGCCTGCACTTCGACATGCAGATCAATCCGGTCCAACAATGGCCCCGATATCTTTGCCTGATAGTCCGCAGCGCATCGTGGTGCCCGGCTACATGCCAACGCCGCGTCGCCAAGATGCCCACAACGGCACGGGTTCATTGCGGCGACCAATTGGACGTTGGCAGGGAAGGTCACATGGCTGTTGGCCCGCGCAACGCTAACTTCGCCAGTTTCCAGCGGCTGCCGCAAACTGTCAAGTACGCCGCGTTGGAACTCAGGCAGTTCGTCGAGGAACAAGACACCAAGATGCGCCAAGCTTACTTCGCCGGGACGAATACGAAGACCGCCGCCTACCAACGCTGGCATAGACGCACTGTGATGCGGTGCACGAAACGGACGGGTACGCAATAAACGGCCACCGTCCAACGATCCGGCGACAGATGCAATCATCGACACTTCCAATGCTTCAGCAGGCGAAAGCTCCGGCAGAATACCGGGCATACATGAGGCCAATAAAGACTTACCCGCCCCCGGTGGGCCAATCATCGCCAAATTGTGACCACCAGCAGCCGCAATCTCCAGCGCGCGCTTTGCGGTTTCCTGCCCTTTGACCATTTTCAGATCAGGCCCCTTTTCGCGCGGCGCTGCAACCCCAGGCGCAGGCGGACGCAGCAAGGATTGCCCTTTCAAATGGTTCAGTAAGCCAAGCAAGTCCGGCGCGGCCACGACTTCGATTTCACCTGCCCAAGCGGCTTCTGACCCTTGCATTGCTGGACATATTAAGCCGAGCCCGCGTGCCGAGGCATGTAGCGCCGCCAAAAGCACGCCAGGTGATGCCGCGACCCTGCCATCCAAACCGAGCTCACCGACTACAACAAATTGCGCCAGCGCCTCTGCATCCACCAGCCCCATGGCCCCAAGCAATGCCAAGGCAATTGGCAGGTCATAATGCGACCCTTCTTTGGGTAGGTCCGCAGGAGACAGATTAATGGTGATCCGTTTAGGCGGCAAAGCGAGACCCAGCGCGGAGATTGCGGCGCGTACCCGCTCCCGACTCTCTGCGACTGCCTTATCTGGAAGACCCACAACGGCGAAGCTGACCATCCCTGGTGCGACTTGGCATTGAACTTCAACGCTGCGCGCTTCCAAGCCGAGATACGCGACTGTGGAAACAATCGACACCATATATTGTCCCCAAAGGTGGACCCCCGCTGTGCTGGGATGACGTTACAGCGGAGGCCCGGCCGACCGGTCCAGTGATCGACATGGCCAACTGCGCCGTGAAAGGCACCGATGACAAGCGCTACCGTTTCGTATACTAAAGGTTGGTATATCCTATTTGCCGCCATCTATAGGCAAGCCAGATGCGGAAACACTTAGAAATCAGACGTTTTTAGGACTTAAAAATCGACCTGCTCATAATGTTTGGGCGGCGCGATAACTTCCATCCGTTCGGACAATAAGGGCCGAAAGCTAGGCCGCGATTTGAACATAGCATACCATGCCTTGGTCTGTTCATGCCCATTCCAGTCGATTCCACCAAGATAATCCGCGACGGAAATCTGCGCCGCTGCAGCCAAGTCAGCCATTGTCATAGTTGAGCCCGCCAACCATGCGCGGTGGTCGATGAGATAATCGATATAATCGAGATGGCCGTTCGCTAGCTTCATCGCTTCGCGTAATATTTTGGCTTCGGGCGGTTGACGATCAATCAGTCGCTTCTTCATGCGCTCATGCAAAAGTGGCTGTGTCACGTCGCCATAAAATTGTTCGTCGAACCAAGATACGAGACGGCGAATTTCGGCGCGATATTGCGCGGTTCCGCTAATCATCGGGTTCGTTGGAACGGTTTCGTCAATATATTCCGAAATGGCGACCGAATCGGACAAAGTGATATTGCGTTCGGTATCGCGCATGACGGGCGTCCGTCCCGCAGGGTTCATTTGCACAAATTCGTCGCGCTGATCCCAAGGATTCTCTCGCACCAAGCTATATGGCACGCCTTTTTCGCCTAGCAGAAGACGTACTTTGCGTGAAAAGGGACAGAGTGGATATTGATGGAGTTGCCACATGTGTATCTGTTAGAACCGGTTACACAGAATGTGAAGGGGGCGTCGCCCCAAAAGCAAAGGCATTAGGGTCAGGACCACTTAAATCCACCTTCGCGGCGTCAAAATGGCAAAGATATCGAGGTAAAATGTCCGCCGCAGGCTGTTATTCTGCCTGCAAGGGCATTTTGTTTCGAGATCGCAGCCATTTTGGCGTCCTTCGGATTTGACCCATATTGTCCATTGCTGCGTTGGCAAGCTTGGACTTAGAACCACTAAGCCCAGCGCTTGCCGCCTTGCACTGAACAATATGGCCTCAAACCGCGAAGGTGCATTTAAGTGGTCCTGACCCTAATCCGAATTGCCATTTTCGACAGGCTCGCGCTTGGCTTCCTTTGCCATTTCAGCATCAATTTTTGCTTCAGCCGCTTTCACCTTGGCCTCCGTCTCCGCATATTGCGCATCAAAGTCCCGCTGACACCCCATCGTCAGAAAGCACGTTACGGTTAAGCTGAGCGAACATAAGACCCGCCGCATCAATAATCCTTTTTATACCGAATATTGACGTTCGATGTGCCGGCGGTGCCAATCTGGCTTAACACCGAAAGCGCACGGGTTAGACTGATTTCCAATTGCGTTGCGGTATAACCGCGCGCGTCTGTTACGATTTCAACATAGACGTCATTGGTAATATACTGGCCAAAGGCAACAGCCATTTCGCGCCCGCTATTCGCGTCCGCATTCAGCAGGCGCAAACGGTCAAGTCCCGTCGCCGATTGCAGCACACCTAGCGGATTTAGTCCGCCCGACCCGCCACGCAAGCTGTTCAGTGACCCCGCAAGCTGGACCGCCTGAATGGCAGATAACTCGGCAATGGAATTTCCAAACAAGATCCGCGCCATAATTTCATCCTGCGGCAAGGCAGGGGTTGAACTAAAGCTAATCGCGGGATTTTGTCCGGTGCCCGCAATGTTGACGCGCACCGTCGTTCCGTCAACCTCGCTTGCGGCCGTCACGCGGATCGATGGATTACTTGCAGGCCCGCCGTTGAAGGAAATGCGTCCGCTTTCCAATGCAAAGGAACGGCCTGCGAAACCCAACGTCCCGCGCACAAGTTGCATATCGCCCGATATCAACGGCACGTCGCTGGTCCCAGTGATCCGCAAATTAGCGCCCCATTCGGACTCCAGTCCCATTCCGCTCACATATAATGCGTCTGGAGCCTCTAAGAGGATGTCGAGTTTCCAATTGCTTGGAAGACTTCTGATCGCGTCTGCATCGCCGGACACACGTGCCCGGCCCGTTGATGCTTTACGGCGGATGCCGGTTAAGGTTGCGACTTTGGCCGCGCCCTGACGGATAATCTTGAAGCGCGTTTCTGGCAGCCGCAAAGTGCCGCTGACCAATGCTTCACCGTCGGGCGTTTTGGTGACGCTGACCTGACCAGTTGCTGTTGTCGAAATCAATTCGCTGCGCGCTACGCGGGCGCGGTCGAGGTCAAGGTTAAGCTGCACCGGAAAGCCCTTGGCCGCGCTTAAATTGACGATGCCTTTGCCCGTGACTGTACCATCGCCTGCTTTTGCGCTCAGCTCTGTTACTTCCAACTGGTCATTTGTGAATACGCCCCGCACACGTAGATTGGTCAATCGCGTGCCATAGCTATCATTTTCATACACAAGGTCGTTCGCGCGGACGACGCCTGTCAATATAGGGGCCTGCACCCTGCCTGAAAAATCGGCGGCAACACCGATGTTACCTGTGAGGCTTTGATCCGCAAGCCCGGCCAAAGAAAAAAGCGTATCGGCCGGACCATTATAGCGAATGCCACCGGATAAGGGCGCGTCGCGCAACCGTTCGGTCCAGCGTGCATTTCCGGGAGGTAGTGGCGTCAAGTCAATCTGAAGTCGTCCCACCGCGGCGCCCCGTCGCCGTATAATGGCACGGGCGTTACCGCCTGTGGGCAACAATCTTGCAACCATGCTGATGTCCACTGGCTGTGATCGTGCCCCCAAATTTGCGCGGACAAAGCGGTTAATCTCCAGCCGCACATCCGCATTCGGGAAAGCAGACAACGACGCCTGCGACCAATCCACACTGCCGCTTGCCCGCCCGCCAAGTCCAAGACCGGGTAGGAAAGGATCCAGCACGGCAATATCGACCTTGTCTATGCGTGATTGCAGGACAAGGGCGTCGCCATAGCTGCCTGAGATGCGTAAGGTGCCATCCGCGACGTTGATATCGCTCGGCAAAATGTCATAGCTGCTTCCGCGTGGGACAATATGCATAGCCCCATTGGTCGCGAAATTGACGCCATTGGCGCGGCCCTTCGCGGCTATCCGCCACAATTGGGGCGTAAAATCGGCATTGGCGGCAAAGCGAAAAGGCACCTCGCTGCGTCCCTCGGCCAATATCTGTGCAGTGCCAACACCGGCCCTATAATTCACCTTCGCCCGTGCCGCAGCGATCGTAACGTCATGCATGACAGCGTTTTCAACTTGCACATCGGCAATGACCTGTGGGCTGTCAGACAAGATGATGTCTGCGTTCACAATCCCCCGCCCGATCGCGAGTTTTTGTGTACCAGAAAGCACAGTATTGCGTGCAGTGGCATCGACGACGGCGCGCTGATAAGCACCCTGAGCGGACAAAGCGATGGTTCCACCAAAGCCAGCACCTGCCCCTGTCAATGTGCCGACAAACGGTCCAGACGCGGCCTGCTTTATCTGGCCCATTATGCCGACACCTGCAAAATTGCCGCGCATGATATCTATGGTCAGCGGGCCATTGCCCGACAGCACATCAATATCGCCGCTGATCGGGCCATAATCGGTCGATCCCGTAATAGCGACGGCATAGCCATGCGGACTGCGCGTCACCATACCAACGACATTAGACATACCGATGCCAAACCCGGGGCTGGTTGCCGTGATGCGATATTCTGGGCGGTCAAATGTACCGGTCATCCCTACGCGCACAGGACCATATTGGTTGGAATAGCCTTCGCCATTGAACACCATCCCTCCGCCTCTGGTCACATAACTGCCGCTGCCGCTATTGATCCGGAACAAGGGCGAAACCAAACTGGCGCGGGTAATCTGCAAGATGCCATTATTGCCATAGCGGATGCCGGCGTTCACGAACATTTGGCCGCCAAGGAAATTCTGGAAACCCTGGCTGAATAGCCGGGTTGAATGCGCCTTTACGGTGCCGACCAAAGCATAGCCCCGGCCACGCTTTGTTTCGATATCCACATCGGCCACCACATTGAAAAGGCCGACCGAGTTGACCTGAAAACCATCCAGCTTTCCGTTTAACGCCGTGGTGTAAACGCCTTTATCAATGTCCCCGATCAGCAAAGCCTTGGCATTGATCCGGTCGGAACGAATTTTCAAATTGTCGGACAGCAACCGCCCGTCAGCGATGGCAATATCCCCATTCACGCGCAGTTGGGTCAGCAAGCCTCCAGCGATTTGGTTAATGCCCGTAACCTGGCGTGCCGTGGCTTTAATGGGGATGATGAAGCGATCTGCCTTTCCTTGCATTTCGCCAGTCACAGTCACATCCTCAAATGCTGTGCTGTCAAATGCCAACCGACCAGTGCGCGCGACATACGCGACCCTAGGACCGGCAAACGCACCGTTGAGCAGAGCATTGCCGCGGATATCAGTGCCGCTGACATTCGCCCCGATGATAAAGGGGCGAAGAATGCGAAATTCCAGCGCGAGATCATCAAAGCGGCTTTCGCCAAAATCGGCCACCCCGTTGGCATCAACCTCTGCTGCGGCAGAACGGATGCTCCCGCGAATTTTCATGGCACGGTCGGCGAAGCTTGCCGTCAAATCCACCTTTGCAACCGGCGACAACGCCCGCATCAGCAAGCTTTTGGCCAAGACTTTGGCTGGCGCTGCAGTGCCCCGCACCGCAAATGTCCCCGCGCGCACCGTCAGTGCAAGGTCCGCAATGCCCTCAGACGCCAATTGCGCGGTCAACGCACCATCCCATTTGCGCCAGTCACCGCGACCGCTCAAATGCGCTGTCATTGGGACTGGGCGACCCGCCAGCCCAGCGAATAGCCCCTTGGCCGGCGCGTCCAGCTTCATATCGACATCAAAACGATTATTTTCGGGTACGGCGTCGAGTTTCAAAACAAAACGGTCGCCGCGGCTACTACCTGCGGTCGCGTCGATAATCGCGCGCCTGTCGGCAATCTGCAGCTTGCCCGATAATGAAGCGACGTGCCCCGCACCGGTGATGCCTTTGGCAAAGAGGATGCGATCAACCTGCAGCCGTTCGATGTGGATATCGAGATCAGGAAGCAACGGAGAGCGGCGGTCGGGAACCGCACGAAACGCGGGCAAGCGCTTTATGTTCAATTCTTGCGCCGTTAGCGCATGGATAGCCACGCCCCGCCGCAGATAGGACAATGGGCTCCAGTCCAACCGGATTTCAGGCGCGCGCGCAAATTCGCCCTTGGGATCGTGAAAACGAACGTCGGACAAGGTCGCGTCACCGTAAATCGACCCGTCAATTTTCCCGATGCGAATGTTAAGGCCATTTTCGAATTCAAAAGCCGCAATCTGCCGTGCGGCAAAAGTCCGTCCGGATGGGCTGTCGAGCCAAATGAAGCCACCAACCAATAAGAGCAGCAAAAGCAGCGCAGCAGTAGAGCCGGCAATAGCGAACCGCCGCGACACCATTAAAACGCCTGCCCAATCGACACGTAGACGCTGAAGCGGGTGTCACCTGGTCGGCGGTTCAACGGCGTTGCAAGGTCGAGCCGGACGGGACCAAAATTAGTGTAAAAACGGCCGCCAATGCCAACGCCTACGCGCCAATCGTCAAATTTGGGGAAACTCGATTCATAGGCTTGGCCCGCGTCGACAAAGCCGACAACACCAAGATTGCCAAAGCGATAGCGCCCTTCCAGCGCAAACTCGTTCACGCTTCGGCCACCGATGGGATCATTATTCGGGTCCAACGGGCCGAGCCGTTGATACCCAAAGCCGCGGATAGAACCGCCACCACCGCCATAGAACCGACGCGATGGTGCCAGATTATCCCGCGATATGCCCTTTATGGTTCCAACGCGCGCGCGGGCTGCCACCACCACATTATCCTGCACTGGATAATAATAAGATCCATCTAATATGGCGCGTGCATAAATTTGTTTGCCGGTTCCTAAAGATACCTCGGGTGAGACGCGCAAATTGACGCGATAGCCCCGCACAGGATCAAGCAAATCATTTGATCGGTCAAAACCAACCTGAGCAGGCAAAGCAGCAACATAATATAGCTGCCGATCGCGGACGCCGCGTGCCAATTCAAACGCATCTTCGGACGTGCCCAAGATTTCCGCCCCCATCGACCACGTGAATTTCTTTTGCCAAATGGGGGTCGAAACCAGCGCCATCGTCACGGCCAACCGTCCGGTATATGCCTCAAACGCGTCATAATTGCTGTGCAGGGCCGACAAGGATATCTCAATATTGCGGTCGCGCCGTCCGGCATTGGCGCGATCAAAGGTGACACTTGCTGCCTGTTCTTGCGTGCCAAGCAATGTTGCCAAGCGCAATGCGCCTTCGGGCGGAAATAGATTTCGGTGCGACCAGCTGCCTTCCGCACGAAAGCCTTGCCCCGTTCCATAGCCCACACTTGCCGCCAAACTCCGCGACGGCGCGGCCTCTTGGCGGACGCGCAATTCGGCATAAGGCGTTCCGTCCGGTGCCACGCCTTCACTTGGAATGGCTTCAACCGAAACCGTAGATAGCAACCCTGTGGCAATCAACGCGGCGCGCAAATCATCTACTTTGCGGCTGTCGTAAAGGTCACCGGATTTAAAACGCCGCAATATTGCGATATGGCCTGCGTCAAATGTTGCCGTGCCTTCGGTGCGCAATTGTCCGAAATAGCTGCGTAGGCCGGGGTCAATTGGCAAGGTATAATCACCCATTCCCGTATCGCCATCCAACACTATATCGCGCTGGCCGACATTGGCGAAGGGATAACCATTTTGCGGCAATGCGACAGAGATGTTTGCTTCAGCCGCCAATATGACGTCGGCAATGATTGCATCACCCGTTTTGGGTGCGAAGTTACCACTGATAAGATCAGCCGGCTGCACCGTTGGGGCGTCAAAAGCGATATGTCCCAGATAATAACGGCGACCGGGCAATACCGTCATGATGACATTGACGGGGCCGCCTTCGGTTGCCGATGTTTCGGTTTTCACCTGAACATCGGCGTCAAAAAAACCCTGCCCGTTCAGAATGTCCAACAACAATTGCCGATCCGCACGCGCACGTTGGCCAATCTCCGCGCGGCTATCGGCGCGACCGCCATTCTCTTTAAGTAACGAAAGATCGTAAAAACGCGACCGGACATCATTCCAAACCGCTGCTTCAACCGCGATGCCATCGGCATCTTTCACCAGTTCTGCCGTTGCGGTTGCATCCAAGCCATCAATGCGCAGAATATAGCGCACGGCACCCGCCTCGCGTTCCGCAGCCTGCGTTGGCGCGGGCGGAGGTTCGGCATCAAAATTTTCAATAGGCGGCAGGGGATCGTCCAATAATGGATCGGTTAAGGACGGATCGGGCAGTGATTTCACCGCGTTTTTATCTTGCGCCATTAACATTGCGGAGACAGCAACGGCTTGTGCCGGCTGCTGCGCCGCAGAACCGTCTACAGGACGTTCCTCCTGCTCCGCTTGCCAGGCTTCAATGCTTTCCAAGGGCGCATCATTCAAGGACGGAATGGTCGCATTAAACTCCGTGTCCGTAATGACAGGCCTATGCGGATCAGTCACAGGGGCCTCAGCCGCCGGACTTTGGGCAAGCAAGGGCACCGCCACGCTGCTCAAATACAAAAAGGCAATTACTCGGATCAAACAGACATCCCCTGGCCCCAACACCCCCTTCTGGAAAAAGGTTCCGCTTGGCTCCGCAACATGCGATAGTGCGAAAGGCAAGGGTTGCAAACAAGAACGCAACGCCTGTAACAAAATGGTGCCCGGAAGAGGACTCGAACCTCCACGCCGTTGCCAGCGCCAGCACCTGAAGCTGGTGCGTCTACCAATTCCGCCATCCGGGCACGAGACACGCAGCTTTTCTGCGCGTCGGGTAGGCGCGCTCCTTTAAGCGGTCGGGCGATATTGTCAACGTCTGTGCCGCGCGCGTGACGGATTAAATGTCGCCGCTGTGCGCACGATGCGCAGGTCGGCCTTGAAAGCTGCCTAGCGGTGGTGCAAAGCGCGGGCAGGATTTCACGCTGGCTGACGGAGCATTTATGCAAGGCAAGTTGATAACGGTTTTTGGCGGCGGCGGGTTTTTGGGCCGTTATGTTGCGCAGGCACTGCTCGCCCAAGGTGCGCGGTTGCGTATTGCGTGCCGCAATGCCCATAGCGCCAATCATATTAAGCCGCTTGGCAATTTGGGCCAAGTGCAGTTGATGCCAACCGATATCCGCAAACCAGCCAGCGTTGCGCGCGCCGTAATGGACGCTGACGCCGTGGTCAATCTGGTGGGCAGCTTTGCCGATATGGATGCCGTTCAGAATGTCGGTGCAGGCATAGTGGCGCAGGCTGCTGCAGACGCGGGCGTTAGCGCTTTGGTACACATCTCGGCGATTGGTGCCGACGCCGCCAGCGACGCCGAATATGGCCAAAGTAAAGCGGGCGGCGAAGCGGCGGTGCATGCCGCGTTTCCATCGGCCGTCATCTTGCGCCCATCGATTGTGTTTGGCCGCGAAGACCAATTTATCAACCGCTTTGCCGGGCTGATCCGCATGCTACCCGTTGTTCCCGTGATTGGCGCGGCCACAAAATTTCAGCCGGTATTTGTAGGCGACGTGGCTAAGGCTGTTGCCACCGCTTTGGTGCATCAGGACGGCCGCGTGCTGGAGCTTGGCGGACCGGAGATATTCTCCATGATGGAACTCAACCGCTGGATCGCCAAGGCCATTGGCCATGACCCAATGTTCGTTGAAGTTCCAGATATCGCGGCTAAAATTCTCGCAAAGGGCACAGGGTGGATGCCCGGTGCGCCGATTACCAATGACCAGTTTAAGATGCTCGGCCATGACAATGTGGTCACGGGTACCGACGGGCTGGTGGCTTATGGTATCGTGCCGACGCCGCTGGATGTCATTGCGGCTGATTGGTTGAACATTTACCGCAAGCATGGCCGCTTTGGCGGCAGCCCCAAAGCATGAACGATATGATGATCGCTTTGCTCCTTGGTTTTATCGAGGGGCTCACAGAGTTTTTACCCGTATCATCGACGGGGCATCTTATTCTGGCGGGCGAGCTGGTTGGTTTTACCGACAATAGCTCTGTCGCCTTTAAAATTGCCATACAGCTCGGTGCGATATTGGCGGTGCTATTGGTATATTGGCGGCGATTTTGGGCAGTTGGAACTGGGCTGCTCAAAATGGAGGCTGGGCCGATATCTTTCACGCGCAACATCATGTTGGGCTTCGCGCCTGCTTTGGTGATTGGCGTTGTGGCCTATGATGCCATCCGCGCCGCGATGCAGACGCCGGAGATTGTTGCCATCGCGTTGATCGTCGGCGGTGTCATCATATTATTGTTGGAGCGCGTGGTGAAGACGGTGCGCTTTAATGCGGTTGAGGACATCCCCTTTGGCACCGCCTTGTCGATTGGCATTGTCCAATGCACCGCGATGTTGCCGGGCGTGAGTCGATCCGGCGCGACGATTATGGGCGGCCTGATGATGGGTGTGGAACGCAAGACGGCGGCGGAGTTTTCCTTCTTCTTGGCCGTGCCCACGATGATGGCGGCGACCGTATATGCTTTATGGAAAGACCGGGCACTTTTGAACGCGGATGATCTGGGGATGATCGGCATTGGCTTCACCATGGCATTTCTGGTCGCGGTGGTCGTGGTAAAGGCGTTTGTCGCCATCGTCGGCAAATATGGCTTTGCCCCTTTTGCGTATTACCGAATCATCGCAGGAACAGCGGCATTGTTATGGCTTTATCTACGGTAAGGTCCGTAACGGACCTTTTAATGTGAAATAAAATTGCGCGGGATTAAATTATAGTCTCAAAATCATTTGATTTAGTCAATAAAGCTGCCCTATTATCGGTTTTCTGCGTGACAGCCCATGTCTGCCGCGTTACGCGCAGCGCTTCTGAAGGAGCGTGTTGTGGCAAAAGATCCAATGCTAAAGTTCATCTCAAAGCCGCAGGCTTATCCGCATAAGCGGGAAGCCGAATTGCGTGCGGAGGATTTTGCCGAAATCGCCGATCGTTATGCACCCGCCGCAGCAGCCGATCAGGCATCCCGCTGCTCGCAATGCGGTGTGCCTTATTGTTCGGTCCATTGCCCGCTACACAATCATATTCCCGATTGGTTGCGTCTGACCGCCGAAGGGCGTTTGCGCGAAGCTTATGAGATGTCGAACCTAACCAGCACTATGCCCGAAATCTGCGGCCGCATCTGCCCGCAGGATCGCTTGTGCGAGGGCAATTGTGTTATTGAATTTTCGGGACATGACGCCGTCACTATTGGTTCGGTCGAAAAATATATCACCGACACCGCGTGGGAACAGGGCTGGGTTGAACCCGTCGAAGTTGGGCCATCGCGAGGCCAGTCGGTAGGCATCATCGGCGCTGGCCCGGGCGGACTGACAACAGCAGAATATCTGCGCGTCGCGGGCTATGATGTCCATGTTTACGACCGCTATGATCGCATGGGCGGTTTGCTGACTTACGGCATCCCCGGTTTCAAGTTGGAGAAAGACGTCGTCATGCGCCGCGTCAAACGGCTTGAGGATGCAGGCATTCATTTCCATGCCAATTTTGAGGTGGGCCGCAATGCCTCGCTGGACGATTTGCGCGCGAAACATGATGCAGTTTTAATCGCGACCGGCGTTTATAAGGCCCGCGCAATCGCGACGCCGGGTATTGGACTAGAGGGCATTATCCCCGCGCTTGATTATCTCACAACATCCAATCGCAAGGGTTTTGGCGATTCGGTGCCTGCGTTTGAAAGCGGCGCGATGAATGCGCATGGTAAAGATGTCGTCGTCATTGGCGGCGGCGATACCGCGATGGATTGTGTTCGCACCGCCATCCGCCAAGGTGCAAAATCCGTAAAGTGCCTTTACCGTCGCGACCGCGAGAATATGCCGGGTTCACAGCGCGAAGTGACCAACGCCGAAGAAGAAGGCGTTGAGTTTGTCTGGCTGTCCGGACCCAAGGGCTTTGACGGCGATGGCAAAGTAGAGCGCGTCCATGTCGCTAAGATGCGGCTTGCGGCCCCCGATGCCTCTGGTCGTCGGACGCCGGAAAATGACCCCGAAGGCGACTTCACATTGAACGCCGATATGGTGATTACGGCGCTCGGCTTTGAGGCCGAAGACTTGCCCGTCTTATTTAACGCGCCAGACCTCAACGTCACCCGCTGGGGTACCGTGCGTGTCGACCATACAACGCAGATGACGAACCTCGACGGGGTGTTTGCCATTGGCGACATCGTACGCGGGGCCAGCCTTGTCGTCTGGGCCATTCGCGATGGCCGCGATGTGACGCCGCATATGCACACTTATCTAAAATCGAAAGCACGCCGCGAGAGGCAAGCAGCATGACCATATTTTACCCTACCCCCGAACATGAACGTCTTGCCCGTGAAGGCATGTATCATCCTGAGTCCGAAGGCGATGCCTGCGGCGTTGGTTTGATTGCGGCGACCGATGGCAAGCCATCGCGGCGTGTTGTCGCGGCGGGGATTGAGGCGCTGAAGGCCGTATGGCATCGCGGCGCAGTCGACGCCGATGGTAAGACCGGCGATGGCGCGGGCCTGCATATCGACTTGCCCGTCCGCTTTTTCGACGATGCGATTTCAGACAGCGGCCACCGGCCAATGCCCAACCGACTTGCAGTGGGCATGGTGTTCCTGCCGCGCACCGACCTGAGCGCGCAAGAGAATTGCCGTACGATTGTCGAGGCAGAAATCATCGACGCGGGCTATACCATTTATGGCTGGCGTCAGGTGCCGGTCGACGTGTCCGTGATCGGGGACAAGGCGCAAGCGACGCGGCCCGAGATTGAGCAGATCATGATCGCAGGCCCTATGCCAGACGAGGTGGACGCGACCGAGTTTGAAAAGAATCTATATCTCGTCCGCCGCCGGATCGAAAAGAAGATCATCGCGGCGCAAATCCGCGATTTCTATATCTGTTCGCTGTCGTGCCGATCGATTGTCTATAAGGGTCTGTTCCTCGCAGAGTCGCTGTCGGTATTTTACCCCGACCTGCAAGATGACCGTTTTGAAAGCCGCGTTGCGATTTTCCATCAGCGTTATTCGACCAACACTTTTCCACAATGGTGGTTGGCGCAGCCTTTCCGCGGCCTTGCGCATAATGGTGAAATTAATACCATCCGTGGCAACCAAAATTGGATGAAGAGCCACGAGATCAAGATGGCGAGCATCGCCTTTGGCGCGCAGTCGGATGATATCAAACCAGTCATTCCAGCTGGATCATCGGACACTGCCGCATTGGACGCTGTGTTCGAAACCTTGGTCCGTTCAGGGAAAGAAGCGCCGACGGCCAAGCTTATGCTGATCCCCGAAGCATGGCAGTCGAACCCCAATTTGCCGGCCACCCACCGCGCTATGTATGAATATATGGCCAGCGTCATGGAGCCATGGGATGGCCCTGCCGCTTTGGCGATGACCGATGGCCAATGGGCCGTGGCTGGCGTTGACCGCAACGCGCTGCGTCCTTTGCGGTACAGCCGCACGTCGGACAATTTGCTGGTGATTGGTTCGGAAACAGGCATGGTTGTCTTGCCCGAAACGACGATATTGGAAAAAGGCCGCCTTGGCCCGGGACAAATGATTGCCGTCAATTTGGATGAAGGCAAATTATACCGCGATGGCGAGTTGAAGGACCGCATTTCGGCCGAGCAAGATTATGGCGCACTGGTCGGCGGCTTCCGCCGCATCACCGATTTGCCTGACGCGGGTGAAGATAGTCCAGCTGCGTGGTCACGCGCGGAGCTCACCAAGCGTCAGATTGCTGCGGGCATGACATTGGAAGATGTCGAAATGATTCTCGCGCCGATGATCGAAGATGGCAAGGAAGCCATTGGGTCTATGGGCGACGACACGCCATTGGCCGTCATCAGCGACAAGCCGCGCCTAATCAGCCAATTCTTCCGGCAAAATTTCAGCCAAGTCACCAACCCGCCCATCGACAGCTTACGCGAACGGCATGTGATGAGCTTGAAAACGCGCTTTTCCAACCTTGCCAATATCTTGGAAGAGAAGAGCCAGAATGCCGATGTCTTGGTACTCGACAGCCCGGTCCTGACGGCGCACGATTGGCGCAGGCTGAAGGCGGCGTTCGGACCACTGGGCGCTGAGATTGATTGCACCTATGACATTTCCGACGGACAAGAAGGCTTGCGCGCCGCCATCACGCGTATCCGTGAAGAAGCCGTAGCCGCCGTGCGGATGGGCAAATCCGAACTGTTCTTGACCGACGAAAATATCAGCGCGGATCGCGTGGGTATCGCGATGATCCTTGCCGCCGCTGCCGTGCACACGCATTTGGTCCGCAATGGCCTGCGTAGCTATTCGTCGATCAATGTCCGTTCTGCCGAGTGCTTGGACACGCATTATTTCGCCGTGCTCATCGGCGTTGGCGCAACCACAGTGAACGCCTATCTTGCCGAAGCGGTCATTGCCGACAGGCATGGACGCGGCTTGCTCGAAGGCTATAGCTTGGAGCAAGCGGTCGAAAACTACCGCACCGCGATTAACGAAGGTCTGCTGAAGATCATGTCTAAAATGGGCATTGCGGTCATCTCCAGCTACCGTGGCGGCTATAATTTTGAGGCGGTTGGCCTGTCACGGGCATTGGTGAACGATTTCTTCCCCGGCATGCCGAACAAGATTTCAGGCGAAGGCTATCACTCCTTATATGTCAACGCGCGCGACCGTCATGATGACGCGTTCGATGCGGCTGTTGCGCGCCTACCTGTTGGCGGATTTTACAAGCAACGCAACGGCGGTGAAGAACATGCCTATTCTGCTGGCCTGATGCATTTGCTGCAAAGCGCGGTCGCGAATGACAGCTACTCGACCTATACGCAATTTGCGCAAGGCGTGAAGGAACTGCCGCCGATTTACTTGCGCGATTTGCTGGAATTCAACTTCGCCAAAGAACCCGTTGCGATTGACGAGGTTGAGGCCATCACCGAAATCCGCAAGCGCTTTGTCACGCCTGGAATGTCGCTTGGCGCGCTGTCGCCAGAGGCGCATGAGACATTGGCCATCGCCATGAACCGCATCGGCGCAAAGGCCGTATCGGGTGAAGGCGGCGAAGACAGCAAGCGTTTCAAGCCTTATGAAAATGGCGACAATGCCAATAGCGTCATTAAGCAAATTGCCAGCGGCCGCTTCGGTGTGACCGCCGAATATTTGGGTGCGTGTGAGGAAATTGAAATCAAGGTCGCGCAGGGTGCAAAGCCCGGCGAAGGCGGGCAATTGCCTGGTTTCAAGGTGACCGAAATGATTGCGCGCCTGCGGCATTCGACGCCCGGCGTCACGCTGATTTCACCGCCACCGCATCATGACATTTACTCGATCGAAGATTTGGCGCAGCTGATCTACGACCTTAAGCAAATCAACCCGCGCGCGCGGGTCTGCGTGAAGCTCGTCAGTGCGGCGGGCATCGGCACCATTGCGGCGGGCGTGGCCAAGGCGCATGCCGATGTCATTCTGGTTTCCGGCAATGTCGGCGGGACGGGTGCAAGCCCACAAACCAGTATCAAATATGCAGGCACGCCGTGGGAAATGGGCCTATCGGAGGCCAACCAAGTGCTGACGCTCAACGGCCTTCGTCACCGCGTGAAGCTGCGCACGGATGGTGGATTAAAAACCGGACGCGACATTGTGATCGCCGCAATATTGGGTGCTGAGGAATTTGGCATCGGCACGCTCAGCCTTGTCGCCATGGGCTGCATCATGGTACGGCAATGCCATTCGAACACCTGCCCTGTCGGCGTATGTGTTCAGGATGAAGCCTTGCGCAAGAAATTCACGGGCACGCCGGAAAAGGTCATCAATTTGATGACATTCATTGCCGAAGAAGTGCGCGAGATATTGGCGAAGTTGGGCTATCGCAGCCTTGATGAAGTGATCGGTCGCACAGAGCTGCTTCGGCAGGTTAGCCGCGGGGCTGAGCATCTCGATGATCTCGATCTCAACCCAATTTTGGCCAAGGTCGATGCGCCCGACAGTGCGCGCCGCTTCAGCATCCCGACCTTCCGCAACGAAGTGCCCGACAGCCTTGATGCACAGATGATTCATGATGCGCGCCCTGTGTTTGAACGGCGTGAGAAGATGCAATTAACCTATAATGTCCGCAATACGCACCGCGCAGTGGGCACAAGGTTAAGCTCCGAAATCACGCGTTTATATGGGATGAAGGGGCTATCTGAAGGACATGTGCATGTTCGTTTACGGGGTTCCGCTGGCCAGTCACTTGGCGCATTTTTGTGCCAAGGCATTACGTTGGAAGTCTTTGGCGATGCCAATGACTATGTCGGCAAGGGCCTGTCGGGCGGGACAATCATCGTTCGTCCAACGGTCAGCAGCCCGCTAACCAGCCAGCAAAATAGCATCATCGGCAACACCGTGCTCTATGGCGCCACATCCGGCCATTTGTTCGCGGCAGGACAAGCAGGCGAACGTTTTGCGGTCCGTAATTCCGGCGCGCATGTCGTCGTTGAAGGCTGTGGATCCAATGGCCTTGAATATATGACCGGCGGCATGGCGGTTATTTTAGGCAAAGTCGGGAGCAATTTCGGTGCCGGCATGACGGGCGGCATGGCCTTTGTACTCGATACCGAAGGCAGCTTTGGCGACATGGCGAACCCAGACAGCATCGTGTGGCAACGGCTTGAAAGCGCCTATTGGGAAGACGCGTTGAAAGCCCTGATCACCGAACATGCGCGGACAACCGACAGCGCGTGGTCGAAATCAATCCTTGAGGATTGGGACCGTCGGCGCGGCGAATTCTGGCAGATTTGCCCGAAGGAAATGCTCACGCGGCTTAGCCAACCTTTGTCCGACCATGAAGCGTTGGAAGCTGCCGAGTAAAATACTGCGGCAGGCTGAACCCCCGTGTTCAGCCTGCGCGTAAGCAGCCGAGTCCATACGCAAACAGAATCGCCGCTGGCCAATTGCTGCTTTCCCTGCTTTATTCGACACCTCGACTTGTGACGGAGAAGCCTTATTTATGCGTAGCCTGTTAATCGCTGGATCCTTATTTGCGCTTTCTGCGCCTGCGTATGCTGATGCCAATAAGGATCTCACCATTTTGGTGGACGACGTCTGGGCGAAGACGCTGCAAGAAGCGCCGGTTTACGCGAGCGCGCTGGGCGTGAATGATTATGCCAATGAACTGGGCGATTATACGCTGGCCGCGCAGGACCGTAGGGCCGCCGATGCGACAAAGTTCCTTGCCCGCTTGGATGCCATTCCCGCAAATAGCTTGAATGCAGCATCGAAGGTAGAGGCCGGCATATTGCGACGGTCCTTAGTGTCTACCATCGAAGGCAATAGGTTTGGCCAGCGCGCCATCAATTTCACGACCTATTCAAGCTGGCACCAACAACTCGCCAGCATGTCGCGCAACTTGCCGTTCAAGACCAAGTCGGATTTTGAAAGCTACAATGCCCGGCTCACGCAATATGGCCGCGTAAATGACGAGAATATCGCGGTCGCCAATGTCGCCATCAAGGGTAAATTTACGCAGCCTTGCGAAACACTGACCGGTTTCGAAGGGACCGTGCGCGGCCTGATCGCATCCGACATTCGCCAATCGCGTTTTTACGGCCCTTATGCGGCAAAGCGCCCCGAGAGCATTTCGGAAAGTGACTTCGCAGCGCTCGCAGCCGAAGCGGCGGCGACCATCAGCAACGTCATACACCCGGCGCTGACCAAGCAGTTGGCCTGGTACACCGCAAGCTATAAGCCCGCTTGTGCCAAGGCCCCGGGCGTTTCGGCGCAGCCCAATGGTGCGGCTTATTATGCCTTTCGTATCCGCGAAGAAACCACAACCGATCTGACTGCGGAGCAAATCCACCAAATTGGCCTGAGCGAAGTATCGCGTATCCGCGCCGAAATGGTCGAGGTCGCGAAAAAGGCAGGCTATCCGAGCCGCGAAGCCTTTATCGAACATTTGCGTACCGACCCGCAATATTATGCCAAAACGCCAGAGGAGTTGATGGAGAAAGTCGCGCGTGTGACCAAAATCATCGACGGCAAGATGCCCAGCCTGTTCGGCCGCCTGCCCCGCCTGCCCTATGGCATAAGAGAAATTCCGGCGGAAACAGCGGAGGGCACGACCACGGCTTATTATAATCCGGGATCGCCTGAAATCGGGATATCGGGGACATATTATGTCAACACGTCGAAACTGAACCAGCGCCCATTCTGGGAAATTCCGGCGCTGTCGGTGCATGAAGCGGTACCGGGGCATCACCACCAAATCGCGTTGCAGCAGGAACTACCCTTGTCCGATTTCCGTAAATATGGCGCGTCGTTCACCGCCTTTACCGAAGGCTGGGGGCTGTATTCCGAACGGCTGGGTATTGAAATGGGCCTATATGACACGCCCGCCAAGGATATGGGCAGATTGTCCTATGAAATGTGGCGTGCGTGCCGCTTGGTCGTCGACACCGGTATTCATGCCAAGGGTTGGAGCAAGCAACAGGCCATCGCCTTCATGACCGACAATAGTGCCTTATCTGCCGCCAATATCGAGGCGGAGGTAAACCGTTATATCAGCTGGCCGGGTCAGGCGCTTGCTTACAAATTGGGCGAGCTGAAAATCCGCGAATTGCGCAACTTGGCAACAAAGGAACTTGGCCCCAAATTCGATTTGGCTGCATTCCATGACGCGGTGCTGGGGCAAGGGTCTGTGCCCCTAGACGTGCTGGAGCAGCAAATTAAGGATTGGGTCGCGGCGGAAAAAGCGAAGGGCTGATTTAGCCTTTTGGCTCAGGAAGCGGCTCGGCCTCTACGCCAGCCGCTTCTTTGGCATCTAGCTCAGCCTGCAACTTGGCCTCCCGCTCGGCGCGGCCTTTTTCAAATTCGACAACGCGCGCTTCCACTTCGGCGGCTTCGGCGTCAACGCCTGCCATGCGCTTGGCACGCTCGGCGGCAATTAAGCGACCGAAAGTGATGCCTGGGTCTTGCGCCTTTTCGGCATAAGCCTTGTTAATCTCCGCTATGCCGCAGCCCGTAAAACCCCCAGCCCCCGATGGCGAGCAGCTCATCGTGCCGCTTGCTGCGACATATTCGTAAGACTTAATCCGCTCTGACATGGCTTGGTTGCGCGGGTCATTGGGGTCGTCGCGCAAATTGGTCGGAATGCGATAACGGTCCGCCTCCCCCATGCGGGCGCAGACAACGATTTCATCACCGACGCTTTCGGGGCATTTGTCATCGCCATAGATGATAAGCTGATTGATTTTTTCATCGCCAGGCTTGGCCACCGGTGCACCCTGCGCCGACGCCGGAACCGATAGCATCAGGGCGATGCTCGCGAGCGAAATTCTGGTCATTGCCTTCACGAGATCATCTCCAAATATCTGTTTTCCTGCTTTTGAACATTGCAGGCTGAATGCTGTATGAAGCCTATATATGTTTCGACACGGCAATGGCGGTACGGCACCCAAGGCGGACCAAAGCGCTCATCACCGGATAAGCGGGCGCGCGTTCCGCGCCTTGCGCCAAGGCCGTGGCCTTATGTTCCAACTCATCGGCTTGGAAATCCAGTATCATCGCCGATAATTCGGGGTCACTGTCACCGATTTCGGCGAGTTGTTCGCTATAATGGCGGTCAATTTCGGTTTCGACGGCAACGGTGCACGCCATTGCGGCCTCTGGCCCGATGGCCGCGGACACAGCACCCAGCGCAAAGCCCGCAACATTCCAAATCGGGTACAAAGCCGTGGGACGGACGCCGCGTTCGGCCATCATTTTGTCAAAGGCGCTTAAATGGCGTTCCTCTTGTTCGGCCATATGCGCGATGCTGCGCGCCGCTGGGGTACGATCGCCCATCACCGCAAGCTGTCCGGCATAAATCCGTTTCGCCCCAAACTCGCCCGCTTGGTTTACGCGGATCATGCGTTCCATTGCCCGTGCCCGCTGTGCGGCGGTTTTCAGAGTTTCTTGCTGCGCCATATCATTCCCAAGATGAGCATTGCGCCGCCGAACGACAAGAGAAAATTATACCCAGCAAGAGAAATGCCAAATAACGTCCACGGTGCAACGTCGCAACGCACCAAAGGCGCGTTCATAATCGACTGGAGCAAATCATCCCCGCTACCCGAAATCGTCGCGGTGCAAGCGGTCAGCCCCTCCCAATAGCCATATTCGACGCCCGCATGAAAGCCGCCAATGAGGCCGCTAGTCGCCATCGCCAATGCCGCCAGCGCGACCAAGACCTTGCGATAGGCCGCATTGCTGACGCCAAAAGCGACGAGCGCAATCACCACCGCAGCAAAATGCGGATAACGCTGCCACCAACACATTTCGCACGGGAAAAGGCCGCCAATATATTGCGATCCATAAGCCCCGCCCAGCAATGCAGCGGGAAGCAAAAATGCCAACCAATGGGCCTTATCGAACTTTGGTGTCATATGCTGTGTTGCCTAGAAAATGTTCATGCGGAATTATGTCAGCCTAAATTCAATTCTTAGCTTTACCCTTCATGGGCTTTGCCGCGAGTTTCATTGTCCGGGGTCCAAGCCGCTGAAGTGTTTCCATCGCATAATATAGCTGGAAATCCTCTATACCCTTTGCCTTCAACTGCTCCGCAGTCATCGCAAAGCGAGGATCGTAGGTGATGTCCTGTTCCAGATCCTTATTATTGTCTTTCAGTTCATTGACCAAATGACGGCGCAGGTCGGATTCGCGGATCGACACGCGGCTTTTATAATCAGGGTCCGTCAACTGGGGCACGCGGATATCTGGCTTAATGCCGCCTTCCTGCACCGAACGCCCCGATGGCAAATGGTATCGCGCAACCGTCAGGCGCAGGCCCGTGTCCCGCGTCAAGGGTAGGACATTTTGCACCGACCCCTTACCAAAGCTGCGTTCCCCCATGACGAGGCCGCGATGATGATCTTGCAAAGCGCCCGCGACAATTTCAGAGGCCGAAGCCGACCCGGCATCCACCAACACAATGATCGGCGCGCCGCCGGTCACGTCACCGGGGACGGCGCGCTCTGCCCACCAGCGGTCAACTTTGCGCGGGTCGCGGCCACGTTCGGAGACAATCTCCCCCTTTGTCAAAAACGCATCGGAGACGACCACCGCCTCATCCAATATGCCGCCCGGGTTGGAGCGCAGGTCAATGATATATCCCAGCGGATTACCGCCCACACTTTTCTTGATACCGGCAACGGCGGCAACAACATCCGCACCGGTCTGTTCGGAAAAGCCCAAGACGGAAATAATGCCGATGCGGTCTTTCACTTCCCATTGTACAGGTTTCAGGTCGATAATCGCCCGCGTTAATGTGACGTCAAATGGCCCATCGCGGCCAGGACGGAAAATTGTGAGCTTAATTGTTGTGCCCGGCACGCCGCGCATGGCATCCACCGCTTCGTCCAAGGTCCCGCCGACAATCAGCTTGCCGTCCAGATGGGTGATGAAGTCGCCAGACTTAATGCCAGCCTTATCTGCGGGCGTATCCTTCGTCGGCGCAATGACTTTAACCGCTTCGTCCTCCAGCGTTACCGAAAGCCCAAGACCGCCATATTCGCCGTCAATTTGTGTCCGCAGCGAACTAAAGTCGGAACGATCTAGAAAACCGCTATGTGGATCCAGGCTGGACAGCATCCCCTGAATCGCGCCTTCCATCAATTTTTTGTCATCGACCTTGTCGACATAGCTCGATTTGACCTTTTGGTAGACAGCAAGAAATGCGTCGAGATCCTCAATCTGCTGTGCCTCATATTGTTGCTGCTGCATATTTTGCGCAACGAGCACTGTGCCGGGCACGGCTATGGCCGCCACAATAGCCAAAGTGGAGGGCAGCAAACGGTTCTTCATTGATAATGTCCATTTCATCATATTGTTGCTGCTATATCTCGCCTTAACCTTGTGTGAAAGCAGCTTTGCAAAAGGCGCAGCCTTCATCCCTCACGATGATAAGGATGGTTGGCAATAATCGATGTCGCGCGGAACAATTGCTCGGCCAGCATGGCGCGCGCCATCAGATGCGGCCATGTCGCTTTGCCAAAAGCGATGAGCTGATCTGCGCTTGCGCGCGCCGCATCATCAAAGCCGTCGGCCGCACCAATCAGAAAGCGCACTTCGCGCACACCATCATCGCGCCAGCGTTCCAACAAGCGCGCGAGTTCAACCGAGGACAATTGCGCGCCCTTTTCATCCAACATGATTGTTTTGTAAGGGGAATCGGACGCCGGAAGATCCCCGCCCCGACCCTTATCAGGCGTGTCAGGCAGTTCGCTATGCTTGGTCGGCCAGCTAATCCGCTTCAAATAGCGATCGACCAGTTCCGATTCTGGGGAGCGGCCAATCTTGCCGCGCGCGATGATGTGCAGGCGCATCGCCATCGGCGCGGGCAATCGGTCTTATTGCGACGCGACTTCGGGCGCGTCACCAAAGGCCCACATGCGTTCTAGATTATAGAAGCTGCGGACTTCGGGACGGAACAGATGCACGATGACATCTTCCGCATCAATCAGCACCCAGTCCGCCGACGGCAGACCTTCGATGCGGGCATGACGGCCAGCCTTTTTGATACGCTCGGCAAGTTTCTGCGCCATTGACGCGACTTGGCGCGACGAACGGCCAGATGCGACAACCATATGGTCGGCAATGTTGCTTTTCCCCTCAAGCGGGATGGTGACGACCTCTTGCGCCTGATCATCGTCAAGCGATTGGAGGATCAACGCGAGCAGCGCGTCGGGGGTCAATGTGGGTTCCTTGGACTTTGCAGTCGGCGCAGGAACGGAAGCAGTGTCGATCAAGATGGCTCCTTAAAGCACAATGTTTCGGGTAACGCCGTCCCGCGTTCCAAGTTCTTTATATCGGTGAAACCAATATGGGTCAGCGCGCCGTAAAGCGGTGGCAGAACGCGGATCTGGACGAAAGCGCAAAAAGACAAGCGCTGGCGTACTCCATTTCGTCCAGTGATGACGCTGTTCCGGACGCCGGACAAACCGTCTGAACCAGGCCATTGCGGGACCCGCAACGACGCGCTCCTTATAGCCGGGTCTGGCGATAACTGCAATCGGCATCAACCGCGCGATATCACGCCAGCGCCGCCAGTGGTGAAATTGCGCCAAATTGTCCGCCCCCATGATCCAGATGAACTGCGTTTTCGGATAACGTGCGACCAGCTTTTGCAAGCTTTCGGCGGTGTAAACGGTGCCAAGATCGCGTTCGATGGCCGTGACTTTAATCGGCGTGCGGCGCGTCTGCACCTTGGCCGATGCCATGCGTGCGGACAATGGGGCCATGTCCGATTTGGGCTTTAGCGGGTTACCCGGCGAGACCATCCAATAAAATGCATCGAGGCCAAGCGAATCCATCGCAAACAGGCTGATCGCGCGGTGCCCTGCATGTGCTGGGTTGAACGATCCCCCCATGAGGCCAATGGTTTTCAAGGGCATGTCTCTTTTCAAGGGCGGGTCTGACCCTGCCCGCGCACGACCCATTTATAGGTCGTAAGCCCTTCGAGCGCGACAGGGCCACGGGCATGCAGACGGCCCGTCGCAATGCCGATTTCCGCGCCCATGCCAAATTCGCCGCCATCGGCAAATTGGGTAGAGGCATTGTGCATGACAATCGCGCTATCGACCTCAGCCAAGAAACGGGCAGCAGTAGCAGAATCCTGGGTTATAATCGCGTCGGTATGGTGTGATCCATGGCGGGCAATATGCGCCATAGCTTCATCCAAACCCGACACGACGCAGGCCGAAATAACCGAGTCGAGATATTCAGTATCCCAATCCTGCGCGTCGGCAGAAACGGTCCGCGCATCCAGCTCCATCAGCACATCGTCCGCCCGCACTTCGCATCCTGCATCGAGCAATGCTGTAATCAACGCAGCAGGCGCAGGATAATCCTGATCAATCAACAGCGTCTCGGTCGCGCCGCAAATGCCGGTGCGCCGCATTTTGGCGTTGACCACTATTGCTTGCGCCATATCGGGATCCGCGTCCTTATGCACATAGCTGTGGCAGATGCCGTCCAGATGCGCGAGCACGGGCACACGAGCCTCATCCTGAACGCGCGCCACAAGCGATTTTCCGCCGCGCGGGATGATCATGTCAATCGCCCCTTGCGCGCGCAGCATGTCGCCGACCAGCGCACGGTCCTGCGACGGGACAAGCTGAATGATATCGGCTGATAAGCCTGCTTGGCAGACGCCCTGCACCATACAGGCATGGATTGCGCGATTGCTGTGCACCGCTTCGCTACCGCCGCGTAAGATAACCGCATTACCCGACCGCAGCCCCAAAGCGGCCGCATCAGCCGTTACATTCGGGCGGCTTTCATAAATAATGCCCAACACCCCAACAGGCACACGGACGCGCTCCATCACTAAACCGTTGGGTCGTTCGCGGCGATCAATGATTTGCCCGACCGGATCTTCCAGCGTTGCGACCTGTTCGACCGCAGCCGCCATCGACGCGACGCGCGGTGCATCCAGCGTCAGC
The DNA here is from genome assembly GCF_003933235.1 of Sphingorhabdus wooponensis. Taxonomy (GTDB): domain Bacteria; phylum Pseudomonadota; class Alphaproteobacteria; order Sphingomonadales; family Sphingomonadaceae; genus Sphingorhabdus_B; species Sphingorhabdus_B wooponensis. Next base: position 140,167 of record NZ_RWJI01000002.1, read on the forward strand.
CGGTCCAGCATTGCAGGCGAAATACCGGCCGCGACCGCAGCGGTAACATCCGTTGCATTGGCGCTGAGGATATCCGCCATGCCATCGCGCAATGCCTGCGCCGCGCCAGTTAATGCCGCCGCCTTCGTTGCATCATCCACGCCCGCCAAATACCGCGCCGCACTGCGCGCCTTAGCCGTGAGATCGGTCATCAAAATGTTGCTGCCTGTCATAGCCTGATACTCGTAGAGAAATGCCTTCAAAAGGGAAAGTGATCGTCCCCGTTGTGCATCCATCGCATAAGGAACAAATGCGAATCGCACATAGATTATTGAATTTAGGTAATTTTACGCGACTCATTTGAAAAATACATATCGATTCGGACATTTTCAGAGATACATTTGGGCAAGTTTTCCACAGCTCATCGCACGACTCAACCGACTCGTCACGAGTCTGCTTTCGGTGATTCGCCGGGCCCCGACTCCTCTGCTAGGCGCGGACCTTCATAATAACGGGGTAGGTCGTGACGCTAAAAATCAGAATATCCGGTTGGAAAGACCGGATAGCTGGATGGTTTATTGACCGCGAATTTTTCATGCGGGCCAATGGCCAAGTCCGGTTTTTGAAAATATCAGCGCAATTGCAGCGCCGCGTTGCCGTTACCCTGACGTCCGTTATCGGCGCTTGGTTGCTCGTCACTTTTGGCATGGCCATTAATCAAATGACCGTGAGCGCCCAGCGCCTTGCGCTGAGCGAGCAAGAGGCCAAGGTTGAATCCGCCGAAGAACGCGTAGCTAACTATCGTGGTTCCATCGATGAAGTGACGAAGGATTTGGAACGTCGGCAGGAAATGCTGGAAAGCTTGGGCGACCAATATCTCGGTGATTTACCGGAGCCCGAGGCGCAAGCCCCTGCCACCTCGACCCAATCGCGCGAAGAAGAAAAGACCGTGAAGACCATTAGCGCAATGGTTCCCGAAGCTGCTGGCCTTGCCCGTATCGAAGCGCGGCAAATTCGGTTCGCCGAAAAAATGACGAAGGTCGCGCACGCGCGCACAATAAAGGCCGAAGCCGCCATTCGCCAATTCGGGCTCAACCCCGCAGTCTTGGCCCGCCAAGCGCGTAACGCCCAAGGTGGTCTGTTCGAACCCTTTTTTGGCAAAGGTAAAAAAGACATTCGCGACCCGCGTTTCTTGAAACTTGCCGCCGCGCTTGGCCGCATGGACGCAATGGAACGCGCTTTGGCCGCAATCCCTACCGCTATGCCCGCCGCTTCGATGATGATGTCGAGCGGCTTTGGCTATCGCGCAGACCCATTCACCGGCGCCGGCGCGATGCACGCTGGCCTCGATTTCAAGGGCCCCATTGGCACTCCCATTCTTGCCGCAGCCGAAGGCAAGGTGGTTATGGCTGGCTTCAACGGGGGCTATGGCAACACAATCGAAATTAGACATGCAAATGGGCTCGTTACACGCTATGCACATTTGTCTGGCTTAAATGTCAGACGGGGGCAAATGGTTGATCGCGGCGTTCAAATCGGACGGATGGGCAGCAGTGGTCGGTCGACCGGCAGCCATCTGCATTTTGAGGTGCGCCTTAACGGTCAGGCGATTAACCCGCGAAAGTTTTTGGAGGCAAATCCAGATGTTCTCAAGGTCCAAACAGTCGCCGGAAACCGTGCCGACTCTGCCGCAAAGGAATAATGTAAGCGTGCGCAACAACTCAGGTCATACATTCTCGATCATCGCATCCGACGTCGAAATCGTCGGCAATTTGTCGGCGCGAGTCGACCTTCATATTGACGGCCAGGTGCATGGCGACGTGACCTGCGGCAATCTCGTGCAGGGTGAAGGCAGCATCATCGTGGGCAAAGTCATCGCCGAATCAGCGAAGCTTTCGGGCCATGTTGAAGGTTCTATCGAAGCCAATGATTTGGTCATCGAATCTTCTGCGCGTGTCAAAGGCGATGTGATCTATAGCAATCTAACCATTGCACCCGGCGGCCAGATTGAAGGCAAGTTCAGCCACAAGTCCACGGCCAAGCCAAGCATTCCAAGCGCGCCGGTCAATGTCGGCAAGGATAATGATCCATTTATCCTAACAGCGGATGCCAAGGTCGCTTAACCAAGTTTTGCTTGGTGCGTTGGAGCGGAGGTAGATGCTATAAGGGTGTCTTGTCTTCGCACGACACGAACGGGCTGAGACGCTTTTTTACCAGTCACCCTGAACTTGGTTCAGGGTCTATTTAGTCTTTCTGGCTCTGGTTGTGCTGCACGATGGGCCCTGAACCAAGTTCAGGGGGACGGCGTGAACGCACCCGCGACCTGAAAATTTCCTACACGCGTAACATAATTTCCAACAAACCCCACGCGTGCATCTTTGCGCTTAAAAAAGGGGGACGGCCGACGCGGAAGCGCTGGTGCTGCTTCCGGCTGATGGTGTTGGGTGATTAAGGCTCGTTTGTTCCATCAGTCTCATTCTAGGAGCCGCCTTACCTTGGCTGGGCTGCTTTCCTTGGGATGAAGGTTCCTAAAGCCCCCAAGGCCGTCCATGACGAACGGGGCGGTTATCCGCCACACCCAGCCTCTTGTGCGCTGTTCAGAGCTTGATGCAACAGGCCCTTTTAAAAGGCAGAAGCAAACACCCTATCGCGCCGGCCGTGCCAGCGCGTTTCCACGCCAGCGTTCCCATCATCCCGACCCACGTTCTAGACCGCAGCCTGAATGACGCGAATCAGATAACCTATCTGGTTATTTGTAGGAAAGTAGTTTTCGCGCAGGGACATAAAAAAGGCCCGAACCATGACTGGTCCGGGCTTTAAGTTGGATGTTCGCGGGAGGAACATCGGGAGGGGCAGGGCATTAAGGGAGAGGAGAAAATGCCCCGCCGCCAAGTCGTAAAACTCAATAATTATAGGCTCGCTCACCATGTTCGGTGAGGTCCAAGCCCTCACGCTCAGCATCTTCGGTTGGACGCAGGCCAGTGGTGAATTTCAGCGCGTAGAACAAAATGGCCGAAACAATTGCAGTCCACAAAACTGTGGTCCCCACCGCCCAAAGCTGAGTGATGACTTGGCCAGCCATGTCATATTCGCCCGGAACGGCTGGGAACACGGTATAGTCGATCCAGCCCTGACCACCCAAGGCCGGATCCGCCACAATGCCCACGCCAATTGCGCCGACAATACCGCCGACACCATGGACGCCAAAGACGTCTAGCGTATCGTCATAGCCAAGCTTGTTCTTCACATAAGCAACGAACACATAGCACAGGCCCGATGCCGCAAAGCCAAGCAGGATGGAGGTCATGGGCGCTGCAAATCCGCTGGCTGGCGTAATGGCCACAAGGCCGGCAACGGCGCCGGTAACAGCACCAAGCAAGGATGGTTTACCATGGTGGAATTGTTCAATCAGGCACCATGCCACCGCCGCAGCAGCTGTGGCGACAAAGGTGTTAATAAACGCCAGCGCGGCCAAGCCATTGGCTTCCAAATTGGAGCCAGCGTTAAATCCAAACCAGCCCACCCACAAAAGCGATGCGCCAATCATGGTCATTGTCATCGAATGTGGCGGCGTCGCTTCTTTGCCATGGCCAACGCGCTTACCGATGATAAGGCAGCCGACAAGGCCCGCAATACCGGCGTTAATGTGCACCACGGTGCCGCCCGCAAAATCCAGCGCACCCCAGCCCCACAACAGGCCCATATCGGTTGGTGCATCGACCAAGAAGTCTGGACCAGCCCAGTACCAAACCATGTGCGCGATCGGGAAATAAGCGAAGGTCAGCCACAATACGGTGAAGATCATCAACGGTGTGAACTTGATCCGTTCTGCAAATGCGCCGACAATCAACGCCGGCGTAATGCAGGCAAAGGTCATCTGGAACACCACAAAGGCATATTCAGGAATGTAGACATTGTTGCTAAATGTTGCAGCATATGTGGTCGCATCGACCCCTTGCAAAAACAGCTTAGAAAAGCCGCCAATGAAGGCATTGCCGCTGGTGAAGGACAGGCTGTAGCCATAAGTGACCCAGACAAGCGCCGCGACCGACACAATCATGAACACCTGCATCAACAGGCTTAACATATTCTTTGTGCGGACCAAACCACCGTAGAACAAGGCCAAGGCCGGGATCGACATCAGCAATACCAAAGCGGAGCTGATCAGCATCCACGTTGTGTCGCCCTTGTCGACCATGCCCGCCATTTGTTCGACCGTTGGGGCCTTGATCGGGCCGTCTGCAACAGCCGCGGCTACAACAGCACCAGCCGTCGCTGCGCCATCAGCTGCTTTCTCCGCAGCCTCCTGCGCAAAGGCGGGCAAGGCAGCGAACAGTGTCGCCCCCGCCGCGCCCAAAAATTTCAGTGTCTTTGACATTATCTGGTTCCCCTAGCTTGATATGATCGCGTCAAAGCGCGGTTTCGTTGGTGTCGCCGGTGCGGATGCGTAACGCACCGGCAAGATCGAATTCGAAAATTTTGCCATCACCAATGGCGCCCGTTTCGGCGGCATGCTGAATGGCCTCAATGACCGCAGGGGCTTGATCGGACGCGCACGCCACCTCAATCTTCACCTTAGGCACCATGTTGGTAGCATATTCAGCACCACGGTAGATTTCGGTCTGCCCCTTTTGTCGGCCAAAACCTTTGACCTCGCTAACCGTCATCCCCGACACGCCCAGCGCAGTGAGCGCCTCGCGTACCGGATCCAACTTGTGCGGTTTAATCACGGCGATAATATATTTCATGCAAACCCCCTGATGGTATCGCAATGCAATATGCAAACGCCGTGCCAGAACGCGAAAATAACGCAAAAGCGACAGTATTAGGTCGTTGGGGTCATAATGCCGCGCACCGCGGACATAAAATATGCCTATTATTTAATCAGTGATTTTTGACTGCTTAATATTTAGGCAATTAACCAATCTGCATGCTGGCCCATATCGGCAGGTGATCCGACGCCTGTTTCGACAAGGCGGAAATATGGCAATCGGCAGCGGTAACCGTGACGTCATGGCTAACGATGATGCGGTCAAGACACGCAACGGGGCGCGATGTGTGAAAGCTTTTGGGCGTTTGCACCAATCGGTGATGGTGAAAGGCCAACTCGCTCAGCGCGCCTTTGTCCGACCATTGGTTGAAATCACCCATCATGATCGTGGGCATGAAACGCGGGCTAGCATCAATAGCGGCCAATAAAGCGCGAATTTGCTTACGCCGCCACAGGCCCGACAAATCAAGATGCACGCCAATCACGCGCAAGCTATGCCCGCCTACGGACAGTTCCGCCATCACCGCGCCGCGCGGTTCCAGCGTTGGCATGTCAATGGGCTGGGCATGGCGCAGCTCAATGCCCTTGCGCAATAATATCGCATTGCCGTGCCAGCCAATTGCCGCCGGAAAAGCGTTTAAAGGCACAGGCACATAAGGCGAATCTGCCTCCAGCATCGCCAAGGGTATCGCGCTCTGCCGCGCGCCAAAACGGCGATCCACCTCTTGCAGCGCGACAATATCGGCATCGATTTCATTCAGCACCGACAATATTCGCGCCGGGTTGCGCTTTTGATCCAACCCCACCGCCTTACGGATATTATAAGTCGCAACCTTGATCGCGTGGCTCATGTCCGAATCATGCGGTTAGTTGGGCCATGGCAAGCTTGTGGCCGCAATTCACGCCAATCAACCAGCGGTCCCACCCACCGTCAACGCGCTGACCAAAGTGGTGGGTTGCCCGACACCCGCAGGCACGCTTTGTCCCGCCTTGCCGCAGACGCCAACGCCTTCATCCAGCGCCATGTCATTGCCAAGGCCAATGACCTTATTAAGCGCAGTGGGGCCATCGCCAATCAACGTCGCACCCTTGATCGGGTCGCCCAGCTTGCCGTTCTTGACCAAATAGGCCTCGGTGCAGCTAAACACGAATTTGCCCGACACAATGTCCACCTGCCCGCCGCCAAAGCTTTTGGCGAAAATGCCGTTTTTGACACGGCTTAATAGTTCGGCCGGATCATCATTACCGCTGCGCATGAAGGTGTTGGTCATGCGCGGCATCGGGGCATGGGCGAAACTTTCGCGGCGGCCATTGCCCGTGGGCTCCACGCCCATGAGGCGCGCATTCATGCGGTCCTGCATATAAGCGCGCAATATGCCGTCTTCGATCAGGATATTTTCCTGAGTCGGCGTGCCTTCATCATCAATCGATAAGGAACCGCGGCGGTTCATCATGGTGCCGTCATCGACCACGGTGACGCCGGGTGCGGCCACGCGCTGCCCGATTTTGCCGGAGAAGGCGCTGCTGCCCTTGCGGTTGAAATCACCCTCCAAGCCATGGCCAACTGCCTCATGCAGCAACACGCCCGGCCAGCCCGGCCCAAGCAACACGGTCATTTCGCCCGCGGGTGCGGCGACCGACCGCAAATTGGTCAGCGCCTGCGCCAAGGCAACATCAATGGCGTGCTCCCATTCCTGTTCTTCAAATAATTTGTCGTACAGATAGCGGCCGCCAAAGCCATGGTTCCCGGTTTCGCGACGTTCGCCATCTTGCGCAACAATGCCGACATTGAGGCGCACCAAGGGCCGGACGTCCGTGGCGACAAAGCCATCGGCGCGGACGATTTCGACAACGCTCCAGCTGCCCGACAGGCTGACGCTGACCTGCGCCACGCGTGGGTCACGGGCGCGGGCGGCGGCGTCGATTTGTTGGCACAAAGCCACCTTTTGCGCGAAGGGCACCAGCTCCAACGGGTTGCCATCAGTGTATAAATGCCGGTTGTTTTGGCGCGGTGGCGGCGCAGGCTGATCCTTTGTGGGATCGAGCAGCTTCAAAGTTTCCCCTGCCCGGCGGATTGCGGCCTCGCTCATGTCATTGGCGTGACTGAACCCCGTCATCTCGCCCGAAACGCCGCGCAGGCCAAAACCCGATCCAGTCGAATAATCCGCCATTTTCAGACGGCCATCATCAAAACCAAAGCTCTCGGTCGCGCTATATTGCAGATACAGCTCGCCATCATCGCAGGCTTTCAACGCATCCCGCGTAATCCGCTGCGCCGCATCAGGGTCCAGTAGGCCAGGTTGGTAAAGATAGGAGCGTGGGTCTGTATAAGTCATGGCACCTATATGGGCCGGTGCGGCGACGGTTGAAAGGGCAATTTATATATTGCACGCCAATTCCTTCCCCGATGGTGTCGAGCGCAATCCGCCACCCCGAAGGCAGGAATGACAAATCGGTTATCAGCCCCTAAAGCCACCACATGACCACGCGATTCAAATTTTCGATTTCCGCCACCGATGGCAAGGCCCGCACAGGCAGCATTCAAATGCTGCGTGGCGAAATTCGCACGCCGGCCTTTATGCCCGTGGGCACCGCCGCCACGGTTAAGGCGATGCGCCCTGCTGAAGTGCGCGCGACGGGTGCGGACATCATATTAGGCAATACCTATCATCTGATGCTGCGTCCCGGCGCAGAGCGGGTGGCACGATTGGGCGGCTTGCATCAATTTTCGGGCTGGGACCGGCCGATCCTGACCGACAGCGGCGGTTATCAGGTGATGAGCCTATCGGCCTTACGTAAAATCACCGAAGAGGGCGTGTCGTTCCAAAGCCATTTGGACGGGTCGAAACATATGCTGTCCCCCGAACGATCAATGGAAATTCAGCGTTTATTGGGGTCCGATATCGTCATGGCGTTTGACGAATGTCCCGCCAATGGCGTGTCGCGGGACGCAGCCATTAAATCAATGGAACTGTCGATGCGCTGGGCCAAGAGATCCCGCGACGGGTTTGACAGCGGCGGCGAACATGCGGCGCGCGCGGCATTGTTCGGCATTCAACAAGGATCATTGGACGAAGAATTGCGCAAGCGGTCCGCCGATGCGCTCATCGACATTGGCTTTGACGGTTATGCCGTTGGCGGCCTTGCGGTGGGTGAAGGGCAAGAGGCGATGTTCGGTTGCCTCGATTATGCGCCTGACCAATTGCCCGCCGATCGCCCGCGATACCTTATGGGCGTTGGCAAGCCCGACGATTTAGTCGGCGCGGTGGAGCGCGGCATCGATATGTTCGATTGCGTTTTACCCACACGGTCGGGCCGCAATGGGCAAGCCTTTACCCATCATGGCCCCATCAACATCCGCAACGCCAAATTTGCCGAGGACCAAGGGCCAATTGATGACCGCTGCACGTGCCCCGTATGCGCGACATGGACGCGGGCCTATGTCCATCATTTGATTCGTTCGGGCGAGATACTGGGTGCGATGCTGATGACGCAGCACAATCTGCATTATTACCAGATGCTGATGGCCGACATGCGCGCAGCGATAGCGCAGGGGCGCTTTGCAGCCTTTGCGCAAGAATTCCGGCGGGATTATCTCAAAGCATGAGCGCAGCGTCGATCAACGATGCACTGAAACGCGCGCAGGCCAATAGCCCATTCTTGGCTGGCCTGATGGATCGCAACGCCGACCTCATGCCGCTGATCCAAGCGGGCAATTTCGACGATGCGCTTAACACCGCGCTCGCCCGCAATGCAGAGACTGCTGGCACGGCATTGCGGAAGCAGCGCCAAGGCGTTGCGCTTGTGACGGCCATCGCCGACCTTGCCGGAATTTGGGACCTTACACGCGTGACGCGCATCCTCTCCGACTTTGCTGATCATGCGCTCGATCAAGCCATAGCCGCCGCGATTGAAGAACGCGTGCCGGGTGCGCCGAACCAAGGCTTTGCTGTCATCGCATTGGGCAAGCATGGCGGGCGGGAATTAAATTATTCGTCGGATATTGACCCGATATTCCTGTTCGACCCCAAAACCTTACCCCACCGCGAACGCGACGATGTGGCGGAGGCAGCGGTGCGTTATGGCAGGCGGGTGATTGAACTGCTCTCCGCGCTGGACGGGGATGGTTATGTCTTTCGCGTCGACATGCGGTTGCGTCCGTCGCCGGAGGTAAGCCCCATCGTTCTGCCGGTGGAGGCAGCTATCGGCTATTATGAATCGTCTGCCTTGGCGTGGGAACAAGCGGCCTTCATCCGGTCACGGGTCAGCGCAGGCGATCGCGCATTAGGCGATTATTTCCTGCAGGCTATTCAGCCGTTCATCTGGCGCAAATCGCTCGATTTCGGGCAATTGAAGAATATCACCGCGATGACCGCCCAAATCCGCGACCATTATGCCAAGGGGCAGAAAATGGGCCTCGGCTTTGACCTGAAACGTGGGCATGGCGGCATAAGGGAATGCGAATTTTTCGCCCAAGCGCATCAGCTTATCCATGGCGGCCGCGACCCCATGCTGCGTATCGCTGACACGCGAGCGGCCTTATCGGTGCTGGCAGCGGCTGGACCAATCAGCACGCAAGAGGCGGAGATCTTGTCCTCGGCCTATTCACAGTTGCGGATGTTCGAACATCGCTTGCAAATGCACAGCGACCGGCAAACGCATGAAATACCCGCCAATCGCGAAACCGCCGATGCTGTCGCGCGATTACATGGCCTAGCCGATGCCGACGCGCTGATTGCCGCGATTGCGCCAATTACGGCGCAGGTGGCGACCATCTATGACCGCATGGTCGATGCAGGGGGTAGCGAGGGGCCACGGTTGGCGGACGAAGGTCTGCCGCTGGAGGAGCAACTCACCGATCTGGGCTATGCCGACCCCATAGCCGTAATGCAGCGACTGGCGCGATGGCGCAGCGGCAAAATCCGCGCGATCCGCAGCCCATCAGCGCGCGAAGCCTTTGAGGCGGTGTTGCCCGCAATCATGGCGGCGCTGGCGCAAGCACCCGATTCGGACCGCGCCATCGCCCGTTTCGACAATATGATTGAGGCGATGCCCAGCGCGATTAACGTCTTTCGTTTGCTGGAGGCGCGTCCCGGCCTCGTGCAACTGGTCGCGGATATCTTAAGCTATGCGCCGACTTTGGCCGACGATCTGGGCCGTCAAAGTCGCTATCTTGATGCGTTGATTGATACCAGCGCCATGCATTTGCCCGGCGACATGTCGGCATTGCAGGACGCGATGCAGCGCCGAATTGGCACCGCCGATTATCAATCCACCCTCGACATCGTCCGCGATTATGTCGGCGAAAAACGCTTTGCGCAGGGCGTGCAGTTGATTGAGGGGCGCAGCGACGCGCTCGACATATCCCGCAGTTACGCCCATCTGGCCGAAGCATCGCTTCAAACCTTGACGGCCGCGACCGTGGCTGAATTTGAAAAAGCACATGGCACAATAAAGGGCGGTGAGCTCATCATTCTCGCTTTAGGCAGGCTGGGCGGTGAAGCGTTAACGCACGCATCGGACTTAGACATCATCCTACTGTTCACGGGCGACTATCTGGCGGAATCGGATGGACCGCGCAGCCTTGGCGCAACACAATATTTTAACCGGCTGGCGCAACGGGTGATTGCGGCAATGTCCGTGGCAACCGCTTCGGGTGCCTTATATGAAATTGATACACGCCTTCGGCCATCGGGTGCAGATGGGCTATTGTGCGCGTCGGTCAAAAGCTTCGACCAATATCAGCGCGAGAACGCTTGGACGTGGGAGCATATGGCGCTCACCCGCGCGCGCGTGCTTTTTGGATCAGCCGGCGCGCGTGGCCAAGTCGCCGACATCATCCGCGATGTTTTGCATACACCTCGCGACACCGAGAAGTTGCGCCTCGATATTGCAAAGATGCGCAAGGACATGGCCGCGCATAAGCCGCCAAAGGGTGCGTTGGATGTAAAGCTGCTGTCCGGCGGATTGGTGGATATGGAGTTCATCATCCACGCGCTGCAGTTGGAAACACATGACGGCATGCACCCCCAGCTTGGCCCCGCGATTGATGCGTTGGTCGCAGCGGGGCACCTGCACGCTGACTTTGCCAAAGCCTTTGCCTTAATGGCGCGGCTATTGGTCATGGTGCGCCTAATCGCGCCCGATTGCGCAGCCCCGCCCGAGGCGGCACAAAAGCTAATTGCGCACAGTCTAGGCTTTGACGGTTGGGACCGGTTGATGGACGCACTTAGGGATTATCGCGGGGTTGTCATGACCCAATGGCAGAGCCTATTTGGCACACGCGATTTTTGAAAAGGAACGACACATGACCGATGTTAACGACACGCTGCCCAACGTGACCGTCGCCGATAGCGCAGGCAATCCGGTCAATCTGGCGGCGCTTTCCGGCCCGTTTGTGCTCTATTTCTATCCCAAAGCGGATACGCCCGGCTGCACCAATGAGGCGAAGGATTTTACTGAATTAGCAGCTGAATTTGCGGCGCTGAATTGCCCAGTGTACGGCATGTCGAAGGACAAGCCTGCGAAGCTCGCCAAATTTGCCGCGAAATATGCGCTGAATGTTCATTTGCTATCGGACGAAGCGAGTGACGCCACGGAACAAATGGGCGTCTGGGTCGAAAAGTCCATGTATGGTAAACTCTATATGGGCATTGACCGGTCAACTTTTCTGGTCGGCAAGGACGGCAAAGTGGCGCAGGTCTGGCGCAAGGTGAAGGTCAAGGACCATGCAGCGGAAGTCTTGGCAGCGGCGAAGGCTTTATAGGTCGCGCCCTTGAAAGGGACTTCGGACATGCGGCACACATAAGCCGAATCTCTTTCATCAGCTGCAGCGCGGCCGGAACAAATGGCCGCTGGCCGCGTTAAAACATCGGTAAACCGTCATTTTGTCAGGCGCTATAGCCTCAATTCAACGACTCAACGCGTTTGAGCGGCGGCTTGTCCCGCGATTATGACAGAGATGTTGCATATAATTGAGCCATCGGACACGACCCTTTTCATAAGAAGTGGGCAGATCATCTGCCTTGGTCAATTTTCGGGGCTGCGCCAAAATCGGTGCGGGTCGCAACAACAAGGTAACGACACACATGGTATCCAGCGCTTTGGCTTCGTGCCAATCACTGATCCTGAAAGCTGCCGCTGCGATTGGCATTTTGGTCGCTGTTGCAACCGCTACACCTGCTGTTGCAAATTCCGCCGCCGCTTCGTCTGACACTTTCCGTATTTCACCCGAAGATTTGAAGGCTAACCAAACCGCCCTTGGCGTTTCGGACCCCGAATTTCGGGCATTGAACGACAGCTGGGGCCGCATTAACGGTGCCATTAGCAAGGTTGTCGTTGCCGTTCCTTCGATCAACCCTGTTGAGACCATGAAATTCTCCAGCGGTTTTGGCTTTCGTAATGCCCCCACACGTGGCGCCAGCCGCAACCACAAGGGCATCGACATTCCTGGCCCCGTGGGCACGCCCATTTTTGCTACCGCAGACGGCATCATCGGCCGCGCTGAATGGGTTGGCGGCTATGGCAAATTTGTTGAAATCAACCACGGCAACGCGGTGCAAACACGTTATGGCCATTTGTCGGCTATGAATGTGACCCCCGGCCAACGTATCCGCAAGGGTGACATTGTTGGCTATATGGGTTCAACTGGCCGCTCCACCGGAAGCCATCTGCATTATGAAGTGCGCATCGCTGGTGAAGCGATCAACCCAATTGCTTTCCTCGCCCCGCAGCAATCAGACCCAACTGGCGCAAAATTCTTGCTTGCCTCAAAAACTACTGATAGCAATGCCATTGGCGGTCCTGCTGAAGGTGAGTAAGCGGACAGGCTAACGCATCACCTTTGGGAGAGGGTGTAATCTTGGGGGCTGGCATGGGATACTCTGCCGCCCCTTTTCTTTATGTGTGCCATGGCCTACATGATCAGTATGATCGACACTGAAGTCATCTCCATGACAGCAAACGCCGCGCGCCGCGTGGCCGAAATCGCCACCAAATTGGGCAAGGATCCTGTGCTGCGCCTGTCGGTTGAAGGGGGCGGCTGTTCGGGCTTTCAATATCGCTTTGGTTTGGCCGACTCGATTGAGGCCGACGACATTCAAGCGCAAGGCGACGGTGCATCGCTGGTTGTCGACCCCATGAGCCTTGATCTCGTGCGCGGATCTGCTGTGGACTTCGTAGAATCGCTTGGCGGCAAGAGCTTCAAGGTTACAAACCCGCAAGCACAAGCGGGTTGCGGCTGCGGATCGAGCTTTTCAGTTTAGGCGGACGTGGCTTCATGCGTATTGCGACTTATAATATTAACGGCGTCAAGGCGCGCCTGCCCCGATTGCTGGAATGGCTAGAGGAGACCCAGCCCGACATTGCCTGCTTGCAAGAGGTGAAGTCGCAAGATGAGGGTTTTCCCATCGCGGAGTTTGAACGCGCGGGCTATGGCGCGATCTGGCATGGGCAGAAGTCGTTCAATGGCGTGGCTATCCTCGCCAAAGGTGCGCAACCGATTGAGACGCAGCGCACTTTGCCCGGCGATCCGTTGGACGAACATGCCCGTTATTTGGAGGCCGATATTTTAGGTATACGCGTTGCGAGCATTTATTTGCCCAATGGCAACCCGCAACCCGGCCCCAAATTCGACTATAAGCTGGCGTGGATGAAACGGCTATATGCCCGCGCGGCAGAATTGCTAGCGGCGGAAATCCCTGCGGTATTGGCAGGCGATTATAATGTCATCCCGCATGCACATGATATCTGGGCGCCAGCTGCGATGTTGGACGATGCGCTTCGGCAACCCGAAAGCATCGCTGCCTATCGCGCCTTGCTTGGTCAAGGCTGGACCGACGCGCTCGCCACGCATTATCCGCAAGGCGGGGTGTGGACATTTTGGGACTTTCAGGCCGGTGCATGGCAACGCGACCATGGCTTTCGCATCGACCATCTGTTGTTAAGCCCCGCCGTCGCCGACCGCCTAACCCATTGCGGCGTCGACAAGGACCATCGTGGCCGCGAAAAGGCGAGCGACCATGCCCCGACTTGGGTGGAGTTAGCGGACTAAAACCGATATTGTAGCACCTGCTACAATTTGTTATAGTTAAGTTCCATTTTAGGAGCCGAACTATGACTTTGTTCCGTATATTTCTCGTCACCATCATTGCCGTTATCGGTGTCTACACCGGCATTGTGGTCGCGAACCATGGCGTGGGGCTATATCCCATATTTTTCGGCGACATTGCGGATATGACATGGAACGGGCAGTTTAACCTCGACTTTTTGGGTTTCCTTATCATGTCCGGCGTCTGGGTCGCATGGCGGCATGCATTTTCGGTTGGCGGGATAATCTTGGGATTTGCGGCCTTCAACTTGGGCGCACCGTTTCTGGCGGCCTATCTGCTCATCGAAAGCATCCGAAATAAAGGCGACAGCGCCGCCATTTTATTGGGCAAAGCACGGGCCGAAAACCGGCGTTAAAGCGCTTTCGCGTTTACATCATCCAGGCCAATGCTTTTTAGAAACAGCATGCCTTCCATGCTGACCAGCAGGCGCGCGGCATCGACTTCCAATTGTGCTGCGCTCTCTGCCTTTAACTGCATTTTGCCCCAGTCCAGAAAACCACGGCCAATCTGTTCGCCGACGCTGCGATAAAAGGCATCGCCCATCGCCGCACGCGCCGCGACCTGCAGCCAGATGCGCATATACGGCCATAACGCGTCCTCAAACAAAAGCGCGGATAGTTGGCGGCGCAGATCTTCTAACGGCAATGGCACAGACGCGGCCCGTTCGGACATCAGCCCCACCAGCCGCGCCGAGATTTGCTCTAGCACCGCGGTGATAATCTCCGCCTTGTCGGTAAAATAATAGAGGAGCATCCGGTCGCTAATGCCCGCCGCCTTGGCCAATGGACGCAGGCTCGCCGCCGACAATCCCTCTGTTAGGACATAATCGGTCAATCGCTGGATAATCTCCGCGCGGCGGGAGTCGTTTTTGCTCACGCACACAGCATAGCGCGTCAAAGACAAAGGTGGCAACTGGACAGCGTGCGCCAGTATCTCTATCGGCTGGGCATGCCAGAATCCAAAACACATAGCGAACCTTCGGACTCCATCCTGATCATCGATTTCGGATCGCAAGTCACCCAGCTTATCGCCCGCCGCGTGCGCGAGGCGGGGGTCTATTCCGAAATCGCCCCATTCAATAATGCCGAGGCCGCGTTCGCGCGGATGCAGCCAAAGGGCATCATCTTGTCCGGCGGTCCAGCGTCGACCACGCAGGCCGGATCGCCACGCGCGCCGCAAATCGTGTTCGATAGCGGTCTGCCTATCCTTGGCATTTGCTATGGCCAGCAAACGATGATGATGCAGCTCGGCGGCCATGTTAGCGAAGGTGATGGCGGCGAATTTGGCCGTGCGTTTATTGAGGTCGAAAAACCCTGCGCCTTATTCGACGGCCTTTGGCAGACAGACGAAAAGCATCAGGTATGGATGAGCCATGGCGACAAGGTGACCAGCCTTGCCCCGGGCTTTGAAGTTGTCGCCACCAGCGATGGCGCGCCTTATGCCTTTATCGCCGACGAAGCGCGGCAATATTATGGCATTCAATTCCACCCAGAAGTCGTGCACACCCCCGATGGGGCAAAGCTGATCTCCAACTTTGTGCATAAGGTATGCGGGTTGGCCGGCGATTGGACGATGGCAGAATTCCGCGCGACGAAAATCGCCGAGATCCGCGCGCAGGTCGGCTCCGGCCGCGTCATTTGCGGTCTTTCGGGCGGCGTCGATAGCTCGGTCGCTGCAATCCTGATTCATGAAGCCATTGGCGATCAACTCACATGCGTGTTTGTCGACCATGGCTTGCTGCGCATGAACGAACGCGCACAGGTCGAAACGCTGTTCCGTGACCATTATAATATACCGCTTGTTGTTGTAGACGCCGAAGAACGCTTTATGGCGGGACTATCCGGCGTCACGGACCCAGAAAAGAAGCGCAAGTTTATCGGTGCGGAATTCATCAACGTCTTTGAAGAAGAAGCGAAGAAAATCGGCGGCGCGGATTTCTTGGCGCAAGGCACGCTCTACCCCGATGTGATCGAAAGCGTGAGCTTCACCGGCGGGCCATCGGTCACGATCAAAAGCCACCATAATGTCGGCGGCTTGCCCGCGCGAATGAATATGCAGTTGGTCGAACCATTGCGCGAATTGTTCAAGGATGAAGTCCGCGTTCTGGGCCGTGAGCTTGGCCTGAATGATCAATTTGTCGGCCGTCACCCCTTCCCCGGCCCTGGCCTTGCGATCCGCATTCCGGGCGAAGTGACCAAGGAACGTTGCGACGTTTTGCGCAAGGCGGACGCGGTCTATCTCGAAGAAATCCGCAATGCGGGTCTATATGACGCGATTTGGCAAGCCTTTGCGGTTCTCCTGCCCGTCCGCACCGTGGGCGTGATGGGCGATGGACGCACCTATGACAATGTCTGCGCCTTGCGCGCAGTGACCTCCACCGATGGCATGACGGCGGACATTTATCCGTTCGAAAGCGCGTTCCTAAGCCGTGTCTCTACGCGCATCATCAATGAGGTGAAGGGCATCAACCGCGTGGTGTATGATTATACGTCGAAACCACCCGGAACGATTGAGTGGGAGTAGGCGTTCAACCGAAATGCCTAGCCCGCTTTCACCCGCGCAGATAAGCGAGATCGTCGAAATGGCGCTGTCCGACCATGTCAGCTTCGCCCAAATTTCGGCGCAGCACGGGGTCACGCCCGACGAGGTTAAAGTCCTCATGCGCACCGAATTAAAACCTGGAAGCTATCGCGCATGGCGCAAGCGTGTCCGTGATTTCGGCGACCGGCGCGCGCATTATAAATGATATTCATGGCACATAACGGACCAATCATATGACCCTAACCCTTTACGGCATTCCCAATTGCGACACCGTCAAAAAAGCACGCAATTATCTTGAGGCGCGCAGCCTTGGCTATCATTTCCACGATTATAAAAAGGCCGGCGTTACCGCAGCGGACTTGGAACGATGGAGTGATGTTGTGGGCTGGGAGAAGCTGCTCAACAAGGCAGGCACCACGTTTAAGAAGCTGCCCGATGCCGACAAGGCCGATATTGACTTGGCCAAGGCGATTGCGTTGATGGTCGCCAACCCGTCGATGATCAAACGGCCCGTGGTTGAGGGCGGCAAGGCTTTGCTCGTCGGGTTTAAAGAACCCGAATGGGACGCTTTACTGTCGCAGAATTGAAACGTCGCGGGGGCAAAGAGGCATTATGAAAATTTTGCGCCCCCTCTTAATCGTCCCATTCATTTTGTCCGCCTGTTTTGCATCGGAAAGCCACGCCATGGAACAACCGCTTGAAGGCAAAGTCATTGTCATCGCCCATCGTGGCGCGAGTGGCGAGCGGCCCGAACACACGCTGGCCAGCTACCGCCTCGCGATTGAACAGGGCGCCGATTATATTGAACCGGACTTGGTGCTCACCAAGGATGGCGTTTTGGTCGCGCGTCATGAGAATGAGATTTCGGAAACCACCGACGTTGCGGACAAGGCGGAATTTGCAGACCGCAAGGTAACCAAAATCATCGATGGCCAGAAAATGACGGGCTGGTTTACCGAAGACTTTACCCTCGCCGAATTGAAGACGCTTCGCGCGAAAGAGCGTCTGCCGCAATTGCGTAAGGCCAACATGGCCTATGACGGGCAATTTGAGATACCGACCTTTGACGAGATACTCGCGCTGGCCAAAGAGGCAAGCAAGACGACGGGTCGGACGATAGGCGTCTATCCTGAAACCAAGCATCCCAGCTATTTCACCGCAATTGGCTTGCCGCACGAGGGCGCATTGCTGGCGGCGCTGACCCAATATGGCCATGTCGACAAAAAAGCGCCGGTGTTCATCCAGTCCTTCGAGGTCGAAAATTTAAAAGCTTTGCGGTCCAAGACACAATTGCGCCTGATCCAGTTGATGGATGCGAAAGGCAGCCCCGCCGACCGCAGCGACCTGACCTATCCGCAAATGGCAAGCGCGCAAGGTCTGAAGACTATTGCAACTTATGCCGATGGCATTGGCCCCAATAAGGCGCTCATCATCCCGCGCACTGTGCTGGGCAATTTGGGCGATCCGACGTCCCTTGTCGCCGACGCACATAAAGTCGGCCTTGCGGTCCACCCTTGGACATTTCGCCGCGAAAATTACTTCTTGCCCCTCGCGCAGAAATCCGGCGTTGATCCGCGTGAGGTCGGCGACTTGGACACAGAGATTAAAGCCTTCTTGGCCACCGGCATTGACGGCATTTTCAGCGACAATGTCACAGAGGCAGTGGCGGCGCGGTCACATTAAGACGCGCGCCTCAGTCGGCCTGCCAGCGGAATACCTCCTCCAATGGCTTGCCAAAGACATGGGCAATCCGAAAGGCTACCTCCAGCGAGGGAGAGTATTTGCCCTGCTCAATGGCGGCAATGGTCTGGCGCGTGACGCCGACCTTGTCGCCCAAATCGCCTTGTGTCATTTCGCCCGCCAAAAAGCGTAAGGTTTTAATGTCATTGGTAAAGGGTGCCTGCGCCATTGATCAATAACCGCGCCGGTAAAGATATAGCTGCGATCCGACACGTATCAGTTCTGCCAAAACCAACGTCGCCATCAAAATATTGACCGACCAACCGTAGCTTAGGCCATTAATGAGGGCAAAGATATTGGCCCATATTCCAAGGACCAACGGGTAATACGCCGCATGGGTTCCCTTCAGATGAATCGTTTTTTCGCGCTCATCTTCCTTGAGATTTGCCTCTTTTGGTGTGCGGATTGTAAACCAAACAGTCCCGGCCACCATCGGCACCAGAAAAATGATTGTCGTTGGAATAAGCATCCAGACTGCGGTCAACATACCGCCGCGCGTGTTTGCGACGGCCCAAGGGTAAGACATGAAATACCAGCCAAAGCCCAATATGAGGCTTAGAAAAGCCACCCAATGAATTTTCTCACGAAAGGACATCATGACATCTCCATGTTATGTGATTCGTACTTAATGTTATATATTTTTAACATTGAGTCAACAAAATCAAACATCTTGCCGTTCTTTCTTTTGCCCAAGGCGTTTAGCGGCTAAGCCCTTGCGCTATGTCTACGCATCCCAAAACGCTCACTTTCGACACATCCACCAGCCGTGCGAACCCAACGCCGTCGCCGATGAAGCGCCTAACGGTGCCGCGCATCCGGCAGCAAAAGGGTAAGGAACCGCTGGTCATGCTGACGGCCTATACCGTCCGCATGGCGCAGTTGATGGACCCGCATTGCGACATGCTGCTGGTCGGTGATTCGCTGGGGCAAGTGATTTACGGCCTGCCGCACACTGTTGCGGTGACGATGGAAATGATGGCGGCGCATGGCGCAGCGGTTGTGCGCGGCAGCTATCACGCCGCCGTCATCGTCGATATGCCCTTTGGGTCTTACGAAGCCTCGCCAGAGCAGGCATTTGTCAACGCATCGCGGCTGTTGAAAGAAACCGGTGCGGCAGCGGTGAAGCTAGAGGGCGGCAAAGTGCTCGCGCCCACGGTCGAATTTCTAACCTCCCGCGGTATTCCAGTTATGGCGCATGTCGGGTTGACCCCGCAGGCAGTGAACATATTGGGCGGCTATGGCGTGCGCGGCAAAAGCCCGGAAGAAGCCAAATCCATCGTCGATGACGCGATTGCCATGTCCGACGCAGGCGCATTTGCGATGGTGATTGAGGGCGTGCTGGAACATATCGCCATCGAGATCACGCAAAAAGTCGCCTGCCCAACCATCGGTATTGGTGCGTCCGCGCAATGCGACGGCCAAGTGCTGGTCGCCGAAGATATGCTGGGCCTGTTTGACCGCGTGCCGAAATTCGTCAAAAAATTCGGTGAGATGGGTGTTGGCGTCGAAGAAGCGGTTCGCGCGTACGCCGCGGGTGTCCGTGACCGCAGCTTCCCCGGACCAGATCAACTGTATCAGCCTGTATAAAGCAGGCTGGCCTATCGGGCCGAGTCGGGCTAAGGACAGCACTAACCAATTTTGACTAAACAAATTCGGAGGCCCTTTTGGCTTTGACACCGACTGAAAAGCCCGCGGATAAAGACCGGAGTGGCAGTGACGAGGCATTTTTGCGTGAGGTGGACGATGCCGTCCGCGCAAGTGATCTCAGCAGTTTATGGACACGTTATGGCCGCTGGCTATTGGCGGCGGTGGTGGCTGGGCTTTTGGCCTTTGGTGGCTGGATCATCTATCACAACCAAGTGCAGGCCGCCGCTGACTTGCAAAGCGAAGAATTTGTCGACGCAATGGACAAATTGCGCGCGGGCCAAGAAAAAGAGGCACGCGCCAAATTGGCAAAGCTGGCACAAGCAGATCAACCTGGATATCGCGCGATGGCGCAACTGGTTGAAGCCAATCTGCTCGGTGAAGATGGCGAAACCAAAAAGGCTATTGCTTTATATGGTAAGGTCGCAGGCGACGACAGCCTACCACAAACATTCCGTGATCTGGCGCTGATCCGTCAAGTGAGTGCGGAGTTTGATTCCATCCCGCCGCAGCAAGTTATTGACCGGTTGAAACCCTTGGCCACAGCTGGCCACCCTTATTTCGGCAGCGCAGGCGAATTGACAGCCTTGGCTTATATGAAAATGGGTAAGGACAATTTGGCTGGCCCCATTTTTGCACAGATCGCAAAGCAGGAAGATGCGCCGCCGACCCTGCGCAGCCGTGCACAGCAGATGGCAGGTGCGCTTGGCATCGATACCGTTCAGCTTGACGCAAGCCGTAATGCGGCATCGAAGGCTGGCGCTAGCGCCGCCAAAGGAGAGTGACTTTGAAGACCCTATCCAAATTGCTTCTGGCACTCGCCGTGACAACTTCGCTCGGTGGCTGCGCCGTTCTTGACGGCGTGCGCGGTGATGCTGGTAAGAAGAACAACACGCCAACCGTGGGCGCCCGCGTCAGCATCTTGGGCACAGAGCGTGATACTCAAGTCGATGCGTCCTTGGCGGATGTAGCCGTCACCTTACCGCCAGCTATGATGAACGAAGCATGGGCACAGCCCGGCGGCAATGCGTCAAAATCACCCGGCCATGTCGCGCTGGGTCAAAAGCTAACGCGCATTTGGACCGCAGATGTAACTGGCGCCAACCCGCGCGCACGCCTGGCCGCAAGCCCTGTGATGAGCGATGGCCGAGTCTATGTCGTCGACACCACGGCGCGCGTTACAGCATTTGATGCAAACACGGGCGCACAAATCTGGTCGAACGCGCTTGAAGTTGACAGTGATGGCAAACCATCCCGTTATGGCGGCGGCGTGAGTGCCACCAGCAGCAATGTGTACGCCACCAATGGCGTCGGCGATGTCGTGTCGCTTGCCGCGGACACTGGCGCGCTTGTATGGAAAAAGCGTCCAGCCGGACCATTGCGCGGCGCCCCGACATTGTCCAACGGCAATCTATATGTGATGACGCAGGACAACCAAATTTACGCGCTGCGCCAAAGCGATGGTGAGCCACAATGGAAGGAAGCCGGCCCTGTAGCAGCATCGGGTATATTCGGCGTTGGCGCCCCTGCCGCGGCGCAAGGCACGGTCATTGCGGGCTATTCCAGTGGTGAGTTGGCCGCCTATCGGTATGAAAATGGCCGCAGCCTGTGGAATGACACCTTGTCGCGTACCGCGATGTCGACATCGGTGTCGACGCTGACTGATATTGATGCTGACCCTGTCATCGACCGTGGCCGTGTCTTCGCATTGGGCAAAGGCGGACGCATGGCGTCCTATGAACTAGTGACGGGCCAGCGCATTTGGGAAATCAACATTGCGGGTATTTCGACACCCGTGACGGCCGGCGAATGGGTGTTCGTGATGACCGACGAAGCACAGTTGCTGAGCGTTGCGCGGTCCAGTGGCAAAATCCGCTGGATTTCGAAGCTACAACGTTACGATAATGCAAAGAAGAAAAAGGGCCCCATCAGCTGGTATGGTCCCATACTTGCGGGCGGTCGCTTGATTGTTGTCAATTCACAAGGGGCAATCTGGACGGTGGCACCGGAAGATGGCACCGCGACTGAGGTTGCCGATGTCAAATCCGATGTGTCGCTTGCGCCAATTGTCGCAAATAATATCTTATATATTCTGGATGATTCTGGCCGCATTTCCGCGTTTCGCGGCTAAGGCCCTATAGGAGAATGCCGGCATGTTGCCGACGGTAGCCATTATTGGTCGGCCTAATGTCGGCAAGTCTACTTTGTTCAACCGGCTGGTTGGCAAGAAACTCGCGCTGGTCGATGACACGCCGGGTGTCACGCGTGATCGCCGTGAAGGTGAAGGTCGTTTGTTCGACCTTGAATTCACCATTGTCGACACGGCAGGCTATGAGGATGAAGATCCAGACACTCTGCCCGGCAGAATGCGGATGCAAACAGAGGCGGCAATTGCAGGGGCGCAAGTCGCCCTTTTCCTGATTGATGGCCGCGTTGGCGTGACCCCGCTTGACGAGGAAATTGCCCGTTGGCTGCGCAGCAGCGCGACACCGGTCGTGCTTGCGGTCAATAAGGCCGAAGGCAAGCAAGGCGATAATGGCATATTGGAAAGCTATGCGCTTGGCTTTGGTGACCCTATCGCCATCAGCGGCGAACATGGCGAAGGCATGGCCGATCTGTTTCAATCGCTGCTGCCGCATATTGACGGCGGCGCGTTTGAAGTGCCCGACCCCGAAGCGCCCGACGCAATATTGAAGCTAGCGATTGTTGGACGGCCAAATGCCGGTAAATCGACGTTGATTAACAAATTATTGGGTGAAAACCGCCTGATTACCGGTCCTGAAGCCGGCATTACCCGCGACAGTATTTCGGTGGACTGGATCTGGACAGACCCAAGTCCCAAGCAAGGCGAGCCCGATGAAGAAGGCAATATCCCGCCCCTGCTGACCGATCGCCGCGTGCGGTTGATTGATACCGCCGGGATGCGCAAACGCGCCAAGGTGCAGGACAAGTTGGAAAAACTATCGGTCGCCGACGCACGCCATGCGATCGATTTTGCCGAAGTTGTCGTCCTGCTGCTGGATGCGACTAAGGGTTTGGAAGTGCAGGATCTAAAAATTGCCGACCATGTCATTCAAGAGGGCCGCGCGCTGATTATCGCGATCAACAAATGGGATGTCGCGGTTGATGGCAGCGGGCTGTTCAAAGGCATTCGTGCCGCGTTGGAAGAAGGCCTGTCGCAGTTGAAGGGCGTTCCGATGATCGCTGTCTCGGCATTGACGGGCAAGGGCCTTGACCAGATGATTTCCGCCGCGTTCGATGCACGTGAAGCTTGGAACAAGCGTGTGCCAACGGGCATTCTCAACCGCTGGTTCGAAGCCGCTATTTCGGCAAATCCGCCACCGGCCCCTGGCGGTAAGCGGATTAAGCTGCGCTACATGACCCAAGCGCGGAACCGTCCGCCGACCTTTGTCATTTTTGGCAACCGTACCGACGAGTTACCCGCCAGCTATGCGCGCTATTTGCTCAACGGCATACGCCGCGATCTCGATTTTGGCGCCGTACCCGTGCGGATCAACTTCCGGTCGTCAAAGAATCCGTTTGCCGACAATAATTAGGGATTACCCAGCGCGATATCAGTCCTCAATAGGTTTGGACTGCAGCTGGATGTAGTTTTCTATGCCCATGCGCGCAATCAGGTCGAACTGCTTTTCCAGCATATCGACATGCTCTTCTTCGCTTTCCAATATGGATGCGAACAGGTCGCGGCTGACATAGTCGCGGACGCTTTCGCTATACGCAATTGCATCCTTGAGCAGAGGCAATGCTTCATATTCCAGCTCAAGGTCAGCTTTCAGGATTTCCTCAACGGTCTCGCCAATGCGCAGACGGCCAAGCAATTGGAAATTGGGCAAGCCATCCAGAAACAGGATGCGTTCCGACAATTTGTCGGCATGCTTCATCTCGTCAATTGATTCGTGCCGTTCAAAATCTGCCAGACGCGACACACCCCAATTATCGAGCATGCGGTAATGCAACCAATATTGATTGACGGCAGTCAGTTCGTTCTTGAGCGCCTCGTTCAAAAATTCGATGACTTTTGCATCACCCTTCATAGCCATGTCCTTTAGATTAGGTGCGCATATATTAGCGCGTGAATAGATGGGCGTGAAGGCAGAAAAACGGCGGAAAAGCTGATTTTTTCAGTGCGCTATTGCTAAGCGGTTGCAGCTGTTCCGTTGATAATGTTTCGCGCGAACGAAAGGCACTGGCCGCATTTTGGCTTGCGCCCAAGGCGGGCATAGACATCATTCGGACGCTCCGAAGCACAACGCACCGCAGCGCGAAGGTCTTTTTCCTTGATTGCATTACAGATGCAAACGACCATGGATCAACTCCTATGGCTTTGCATTATCGTTAATGAGAACTGATTGCAATAGCATTAACGACGCATGGCTTGTATTTTCCCGCGCGCCAGGCTCCGCCAAAGATATTCCAACGGGCCGTAATGAAATTGCATCAGCCATGGCTTTGACCAAAGCAGCATGATCGCCCATGCGACCAGCACAAATGGCCACAGTCCGGCACGGCCAAAGTCGCCAAACAGGCCAAAGCCATAGCCATAAAAAATTGTGGTCATGACGATGCTCGTGCCGAGATAGTTGCTAAAGGCGGCACGGCCCGCAGCAGCAACGCGCGATAACATCGGGTAGGAATGATAACGACCAATGAGCAGGATCAAGAGTGCGGCATAGCCAATCGTCAGCATCATGCGCGGAACTCCGCCCCAAAAGTAAAAAACCGCCAGCGCAGTAATCTGGTCAAAGTCCACAGCGACCATCCAAACCGCTAAGACCAGCGTGAGCAGCAAGCCGACTGGCAGCATCCGCTTCACCCAGCGTTGGTAATCCGGCGCATCCCATGCACCTGTCATGAATCCGCTTTTCTGCATTGCCATGCCGATCATCATCAGCGGTAAAGTCTCGCTCGCCGACTGAACCACCAAGATCAGCGGCGTGCTCCACTCGTTGATCTTGTCCATTGTAATCGCGACATAGCTGCCCCGGTGCAACGCAAGGTCCGGCGCAATGTTAAACGCAAGATCCGCACTCGCCAGCAGCGCGCGAAACTGGCGGGCCATATCTGCGTTCGCATCCGGCTGGGTTGCGAAATATTGAAAGAGTTGAAGCCCGCCAAATTGCAAACCCCAGAGCGTCAGCCCAACCGCAAAAATGATTAAAGCGACCTTGATTAACCGCTCCGGTGACCAATTACGGAAACGAAACGCGATCATACCGATAATCGCATAGAGGAATAAGATATCCCCAAACCAGATGAAGAAATAATGTGCGAGACCAAACAGCGCGAGCCAGGCCATCCGGCGATAATGGACTTGCGCAGCGCTTTCTCCCTTTGCCTCGGCACGGTCGATGATGAGCATCATGCTCGCTCCGAATAGCAACGAGAACAAACCGCGCATTTTGCCGTCAATAAAGACGAACGAAAATGCCCAGGCCATTTTGTCCGCTAAGGTGTCCGTGCCATAAGCCGCAGGGGTCACATAAGCCCATTCGGGCATTGCAAAGCCGATGATGTTCATCGCCAATATACCCATCACCGCAAAGCCGCGCATGGCGTCCAAACTGATGTGCCGTTGTTCCAAACTTTGCATAATTGCCCCCTGTATTGTCATGTTAATACAGCTCCTGCGCGTGCCGGTCTAGTGGATTATGCTTTTGTTATTGACACCAATGTAGGTAAGCCATAATTCTCAATAGGTAAGATTCGCTGGAGTTCCATCATGGCCGCGTCGCATGCAAATATACCTTTCCATCATCCTGATCGTCCGGGCAGCGAGTTTCGTCCGCTCAAGGCGTGGCGCCATTTTAAGGCGCTGATCGCGGATAAAGAGGACACCGAGCAGGTGTTTCACATCATCGCCGCGCTGCGTGGTCGCAAATTCCGCAACATTGCCCAACGCTTTTGGAACAGTGATAAGGGACAAAGGCTGCTGACGGCCGATGAGCGGTTGATAGATATTCTCGATGACCACGCCACGCTGAAGCAATTGCCCGCGGGGACTGTGGGCCGTGCCTATGTCGAATTTATGGAGCGCGAGGGCTTGTCTGCCGCGGGGCTTGAGGCCGAATATGCCAAATTCACCACGGCCGGTATGCGCTTTGAAGATGGCATTGACCGTTATGGCGACCGGCTGCGCGACACGCATGACTTGCACCATATATTGACTGGCTATGGCCGCGACGCTTTGGGTGAACAATGTGTGCTGGCGTTCACCTTTGCGCAGCATCGCAATCTGGGCGTTGGCTTTATTGCCTATGCGGGCGGCATCGAATTGAAACGCCGCGTTGCCCCTTCTGCCCCCATCATGGGCGCCGTACATGAAGGGTTCCGCATTGGTAAGGCCGCGAAAAATCTCGTGCATGAAGATATCAGCGCCTTGTTGCGCGAGCCGCTGGAGGATGCACGCAAGCGTTTAGGGATAACAACACCGACGACCTATCATGCGGCCCACGCCGCGATGCGGTCAGACGGTATTGACCCGTATAATTTGCTGGCTGCGGCGGCGTAAGAGCAAGGTTTAAAGCCTTCGTCGCCTGCGGCGGGGGCTTACCCTTAGCTTTCCATCCAGTCCTTGAAGAAGCTTTCATGCGCCGCGCGTAATTCCGCGACGGCTACGGAAAAGCCCGGACCAGCAACAGCGTCACCGCTTACGGTACCGATGCGTGTCATGGGAATGCCAGCCGCCTGAATGTGATTGGCATGCGCGCTGGTAACAACATAGCGCGCCTGATCTTCACCAAAAGCCGTAAAGGCATCGCCGATTTCTGCGAGCACGCAGCCGCGACCGCTGGCAAGCGCCATTTCAGTGAGCGCAACCAGCAAGCCGCCATCGGAAACGTCGTGCACAGCGTTCACCTTACCGTCTTGGATTAGTTGACGGATGAATTCTGCATGTGCACGTTCCTTAGCGAGATCAACAGGCGGCGGCGCGCCGTCTTCGCGGCCCTGCAATTCGCGCAGCCATAAGGATTGGCCAAGATGGCCATTGTTATCTCCAATGACGAAAATGCCATCGCCTTCATTTTTGAACCCGATGGTCGCCATTTTACTGACATCTTCCAGCACGCCGACGCCGCCAATCGCGGGCGTTGGTAAAATTGCGCTGCCGCCACCTGTGGCCTTACTTTCATTATAGAGCGACACATTGCCCGACACGATCGGGTAATCGAGCGCGCGGCAGGCATCGCCCATGCCCTCCAAACAGCCAACAATCTGCGCCATAATTTCGGGCCGCTGCGGGTTGGCGAAGTTCAGGCAGTTGGTGATTGCCAGCGGCGTTGCGCCAACGGCACTGATGTTGCGATAGGTTTCGGCGACCGCTTGCTTGCCGCCTTCATAAGGGTCGGCATAGCAATAACGGGGCGTGCAATCGGTGCTCATCGCGAGTGCTCGGTTGGTGCCGTGGATGCGCACCACGGCGGCGTCCCCGCCCGAAAGCTGCGCGGTGTCGCCACCGACTTGGCTATCATATTGCTGCCAAATCCATGCGCGGCTCGCAAGGTCAGGGCTAGCCATAAGCTTTAGCAAATCCGCGCCAAGATCATGGCTGGCGGGAATGTCATTCAGCGGCTGCACCTTGGCCCATGCTTTATATTCGTCCTTAGATGCGGCGGGACGATCATACAAAGGCGCGTCTTCTGCCAATGGTCCAAGCGGGATGTCGCAAACGACTTCGCCTTTCCACATTAGAACCATATGACCCGTGTCGGTGACTTCGCCGATGACCGCGAAATCCAGCTCCCATTTGTCGAAAATTGCCTTGGCAAATTCTTCACGACCGGGCTTGAGCACCATGAGCATACGCTCTTGGCTTTCGGACAGCATCATTTCATAGGGCGTCATGCCTTCCTCGCGGCACGGCACCTTGTCCATGTCGAGGATGATACCCGCCTTGCCATTGGTCGCCATTTCGACGCTGGAGCTGGTCAGACCCGCGGCGCCCATATCCTGAATCGCCACAATTGCGTCCGACGCCATCAGTTCAAGACATGCCTCAATCAGCAGCTTTTCCGTGAAGGGGTCGCCCACTTGCACCGTGGGGCGCTTCTCTTCAATATCCGCGCCGAAATCGGCCGATGCCATCGTTGCGCCATGAATACCGTCGCGGCCCGTCTTTGACCCGACATATACAATGGGGTTGCCAAGCCCCGTAGCCGCAGAATAAAAAATCTTATCTTGGTCGGCGACACCCACGGTCATGGCGTTTACTAGGATATTGCCATCATAGGCGGGATGGAAATTGGTCTCACCACCAACGGTCGGCACGCCAACACAATTGCCATAGCCGCCAATGCCGGCAACGACACCCTGCACCAGATGCTTCATCTTGGGATGGTCAGGTCGCCCGAAACGCAGCGCGTTCATATTGGCTACGGGCCGCGCACCCATGGTGAACACGTCGCGCAATATACCGCCTACGCCCGTTGCCGCGCCTTGATAAGGTTCGATGTAGGACGGGTGATTATGCGATTCCATCTTAAAGATAGCGGCAAGTTTGGTGCCATTTGGACCATCGCCAATGTCGATAACGCCCGCATTTTCGCCAGGCCCGCAAATGACCCAAGGGGCTTCAGTCGGCAATTTCTTCAAATGGATGCGTGAGGATTTATAAGAGCAATGCTCCGACCACATCACCGAGAATATGCCAAGCTCGACCATGTTGGGTTCGCGCCCCATGGCGTGCAAGATGCGCGCATATTCTTCTTCATTTAGACCATGGTCGGCGACGATTTGGGGCGTGATTTCGGACATAAAACGGCCTTAGCGAGACCGATTGTGTTTATCCAGCCTGTTTAGGTGTGCGTAAGCGCAAAATGACCAATCACATGCGCCCAAAACGATACGGCCCCCACGCAGTGCATGGAGGCCGTAAAAATTGTCCGGGGGCGAGGGAGAGAGGAGGAGAGAGCCGCCCAGTCAATGTGCGTTCGGCAATCGCTTGCCGTTGAGATGCAAATAGGACTTGGATGATTTTGCTGCAATTGCGAAAAGAATAGGGTTGGTTGCATGTTTTGCAACTAACCCTATTCTTGTTGGAAACGCGTTAATTGCGTTCCCAAATCATACCAAAATGCGCAATTAAGGCGCGATACCATTACCCGGCAGCGACGCATTAACGATACCGCCGTCGCAAGCGATGGTTTCGCCCACAATATAATCGCCCGCGCGTGCGGCGAGGAAGATTGCAAGACCCGCCATATCCTCCGGCGTTCCGATTCGTGGGAATGGAATATTCTTCCCCACAGCCTCAGCATGGTCGCGCGCAACTTTGTTCATGTCCGACTGAAATGCGCCCGGCGCAATACCCGACACAAGGATATTGTCCTTGGCCAGCTCAGCGGCCAGACGGCGCGTCAAATGGATGACGGCAGCTTTCGATGCCTGATAGCTATAGGTTTGCCATGGGTTGATGCGCAGGCCATCAATCGATGCAATGTTAATGACCTTACCGGGACGATCAAAACTTGCAGCTGCCTTCAACTGCGGGTGCAAGGCTTGTGTCAAAAAGAACAAAGATTTGACATTCAGATCCATAACCCGGTCCCACCCAGCTTCAGGGAATTGACCGAAATCCGCCCCCCATGCTGCGCCCGCATTGTTCACGAGAATGTCGACCTTTTCCTCACGCGCCGCAATTTGTTCGGCGAGTGACAGGCAACCCTCCACGGTCGAAAGGTCACACGGTAGACCGATGACCTGACTGCCGAATTCAGCAACTGTTTCCTCAATCTGGTCGACCTTGCGCGCGCTGATATACACGCGTGCTGCGCCAGCCTTAAGATAGCCTTCGACGATCATCTTGCCGATGCCGCGCGATCCACCGGTGACCAATGCCACGCGGCCATTGAGGTTGAATAAGGTTTGAATGTCCATTTGCGGTTTCCTTTTAATAACCGTTCATCGTCGCCACGCGGTCTGCGTGATAATAAGCATCGCCGAAAAATTCATTCAGGCTGCGGTCGCGCTTCATATAGAGGCCGATGTCATATTCATCGGTCATGCCAATACCGCCATGCATTTGTACGCCTTCGCGCACCGAAAGATTACAGGCAAGTCCGGCCTTCGCCTTGGCCGCAGCGACATAAAGTTCGGCCTTGGCATGGCCTTCGTCCATTAAGGATTGCGCCTTCAGCACAATCGAACGCGCGCCTTCCATTTCGCCGTAGAGATGCGCGGCGCGGTGTTGAAGCGCCTGAAATTCGCCAATGACGCGGTCAAATTGCTTGCGCGTCTTGAGATATTCGAAAGTCATGTACATCGCGCCCGTGCCAACGCCAACCATTTCGGCCGCGGCGCCCACCCGTCCGGCGTCAAGCATCTTGGACAGTACCGCCCAACCGCCATCGACTTCGCCAATCACAGCGTCGGCATCCACCTGAACACCATCCAGCTTTACATGTGCGGCGACTGCAGAATCGACAAGGCGTGCCGCTTCCATCGAGAGGCCAGCCGCGTCCTTGTCCACCGCGAACAAGGTCAGGCCATCGGTTTCGCCTGCAACGCCCGCAGTACGCGCCGCGACAATGAGCATGTCCGATGACACGCCCTGCACGACAAATTGCTTTTGGCCTGTGAGTTTAAAGCCATTGCCACTGCGTTCCGCAACGCAGGCAATCTTCTCGGGCCGGTGCTTGACACCTTCTTCAATCGCGATGCCAATGACGGTTTCGCCGGCCAATATACCGGGGAACCAGCGGTCACGCATCGCCTTATCCGCCAGCTTCAACGCCTCAACCGCCGCCACCGACGTGGTCAGAAAAGGCGAAGGTGAGAGGTTGCGGCCAATTTCTTCAAGCACAATACCAGCCTCAATCTGGCCCATGCCCATGCCACCATCGGCCTCAGGAATAAGGATGCCGGTAAAGCCCATTTCGGCGAATTGCTTCCACAAGCCATGGCTGAAACCGTCTTTGCAGCCCATGTCGCGGAACTTGCGGAAATGGGTGACGGGCGCTTCACTCGCCATAAAATCCCGCGCGGTGTCGCGCAGCATATTCTGGTCATCGGTTAAGGTCATTGCCATGATTAAGCTCCCGGCATTTCGAGAATGCGTTTTGACACAACGTTCAGCATCACTTCGCTGGTACCGCCCTCAATCGAGTTCGCCTTGGTACGCAGCCAATTGCGCGCTTTAGACCCGCCATTGCTACGTTCGCTTTCCCACTCAAGCGCTTGAGAACCACCAATCGACATGACCAGTTCATTGCGTTTTTTGTTCAGCTCGGTCCCAACATATTTCATCAGGTTGGAATAAGCGGGGTGCGCCTTGCCGGTTTTCCATTCATCCATGAAACGTTCGCCATGGGCACGGAAGGTTAAATTATCGACATCGAACAACGCCATCTGCGCGCGCAGCACAGGCTCTTGCGATAAAGTCGCCTTCATCGCCGCACCGATCGAGGTCACGCCGCCATCACCGCCCATGCCGGAAATCATCTCGCGTTCATGGCCAAGCAAATATTTCGCCACATCCCAGCCGCGATTTACTTCGCCGACAATCTGATGCTTTGGCACGACAACATTGTCGAAGAAGGTTTCGCAGAAGGGTGAATTTCCGGAAATCAGCTTAATAGGCTTGGTCGAAACACCGGGTGTTTCCATGTCGAACAACAAGAAGCTGATGCCTTGATATTTGTTCGTTTTGTCAGTGCGGACCAAGCAGAAAATCCAGTCCGCCTTGTCAGCATAAGAAGTCCAAATTTTCTGACCATTGACGACCCAATGGTCGCCCTTATCTTCACCAAAGGTCTGCATCGACACAAGATCGCTGCCCGATCCCGGTTCGGAATAGCCCTGACACCAGCGGATTTCGCCGCGGGCGATCTGGCCCATATAATGCACTTTTTGTTCTTCCGTGCCGAATTTCAGTAACGCCGGGCCAAGCATCCAGATGCCAAAGCTGTTCAGCGGCGAGCGACAACCGAGCTTCGCCATTTCCTGACGCAGGACTTTGGTTTCCTGCGGGGAAAGGCCAGCGCCACCATAAGCTTTGGGCCAATCGGGTACCGTGTAGCCCTTCGCCACGCAGCGTTCGAGCCACAGTTTTTGCGCTTCGGATTGAAACACAAAATTGCGTCCGCCCCAGCAGACGTCTTCGTCACCTTTGGCCGGTGTGCGCATTTCGGCGGGGCAGTTTTCCTCCAGCCAGGCGCGCGCCTCGGCGCGGAATGTTTCAAGCTCAGACATGACGCTCTCCTGTTTAATTGCTTGATGAATTTTTGGGCGGTCACGCGCCGAAACGCAAGTCTTTATCGGTGAGCGATGCATGCCGTAACGTCATTTGCATCTCGATTGACAGGCTGGGCTACGCGCCTAGCATAAGCGCAGGATAGAGGAGAGAAACATCGTGCGATTCGCCGTAAAACACGCCTTTTCGCGTTTTGTGATTTAAGCCAATATGGTCGCTGCTGTCGCCCTTCCCCGATCCTTAAAAGTCATGCATGGCCTTGGCTCCGTTGCTTATGGCGTAAAGGACAATGGCTTTTCGGTTTTCCTGCTGATTTTTTATAATCAGGTGCTTGGGATTGATGCAGGCATCGTTGGCACCGTCATCATGGCTGCGCTGATTTTTGATGCCTTTGTCGACCCGATCATTGGCGAATTGTCCGACCGCACGCAAAGCAAATGGGGCAGGCGCCTGCCATGGCTATATGCCGCCGCCATTCCGCTTGGCATTATCTGGCTGCTGTTGTGGCATCCGCCCGCAATGGGGCAAACTGGCACAATCATCTGGTTGTTCTGCACCGCGGTCTTGGCGCGCACCTTGGTGGCGATGTGCGAAGTGCCGTCCATCGCGCTCGTGCCTGAACTGACCGGCGATTATGATGAGCGCACGCGTTTGATGCGGTACCGTTTCCTGTTTGGCTGGGCGGGTGGATTGCTCATGCTGATCTTTGCATATGGCATTTTCTTCACGGGCGAAAAGGGCGTGAGTGACCCTGTGGGATATGATGCCTATTCGGTGTGGGGCGCGCTTATGATGAGCGGCGCGGTGCTTATCTCCGCGCTTGGGCAACATCGGCACATCGCAAAGCCTTCGTCCCCTGCCCCGCGCGGTGCTGGCCTTGGCCATGCCTTTGCCGAAGTGAAGGCGACATTATCCAACCGCGCCTTTCTGTGGCTCGTCTCCGCAGCTTTGTTTGGGCTTATCAACCAAGGGATGACCTTTGCGCTCACCAATTACCAGCTCGCTTTTCTATGGCAGCTGCAACAGATCGAAATGCTCTATTATGCGCTAACCCTATTTTCGACGGTCATCATTGCTTTCATCATTGTTCCGCCCGTATCAGCGCGATTGGGCAAGAAACATGCTGCAATTTTGTTCGCGATTATCTCGCTGACCTTTACGGCGGCGTTATACGGAAGCTGGCTGCTCGACATTGTACCCGGAGCGCCGTCAAATCCCTCAATCCTGTTTATGTTTGGGTTAATGACCATCGCCAATAGCGCGGCGGTGAGTATGATGATGCTCACATCCTCAATGATGGCCGATGTGGTGGAGGCATCGCAGCAAGAAACCGGCCGGCGTTCCGAAGGGCTATTTTTCGCGGGCTATTTCTTCATGCAGAAATGTGCCGTTGGCATCGGCACCTTTGCAGCCGGAATGATCCTAAGCTTCGCCAGTTTTCCGCAAGACGCGAAGCCGGGCGAAGTGGATGTCGCCGTCCTCGATGGGCTGGCGTTATATTATATGTGCACGGTCTTGGTAGTCGGCATTATCGGTGTCCTTATCCTGCGCCATTTCCCGATTTCGCGTGAAAGTCACAATGAACGCTTGCGCGCCTTGAACACAACGACAGAGTCTGCCAGTTAACCAATCAATTAAATTACAAAGAGGAATGAGCCATGGATTTCGATCTCAACGACAAGCAAACATATTGGCGGGACCGTATCCGCGACCATAATGAACGCTTCTTGCGTCCACGCGTTGCCGATTATTATGCCGAGCAGGCAGTGGGCGACCGTTGGAAAGTGCTTCAAGTCGTTGAAGAAGAAAAGGCGCGCGCCAAGGCTGCGGGTCTATGGAACCTGTTCATGCCACCAACCTCGGGCCGCGTGCATGTCGATGACAGCGTAGCGTTCGATGGTCCCGGCCTCTCCAACATGGAATATGCCCTGTGCGCCGAAGAAATGGGCCGCATCGGTTTTGCATCCGAAGTTTATAACTGCTCGGCTCCAGACACCGGCAATATGGAAGTCTTCCTGCGCTACGGCACGGCAGAGCAAAAAGAAAAATGGATGATCCCATTAATGAACGGCGAAATCCGTTCGGCGTTTTTGATGACGGAACCAGCCGTTGCCTCTTCGGATGCGACCAACATCGAAACATCCATTCGCCGTGAAGGCGATGAATATGTCCTCAACGGCGTAAAATGGTGGTCATCAGGTGCGGGCGACCCACGCTGCAAAATCGCCATCGTTATGGGCAAAACCGATTTTGAAGCCAAGCGCCATGCGCAGCAATCCATGGTGCTGATGGAACTGGATTCCCCCGGCGTAAAGATTCTGCGCCATTTGCCAGTCTTTGGTTATGATGACGCGCCGCATGGTCATATGGAAATTGAATTGAAGGATGTCCGTATTCCGGCATCGAACATGTTGCTGGGCGAAGGTCGCGGCTTCGAGATCGCGCAAGGCCGCCTTGGACCAGGCCGCATCCATCACTGCATGCGCACCATTGGAACCGCCGAAGAAGCGCTGGAGAAAATGTGCAAGCGCCTGCAATCGCGCGTTGCCTTTGGCAAGACGGTTGCCGAGCATAGCGTCTGGGAAGAGCGCATTGCCCGTGCCCGTATCGACATTGAAATGACCCGTCTGCTTTGCCTGAAGGCAGCAGACATGATGGACAAGGTCGGCAACAAGGCGGCTGCCGCTGAAATTGCAATGATCAAGGTGCAAGCACCCAATATGGCTTTGAGCATCATCGATAACGCTATCCAAGCCCATGGCGGCGGCGGCGTGTCCGACGATTTCGGTCTCGCCTCGGCTTGGGCGCATCAGCGCACCTTGCGTCTGGCCGATGGTCCCGACGAAGTGCACGCCCGCGCCATCGCGCGTATGGAATTGGGCAAGCATGGCGGCCGTGGCAAAGACGGCATGTCCAGCGGCGATATGGGGGCAACACGGTGAAGGCTGCCGTCCTGATCGAAGCGGGCAAACCGCTTCAGATTGAGCAGATCAACATCGCCAATCCTGGGCCGCATGAAGTGCTGATCCGCACCGCGGCCTGCGGATTGTGCCATAGCGACTTGCATTTCATCGAAGGTACCTATCCGCATCCCTTGCCCGCGATACCCGGGCATGAGGCAGCGGGTATTGTCGAAGCGGTAGGCAGCGAAGTGCGCACGGTGAAGGTGGGCGACGCCGTTGTCACCTGCTTGTCGGCGTTCTGCGGCCATTGCGAATATTGCGTCTCTGGTCGGATGTCCTTGTGCCTCGGCGGCGACACACGGCGCAAAGCAGGTGAGGCCCCGCGCCTGACACGGCCTGATGGCAGCACTGTCAATCAGATGCTCAACCTATCAGCTTATGCCGAAATGATGTTGGTGCACGAACATGCCTGCGTTGCGATTAACCCAGAAATGCCGCTCGATAAGGCATCGGTCATTGGTTGTGCAGTCACCACCGGTGCAGGCACCATTTTCAACGCGTGCAAAGTAACGCCCGGTGAAACCATTGCCGTTATCGGTTGTGGCGGTGTTGGCCTTGCGACCATTAACGCCGCCAAAATCGCCGGTGCAGGCCGGATCATCGCAGCGGACCCAATGCCTGAAAAGCGTGCACTGGCGATGAAGCTCGGCGCAACCGATGTCATCGATCCAATGGATGCTGACGCAGCCAAGCAAATTCAGGAATTGACCAAGGGCGGCGTCGATCATGCGATTGAAGCTGTCGGACGTCCAGCCTCGGGGGAGCTTGCCGTCAAGTCGCTGAAACGCGGCGGGACTGCAACGATTTTGGGCATGATGCCATTGCAGCATTCGGTTGGACTGTCGGCAATGGATTTGCTGTCGGGTAAGAAACTGCAAGGCGCGATCATGGGAGGCAACCGCTTCCCGGTCGATATTCCGCGCCTCGTGGATTTCTACATGCGCGGCATGCTCGATCTCGACAGCATCGTTTCGGAGACAATTCCGCTGGAACGTATCAATGAAGGCTTTGACCAAATGAAGCGCGGTGATGCTGCCCGTTCGGTTATCGTATTCGACCAATGACCGCAGCGCCGACACCCATTGATGCACAGACGGCCTTTACAGGCACCGTTGCGCCAAGCGGCGCGGATATCTTGGATGCCAACAAATTGGCGCAGTGGATGGACGCGAACGTCGAGGGCTTCGAAGGCCCAGTCGAGGTTCTGAAATTCGCCGGTGGGCAGTCCAACCCGACTTATCGCTTGAACGCGAAAAGCGGCTCCTATGTCCTACGCCGTAAGCCATTTGGCGTCTTGCTGCCCAGCGCACACGCCGTTGACCGCGAGTATAAGGTAATTGCAGGCCTGTACCCCACGGGATTTCCGGTCGCCAAACCTTTTGGCCTATGCACCGACGACAGCGTCATCGGTTCGATGTTCTACATCATGGACATGGTTGAGGGTCGCACCATCTGGGATGGCGCTATGCCGGGGTCAAACCCTGCCGAACGCCGCGCAACCTATGAGGCGATGATCGACACCCTCGCAGCGTTGCATAATGTGGATGTTGAAAGCGCTGGCCTGTCCGATTTCGGTAAACCCGGAAATTATTTCGGACGGCAGGTGGAACGCTGGACGAAGCAATATCGGCTCGCCGAAACCGAAACAATGCCCGAAATGGAACGGCTTATCGAATGGTTGCCGAAGACTTTGCCCGAGCAAACACGCACAAGTGTCGTACATGGTGATTATCGCATCGACAACATGATCTTCGATGCCAAAGAGGCAAAGGTCGTCGCGGTGTTGGATTGGGAATTGTCCACCTTGGGCGATCCGTTGGCCGATTTCACGTATGTCGCAATGGCATGGGTGACGCATAATGAAGGCCGGTCGGGCGTTATGGATTTAGACCGAGCTGCTTTGGGTATTCCCGAACTCGATGCGATGGTGGAGCGTTATTGTGCCGCCACAGGTCGCGACGGCGTGCCCGACATGAACTGGTATTTTGCCTATAATTTCTTCCGCCTCGCGGGGATTATTCAGGGCATTAAAAAACGCGTCATCGACGGCACCGCAAGTTCGTCCCATGCGCAAGCCATGGCCGAACGCGTGTTCCCGTTGGCAGAATCGGCATGGAAGTTTGCGGAAAAGGCCGGAGCGTAAGGTATAACCCCTCCCGATAAACGGAGAGGAAAGTGGAGAGAAAAATGTCTTTATTCGATATGACCGACAAGGTCGCGATCATCACAGGGTCGTCACGCGGCATTGGACAGGCAATTGCCGAAGAAATGGCAGATCATGGCGCAAAGGTTGTGATCTCCAGCCGCAATATCGAAGATTGCGAAGCGGTCGCTGCTGGAATTAACGCCAAGCATGCGGGCGCGGCGCTTGCCGTGGCCTCAAGTCTATCCTCCAAAGAAAGCTTGCAGAATCTGGTCGATGAAGCGCGTAAGGCATTTGGGAAGGTCGATGTTTTGGTCTGCAATGCCGCGTCCAACCCGCATTATGGCCCCATGGCGACGATCACCGACGAACAACTGCGCAAGACGCTCGACCACAATATTGTCTCGCAACATTGGCTGATCCAGATGGTCGTGCCCGAAATGATCGCCCGCAAATCGGGCTCCATCGTGATTGTATCCTCTATTGGCGGCCTGCGGGGATCGCCGATCTTGGGCGCCTATGCGATTACGAAAGCGGCGGATATTCAGATGACCAAAAATCTCGCCCGCGAATATGGTCCGTATAATGTCCGCATTAACTCGATCGCGCCAGGACTGGTAAAGACCGATTTTGCCAAGGCATTGTGGGAGAATCCAGAAAATCTGAAGGCTTCCACCTCGGGCGCAGCGCTTGGCCGTATTGGCGAACCGCGCGAGATTGCGGGCGCGGCGGTGTATTTGGCATCGGACGCGTCCACCTTTATGACGGGGCAGACAATTGTTGTGGATGGAGGCGTAGTCGTATGAGTGGGGCACTGGCAGGCAAAGTCGCCATCATCACCGGCGCAGGATCAGGCATAGGCCGCGCGTCCGCCATTCGTTTTGCAGCCGAAGGCGCGAAGGTCATCTTGGGCGACATGGCGGCTTCCGTCCATGACACCGCAGCGATGATTGGCAATGCCGCCACGGCCGTACAAATGGATGCAGGCGATGAAGCCGATGTTGCGGCTTTGGTCGCCAAGGCCATCACGCTGCATGGCCATCTCGACATTGCTTTTGCGAACGCTGGCATCTCCGGCGGCATGGAAGGCATCTTCGATAACAGCGTCGAAAACTTCACCAGCGTCCTGCGCGTTAACCTCATCGGCCCCTGGTTGATGGTGAAACATGCCGGCAAAGTCATGGCCGATGCCGGCAATGGCGGTTCGATTATCCTGACAGCAAGCGTTGCCGGTATCCGCTCGGGCGCCGGCGGCCCGCCTTATTCGGCGTCAAAGGCTGGGGTCATCAATCTGGCGCAGGTCAGCGCACAGCAATTGTCTGGCACGAATGTCCGTTGCAACGCAATTTGCCCTGGCCTGACCGAAACCGGCATGACGAAGCCGACTTTCGATTATGCCCGCGAAAAGGGCGTGACCGAAAAAATCGGCCGACTAAACCCCTTGCGCCGTGGCGCACAGCCAGAGGAACTGGCGAATGTTGCCTTGTTCCTCGCGAGTGACCAAGCCTCTTATGTCAATGGCCAAGCCATTGCCGTGGACGGCGGACTGTCGAGCTCGCACCCCGTAACACGTCAGTTAACAGGACAAACCGCCGTATGAGCGCCGAAGACCTAGGCTTTGTTTCCGACCGCCTTGCGCGGATTCCTGCATTCATCCAATCCAATTATCTCGACAATGGCAAATTGCCCTTTGCGTCGGTACTGGTTGGACGTGGCGACGATATCGCGTTGCAATGGAGTTCGGGCGTCGCAGATGATGCCATTTTCCGCATCGCATCGATGACGAAACCCATTACCTCAGTCGCCTTCATGCAGTTGGTGGAGCAGGGCAAGGTTGCGCTGACCGATCCGGTCGCCAAATATATTCCCGAATTTGCGAAATTGGGTGTGTTTATGGGCGGAGGCGGCAATGTGCCGTTTATGACGCGCGCACCGTCCACGCACATGCGCGTGGTGGACCTGCTGCGGCACACCGCTGGATTCACTTACAGCTTTCAGGAACAAGGCAATGTCGACGCGGCCTATCGCAAGACCGATGTTGAAAGCTGGAGCAAAAATACGGCGCAAAGCTTTATTGATACGCTCGCGCAAATTCCCTTAGAATTCGATCCAGGCACACAGTGGAATTATTCGGTGGCCACCGACATAGTGGGCATATTGGTCGAACGGATTAGTGGACTATCCCTGCCCGAATATTTCCAAACGCATATTTTCGCACCCTTGGGCATGACCGATACATTTTTCCACGTGCCCGCCGACAAGGCAGCACGAATCCCCGAAGGTTTCGGATTTGATCCTGAAACCAAAATGAAGCTGCTCGACAAAGCAGGCGCAGAAAGCATGTGGGCAAAGGGCTGGTCCTTTAACTCCGGCGGTGGCGGCCTTGCGTCGAGCGTTGCGGACTATCATCGTTTCTGCCGGATGCTGCTGAACGGCGGCGCGCTTGATGGCGCACAAATTCTGAGCCCCAAGACGATAGAATTGATGACCGCCAACCATATTCCCGGCGGTCAAGATCTGACGCAAATGTCGAAATCCTTGTTCAGCGAGGCCGATATGGCTGGCATTGGTTTTGGCCTTGGCTTTGCGACCACCATCGACAACAGCGCGACACTTACGCCTTGTTCCAACGGCGATTTTTATTGGGGCGGCATGTATTCTACCGCCTTTTTCGTCGATCCGGTTGAGGACATCATCATGATTTTCATGACGCAATTGCTGCCATCGACCACCTATCCCGTGCGCCGTGAGATCAAGACGATGATCTATTCGGCGCTGGCCGCGTAGGGACCAGCCTACCCCCTTAAACCGTCGCAATCTCCACCTGATTGACGGGCTCCGGTTTTGCCCGGGCCGCAATCAGGCTTCCAGCCACAATCAGGGCCGTGCCCAAAAGCACGGGCCACGTGACGGGCTCGGCAAAAAACAACCAGCCGAAAAATGCGGCCCAGACAAAACCGGTATATTCAACCGGAATCAAAATCTGTGCTTCCGCGCGGGCATAGGCCCAACTTAAAAACAATAACGAGATAATCGCCAAGGCCGCCGCACCGCCAATCATCGGGGCATCGGCCATGCCGATGGGCTGCAAAAACCATGGGGCAGCCAAGCCGAGGGTTGCCGCCACAAACAGGTTTTGGAAAAAGGCAATTTCGATTGGCCCAGCAACCTGCGCCTGCCGCCGTGCCAATATCAAATTATAAGCAAAAACCACGGCCGAAAACAAAACCGCCGCAGCGCCCCAAAGATGCCCGCTGGTATAATGTCCGCTCAACCGACCAGCCATGATGATGGCGACGCCGCCAAGCCCCGCCAGCGACGCCCAGATGGCCGGACGGCCGATTGTCTCCCCCAGCATCACGGCTGCGAGATAGAGCGCGATGACTGGCGCGATGAAGCTCAGCCCGATGGCTTCGGCCAAGGGCAATTGCGTCAACGACCAGAAAAAGCTGACCGCCATGATCGACACGATGATACTGCGCCATATATGCATTTTGAGGACGTCAAATGGCGGCCATTTCTGCCGCATGCCAACGAACAACAACCCCATGAACAATGTGCCAAGGCAGTTTCGCCACATGACCGCATTATAAGCACCCAGAGACAAAGCGATGTCTTTCATCATCGCATCCATGAGCGAAAATGTGGCAACGCCCGCCGCCGCCATCACGAACGGAATGAAGGGACGCGGATGCAGTTCAGCCATATTTACAGGCTGTGTGTGGCAAGGGTTTTGAGCGCCGTGCCATCCACACGATAGACGGTCCATTCGTCCATCGGTACGGCCCCCAGCGCCTTATAAAAATCAATCGCGGGTGTATTCCAGTCCAGCACTGACCATTCGAGCCGCGCACAATCGCGCTCAACCGCAAGCGCCGCAAGCTTACCCAGCAACGCCTTGCCAAGCCCCGAGCCGCGCGCATCGGGCCGGACAAACAAATCTTCCAAATAGATTCCCGGCCGCCCTTCAAAGGTTGAGAAATTGTGGAAGAACAAAGCAAAGCCCTGCGCGATGCCGTCAATCTCGCCAATCAAAACCTCGGCATAAGGCCGCGGTCCAAACAGCTTTTGCGCCATCAGCGCCTCATCAAAGCGCACGGCATGGGCCAGCTTTTCATATTCCGCGAGGTCGCGAATAAATTGCCCGATGAGCGTGATGTCCGCTGACGTTGCAGCCCGTATCGAGAGGCTCAAGCCGTTTTCCCGTGCAGCGTATCCATGCTGACGCTGGTGCCCGCATCAATCTCTGCGGCTTTGGCTTCGACCAGACGCACGATGTGGCTGATCATGTCGTCATCCTCGACATGATGGTCGGTGACGCCAGATAAATAGACCATATGCTTGCCATTGCCGCCGCCGGTGATGCCGATGTCGGTTTCGCGCGCTTCGCCGGGGCCATTGACAACGCAACCAAGGACCGACAGCGACATCGGGGTTTTAATATGGCCAAGCGCATCCTCCAGCTTTTGCACGGTGCGGATCACGTCAAAGCCCTGCCGCGCGCAGCTTGGGCAGCTGACAACGCGCACGCCGCGGGTGCGCAAGCCCAAAGCTTTCAAGATTTCATAGCCGACGCGCACTTCTTCTTCAGGCTCGGCAGACAGGCTAACGCGGATGGTGTCGCCAATCCCCGCCCACAATAAATTGCCCATGCCGATCGAGGATTTGACGGTGCCGCCAATCAACCCGCCCGCTTCGGTAATGCCCAAATGCAAGGGGCAATCAACGGCGTCGGCCAAGCCCATATAAGCGGCAACCGCCAAGAAGACGTCGGACGCCTTCACCGCGACTTTAAATTCGTGGAAATCATGGTCCTGCAACAACTTGATATGGTCAAGCGCGCTTTCGATCAGCGCCTCTGGGCAGGGTTCGCCATATTTTTCGAGCAAGTCTTTTTCTAAGCTACCTGCATTCACGCCGATCCGGATCGCGCAGCCATTGGCTTTGGCGGCGTTGACGACTTCCTTCACGCGTTCCGATGAACCAATGTTGCCGGGGTTGATGCGCAAGCACGCCGCACCCGCATCCGCCGCCTCAAGTGCGCGTTTGTAATGGAAGTGAATATCGGCGACGATGGGTACATTGGCCGCGCGGACAATCTGTTTCAGCGCCGCCGTGCTTTCCACATCGGGGCAGGAAACGCGGATGATATCGACGCCTGCATCCTCACAGCGGCGGATCTGATCAATCG
This sequence comes from Sphingorhabdus wooponensis, assembly GCF_003933235.1. Lineage (GTDB taxonomy): Bacteria > Pseudomonadota > Alphaproteobacteria > Sphingomonadales > Sphingomonadaceae > Sphingorhabdus_B > Sphingorhabdus_B wooponensis. The sequence continues at coordinate 182,457 of NZ_RWJI01000002.1, forward strand.
TAGCAGCAGCATCGCTGGTCAGCGTATTGGTCATGGTTTGCACCGAGATCGGGGCATTGCCACCGACAGGGACTTTACCGACCATGATCTGGCGGGACTGACGGCGCGCAATATCGCGCCAAGGGCGAATAGAAGACATGAACGGGATATAGGCGGCTTGCTATTTTCCCGCAATCATCATCCTGAACTGTTTTTCAGGAGGGCGCGCTACGCTCCTCAGTCCAGACCACCGTTCCACGCCACTGCTTGCGCTGCAGCAATTTTGCCTATTTCGGCGAGAACGGCCTGATCAGAATCGCGGGTCTGTTCATATTTCCCGTCCGCTTCATAAAAGGCCGTCACAATGACCGGAGGCCGCGCGGGCGGCCAGAAAATGGCGACATCATTGGTCTTGTTGTTGAAATGTGTGCTATTGGCGGTTCCGGTTTTATCGCCACTTTTCCAAGAAGCGGGGAGGCCACCTCGAATCCGCTTCATCCCCGTGGCTGTATCGACCATCCATTGGGTCAACAAATCACGCGAACTCGGCTGCAATATTCGGTCGTCCGTCAACAGTCGCGCCATCATCCACGCAAATGCTCGCGGCGTAGTCGTGTCGCGGACTTCACCGGGCGGGACATTGTTCACGTCCGGCTCGTACCGGTCAAGGCGCGTGACGTCATCGCCCCAGCTGCGGAAAATAGCGGTAATGGCGGCTGGTCCACCCAGATGTTTCATCAGCAGATTGGCCGCCACATTATCGCTGGTCTTTTGCGCGGCTTCAGCCAAATCGATGATGCGCATCGCACCTTTTGCCAAGTTCGGTCCTGTGACGGGGGCGTGCGGGACCATATCCGCTTGCGAATAAGGCAACACCGTATCCAGTTTCAGCCTGCCTTGATCCGCCTGTTGCAGAACCGCTGCAGCGAGCGCGAGCTTGAAGGTCGAGCACATCGCAAAAGCGTCATCATAATGATGCCCCGTCATACGCCCCGATGCCGTATCGAGCACCAACGCCCCTAGCCGTCCGCCAGCGCGCGCCTCTAGCGCCGCCAACGCGGCATTGGCGGAAACGGACGGGCGCACTTGCCGCGGCCCAGCGCAGCCGGCGATCGTCAACGCCGCAGCACCTGCCATGAGCCCGCGTCTATCAATTTCCATCACCCGCCTCCCAATGTTTTTGCTAGTGGCACCAAATCGCAATGCATGCGCCTACTGCTTTGATTTACGCATGGATACAAACTAAGGCACATTTATGAAACGCTTCCTTATGTCGATCGCCCTTTTGTTCGCACCACTCGCACCTGCCCAAGCATATTGGGAATATGGCCATGAGACAGTCGCGCACATTGCCCAAGCGAACATGTCTCCCAAGGCGCGCACGAATATGCAACGCCTGTTGCGCGCGGCACCGATGCTTGGAACCCCGAAATGTGCAATGCGCAATATCGGCGATGTCAGCATCTGGGCGGATTGCATCAAGGGTGACCGGGTGCGCTGGGGCTACACCAACAGCTGGCATTACCAAAATGTCGACATCTGCAAACCGTTCGATTTGAAAAGCGCCTGCGCCGATGGCAATTGCGTTTCCGCCCAGATTGACCGCAACTTTGCGCTTTTATCAAACAAAGCGCTGCCTGCGCATGTTCGGTTGGAGGCGCTTGCCTTCCTGATCCATTTTGTCGGCGACATACATCAGCCATTACATGCTGGCGACCGCGCCGATCGCGGCGGCAATGACCTAAAAACAACTTATGGCGTGATGCCAGGTTATAATCTCCATTCGGTCTGGGATGGGCTTTTAGCGGACCGCGCACTGTCCGGAGCGCCTGCTATTGTCCGCCAATTTTCGCCCGCGGAGAAAGCCGTAATCGCACAGGGCAATGTGCGCAGTTGGAGTGAAGAAAATTGGGCCGTGTCGAAAAGCATAGCCTATCCGCGCGCTATGGATGGTGATGCCTGTGGCGCGAAACCAACCACAGCCGTTGTTATTGACGAAGCCGACGTCGCGGCATCGCGTGCAGCATTACGGCAACAAGTAGAGCGTGGCGGCATCCGCTTGGCACGGTTGTTGGAAGAGGCTTTAGGCTAAGCCCCAAAATCCCCGCGCCATTTCCATCCACCTTCGGTATGGTTGCGGACGATGACGAGGAAAATGGCAGTCGTGGTCAGCATGAGCCCAACAGTTACGATCGTAGGCATGGCCCCATTACCGTCCGCGAACAGCCCCAAACCCACCATCGCCAAAAGATAGACCGCCAATGTCACCCAGCCTTGCCACTTGAAAGGTAGGCCTGCACCATAGCCAAAACGTTTCGCACGAAACCAAGGTTCTTTGCCCAAAAAGAGATGTAGCATAGATCCAATCCCCGTTTTCAGCGCGAATTGCGCTTCTTATTGCGGTCCAATTCGCGCTTTAACTGAATCAGGCTGTCCATATCGACAATCTCGCTTCGCGCTTTCATGTACCTGATCATGGCAAAAACCCAAATGGCGGTCACACACAAAAATGGCGCAGTAACAAGCAATAGCATTTTACTATCTTCCCAGCCCGCTCTTTCGGCGGCAACCGTCGCCCACACAAAAATGCCCGTTGCACCAAAAAATGCGAACATCCAGACAGCAAATGCGCGCCAGCCTGCCGCATTGCGTGGGGATATTTTAAAGCCGGATCCCGTTTTGTAATAGACAAAGGGTTTATCTTCATCGCGCATTTCAACTCTCCTTCGGCGGTCGCCCACGTTTTGGCGTTTCGCTGACCCCTACCTTCACGCCGCGTTTGGCCAATGCCTCCCGCAACAGCACTTCAATTTCTGCATTGGCGCTCCGGAAATCGGCGGCTGCGCAGCGTTCGATGCAGGCAAATAATGCCGGATCGAGGCGGAGCGGAAAAGCCTTTTTGGACGGAGCGGACATGTAAGTAGCCTAGCTGTACAATGTACCGGCGTTGACCACGGGCTGTGTATCGCGTTCACCGCACAGGACCACCATGAGGTTGGAGACCATCGCCGCGCGGCGTTCGTCGTCCAGCTCAACCACATTTTTCGCCGACAGCATTTCAAGCGCCATTTCGACCATGCCAACGGCGCCTTCGACTAAGGTCTTACGCGCCGCGACCACTGCCTCGGCTTGTTGGCGACGGAGCATGGCACCCGCAATTTCCTGCGCATAGGCCAAATGGGTGAAGCCGCATTCGTCGACGGTAATACCCGCAACGCGCAAACGCTCCATCAATTCCAGACGCAATTCGCCGCCGACTTGATCGTGATTGCCGCGTAGCGTCACTTCCTGATGCGTAAAATCATCATAAGGGTAGCGTGCGCCGATGGTCCGAACCGCCGCCTCGATTTGTGCAAGCACAAATGCCTTATAATCATCGACATCAAACAAAGCCTGCGCCGTATCCGTCACACGCCAGACCACTTGCGCGGCCATCTCAATTGGGTTGCCGCGCAGATCGTTGACCTTAATCTTTTCCGAGATCAAATTGTTCGCGCGCAGCGATACCTTGGCTTTGCCCATCCATGGCCATGTCCAGCGCAGCCCTTCATTCCGGTCCGTACCTTTATACGCACCGAATAACGTCAGCGCCACGCCTTGGTTTGGCTGCAGCATATAAAAGCCTGCGGAAACAAAGGTGAAAATGGCGATACTCAGGCCCATACCCAGGAAATCAGCATTTGGACCACCGGGTATGACCGAGGTCATCGCCCAACCGAACCACAATATGCTGCCCAAAATCACAAGTAACATCAAATAGCCGTTGAAACTGCGCGCTGCAATTTCCCGGCTCGCATTGAGTAGGTTATTCGAATCGTCTGTCATTACGACCTCCATAAAATATGATATCATAATTATATCTTATTTGGCGCAGGTCAACACAAAAGGGGCGGCGCAGATTATTGCCTGCGCCGCCCCTTTTTAATGCCATAAGAGCGCCTTATTCGCCGGTCGGAAATCCGCGCTTTTTCATGATATATTTCACGTCAGGATCACGACCGCGGAACGCGCGATACGCCTCGATCCGGTCGGTTTCATTGCCCGTTGCCAGCAACATAGAACGAAAACGCTCGGCGGTTTCCTTGTCCCAGACATCGCCTTTTTCGGTGAAGGCGGCCCAGGTGTCAGCATCCATCGTTTCAGACCAAAGATAGCTATAATAGCCCGCCGAATAGCTATCGCTGGAGAACAGGTGGTTAAATTGGGGCAAGCGATGCCGCATGACCATTTCCTTTGGCATGCCAATTTCTGCCAGCGTATCGCGTTCAAAGGCAGCAGGATCAGCCACAGGCTCGCTTCGGTTATGCAATTTCATATCCAATATGGCACTCGACAGATATTCCACCGTGGCGAAACCTTGGTTGAACGTGTCGCTGGCCCGAATTTTCTCGACCAAAGCCGCCGGAATGGGCTCCCCGGTCTTATAATGCTTGGCATATGTATTTAGAATATAGGGCGTCAGTAGCCAGTTTTCGTTCACTTGGCTCGGATATTCCACAAAATCGCGCGGTGTCCCGCCAAGACCGGGCCAGGTAATATCATAGTTCAGATAATGGATTGCATGGCCAAATTCGTGGAACAAGGTGGATGCATCATCAATGCTGATCAACGTTGGTACGCCATCGGCACCGGGCACGAAGTTGTTATTGTTCGACGCCAACACGATGTTGTTTTTGCCGCCCAAGCGATGTTGGCTGCGATAGGTGGTCATCCACGCCCCCGAACGCTTGCCTGCGCGTGCGAAATTGTCGAGGTAGAAGAGGCCGATGACCTTGCCATCGCGCCTAACCTCAAATGTCCGCACTTTGGGTTCAAACACTGGAACCGTGCCGGTATTCTCGGTGAAGCTCATGCCGTATAATTTGCCTGCGGCATCAAACATCGCGGCGACCATATTATCCAATTGGAAATATGGCTTTACCGCTTCTTGATCGAGGTCATATTTCGCCTTGCGCACTTTTTCGGCGTAGAAACGATAATCCCACGGCGCGATGGTGATGTTGTCCGCATTGGCAATCGCCTGCATATCAGCAACTTCTTCACGCACGCGCGCGGCCGCAGCCGGCCAAACCTTCATCATCAGGTCCATCGCCTTATTCGGGTCCTGCGCCATAGTGTCGGCCATGCGGTAATGCGCATGGGTCGCAAAACCCAAAATCTCCGCGCGCTGCTGACGTAGCTTCAGGATTTCGGCGATGGTCGCATTCGTATCATTGGCATTCTTGTTATCACCGCGCTTGGTAAAGGCTTGCCAGACTTTTTCACGCAAATCACGGCGGGTCGAATTTTCAAGGAATGGCTGTACCGCTGAGCGGGTGTTGACGACAGCCCAACCGCTTTGGCCCTTCGCCTTTGCCGCAGCTTGCAGCGACGCAACAAAGCTTTCTGGCAGGCCAGCCAAATCGGCTTCCTGCGTAATCAGAATGAAGGTTTCTTCATCTGCGAGTACCTTGTCGGAAAAAGCGGAAAACTTCTTTGCCAGTTCGGTCTCAATACGGATTACTTCCGCCTTTTGTGCCGCATCCAGCATAGCGCCATTGCGGACCAAGCCATCATAGGTCCGCTCCAAAAGCCGCATCTGCTTGGCATCGAGGCCCAGATTGGCACGCTGATCATATAGATATTTCACGCGCTGAAAATAGCGCGCATCCAAAGACAATTCGGAGAAGAACGCACTGAGCTTTGGTTCCCACTCAGCCTGAATCTTGCGCACTTCAGGAGTGGACAGATTCGACGAATGAACACCCCAGATGGAGAATAAACGGCCAATTTTCTCGCCTGACAGTTCGCTTGCAGTGATTGTATTCTCGAAACTAATGGCTTCTGGCTTTGCCAGCATGGCTTCGAATTCAGCCTTTGACGCGTCCATCGCGGCTTGGAATGCCGCGGGAAATTGCGACACTTTAACCTGATCCCAAGGCGGAACACCATCATAAGGGCCTGTCCATTCCTGCAGCAAGGCGGGCTCATTGGCTGCCTGCGTGGTGTTCATTTCCTTTGTTTGTGCAACCGCTGTCATTGATACTCCTGACAATAAAAGCGCCGCTGCGCGCATCATAATAAAATGTCTTTTCACCTAATTTTGCTCCTCTGGGTCATGCTGCCGTTATGCAGGCGCTTCATACAGAAGGGGATAGCGCATCGCACAGCGTAAGCAAACCTTCCGTCCGTCAAAACTGATTCCTCCAATATGGAGATAAGTTTTACAATTTCGTCATCGTTTTTTCGTGCGTTCCCAAAAGCATAATCTTATCAGTCAGTTGTTCGAAAAGTTATGCCAGACAATTCACCTCACCCCGCCACAGGCCAAAATGGACGCATTGCGATGATCGCCGGAGGGTCATTAGAGCGGGATGCCGAACTTGCGCGGTTAGCCAGTTTGGCTGGTTGTACGCCGGTGGCAATGGACGAAACGCGGCCCGCCGATTTTCTACTGATCGACCTTTGCTCCGAAACGGATAGACTCAACAATACCGTATCGCAAATAACGCATTATCTCCTAACATATCGCAGCACTGCATTGATTTGGTCCAAGATGGAGTCGCTGGAAGTAATTTTTGCGGCGTTTCCGCAGGGCCAATGTCACTTTCTGGTCAATGCAGATGACGTCGAAGCAATGCCTATTTTGGCGGGTGCATTTGGACGGAGCGGTATGGATCGACTGCATGATAGAGACCAAGAAGTAGAATTTAGGTCGCTACACCGGATCAGCGACGAATTGGCTGAATTCGCCCGAACGCTGGCGCGCATGGCCGATCCAGACCTCAAGGACAAAATAAAGGATAAGTCGGTCTCCTTCAGAGCCGCGCCGCTTGGTGGCTTTCAAGGATTTCCAAGCGAAACTTCGGTTGCGCGCGAAGTTGCGGCGAAGCTGAGTCTGCGCGAAATTATAAAGCTACGCCGGTTACGCGAACGGTTTTTCCCGCCCGACCTCTTTGCGGATCCGGCATGGGATATCCTGCTCGATCTCAAAGCAGCCGCGCAAGAGGGGCAGCATGTGTCGGTATCCAGCCTCTGCATCGCCGCTGCGGTCCCGCCGACAACGGCCTTGCGATGGATTTCTGCAATGACCGACAGCGGTATGCTCGTGCGGCGGCAGGACCCAGCCGACGCGCGGCGCGTGTTTATTGAGCTTTCGCCCGAAACTTCTGCAAAAATGGATGATTATATTGTGGCAGTAAGCACCCGTTTTGTCCCCATCATCTAAATGGTCTTGCCAAATGTGTTTCACTTTGGCAAAGGCCCGTCTCCCGAGAGGGGCGCTTAGCTCAGTTGGTAGAGCATCTCGTTTACACCGAGAGGGTCAGCGGTTCGAGCCCGTTAGCGCCCACCATATTTTTCAATGGCATATCCGCCATTATCTGCGCAAAATTTAGCAGATTTTCGTTTCTCAAAATCATGCGGTAAGCCAGCGGTATCTCTGTTGGATGCGGCTGTTATCTGGCCTGGCAGCTTCGGTTCCCCTCGTCACGCCGATTCGTGTTCCCATATCTGCGGTCATGCTGCTTTCCGGCTCCACCCGGCGCCGCAAGCGACGCCGGGGTTAAGACCGCAAAAATCAGGCTTTGGCCTTCAGGCTCTCTGCGACCTTGACGCCATGCCGCTCAAGCGCTTCGACGATCTTGCCTGCGCCTTCCAGTTCGCCCCAGAACATAGGGCCGCCGCGATAAATCGGCCAGCCATAGCCATAGATCCACACCACATCGATGTCAGATGCGCGCTGGGCTTTGCCTTCTTCGAGGATATAATAGCCCTCATTGACCATAGGATAGAGCGTGCGTTCAACGATTTCCTGATTGCTAATCTCGCGCTTCGGCAAGTTGGACGTAGCACGGAAATCTTCGATGATCGCCAATGCCTCGGCGCTTGGCGTACCCACACGCTTTTCATCATAATCGTAAAAGCCCTTGCCATTCTTCTGACCAAAACGGCCAGCGGCGCACAAGGCATCGCGGATGGTCTCAACCCGTGAGGGGTCACGATGCCAGCCAATGTCGAGGCCAGCCAAATCGCTCATCTGGAACGGGCCCATGGGCATGCCGAAATCGGTATGCACCTTGTCAATCTGCGCAGGCGTTGCACCCTCCAACAGCAATTGCATAGCTGGCTGCTGCCGCGTGGACAGCATCCGGTTGCCGATAAAGCCATGGCAAACACCAGCGACCACAGCCACCTTGCCGATTTTTTTGCCAATCGCCATGGCTGTGGCGAGCACGTCCGGCGCGGTTTTGTCGCCGCGCACGACCTCTAGCAATTTCATGACATTGGCAGGCGAGAAGAAATGCATGCCGACAACATCTTGCGGACGCGCGGTGCTCGCGGCAATTTCGTCAATATCGAGATAGGATGTATTCGACGCCAAAATCGCGCCGGACTTACAAATAATGTCGAGCTTTCCAAAAACCTCTTTTTTGACGTCCATGCTTTCATAGACCGCTTCGATGACCAGATCGCAGTCGGCGAGATCATCCAATGTCAAGGACGGTGTCAACAAGGCCATCATTGCCTCGACCTGTTCAGGCGAGAAGCGGCCCTTGGCTGCACTATTTTCGTAATTTTTGCGGATAACGCCAACGCCGCGGTCCAGATTTTCCTGCACCATTTCGACGATGGTCACAGGGATACCCTTGGACAGGAAATTCATCGAAATCCCGCCGCCCATGGTGCCCGCACCAATCACGCCGACCTTCTTGATATCGCGCAGCGCAATGTCTTTGGCCAATCCATCAATTTTTGCAGCCTGACGTTCAGCAAAGAACATGTGCCGCTGGGCCGCCGATTGCGATCCGGCCATCAGCTTCACAAACTCCGCGCGTTCAAACTTCATGCCTTCTTCAAAGGGCAACCGCGTTGCCGCCTCAACACAGGCAAGATTGGCATAAGGCGCGTCAAAGCCTTTCCATTTCTTGGCATTGGCCGCCTTCAATTGTTCAATAATCCCAACATCACCGCCCAGAGGGCGTTCACGCGTTGGCCGTGGGCCGATAGCAATCAATTCGCGTGCATAGGCAATGGCGTCGTCAGCCAAGCTATCTTCGCCAGCCAAACGGTCGACCAAACCAATCGACGCCGCCTTTGTTGCCGACAAAGGTTCGCCAAGCGCACACATTGTAGCGGCGGCCTCAATACCCACAACGCGCGGCAGCCTTTGCGTCCCTCCAGCGCCCGGCAGAAGGCCAAGCTTGACCTCTGGCACGCCAAGCCGCGCAGATGGCACAGCGATGCGGTAATGGCATACTAAGGCAGTTTCCAGCCCCCCACCCAGCGCCGTGCCATGAATGGCAGCGACAACGGGTTTTTCGGAAGCTTCAATTATGTTCAACACAGCGTTGAAATCCGGCCCTTGCGGTGGTTTGCCAAATTCCGTGATGTCGGCGCCGGCGATAAAGGTCGATCCTGCACAGCGCAGAACAATGGCTTTTACAGTATCATCCGACAGGCCCTGTTCAAAACTGTCGTTCAACCCCTGACGGACATGCCAAGACAGTGCGTTGACAGGGGGATTGTCGACAAGCACCACAAGGACGTCGTCAAATTTCTGCGTGGTTACTGATTGCACGGGCAACTCCTAATTTTTAAGGTTCGGCACGCTGGCCGGTTGTCGAGTGATGAAGAAACGTACGGCAGTCCTAATATGTTTTCTGCAGGCTTTGCAATCCTGCTGCTCCAAGCATAACAGCGACCTGCGTTTTACGCTTGGTCTTTCAAGCTTTGGATGATTGCTGAAAAATCGAGGCCACCATTTCCCGCCTTGTCAAATTGCGCATATAGTTCCGCCGCGCGTTCGCCCATCGGTACGTCGGCATTTACGGATTGCGCCGCTTCCATCGCCAATTTCAAATCTTTGAGCATCAACGCCGTGGCAAAGCCGCCTTGATACTCATTGTCCGCAGGTGTCGTGGGCCCAACGCCAGGGACCGGGCAATAGCTGGTCATAGACCAGTTCTGGCCCGAAGCTTTCGACGAAATGTCGTAAAAGGTCTGCAGATCCAGCCCTAGCTTTTCGGCCATGGCAAAGGTCTCACAAGTCGCAATCATTGACGCGCCAAGCAGCATATTGTTGCAGATCTTCGCCGCCTGTCCTGCACCAGATGCGCCGGCATGAATCACCGCTTTGCCCATGCAGGACAATATCGGTTCCGCGCGCGCAAAGGCAGTACCCGTGCCACCCACCATGAAAGTCAACGTGCCTGCATTGGCTGCAGCGATGCCGCCCGAAACAGGCGCATCGACCATGTCATAGCCAGCAGCGACAGCATCGGCCGTCACCTGCCGCGCAGTGCCTACATCAATAGTCGAACAATCCAGCAATATTGCACCTTGGGGGGCATGACCCAAGACGTCGTCTGCAAAAACACGCGCGACAATTTTACCATTGGGTAGCATCGACACCACGGCGTCAACGCCCGCGACAGCGTCGCGCACAGACGAAAATGTAGCGCAGCCATTATCCTGCGCGCGTGACAATGCATCACGTGACAGGTCAAAGGCGTTAACCGCATGCCCCGCCCTGACAAGATTTGCGGCCATGCCGCCACCCATATTGCCAAGCCCGATAAATGCGATTTTCATCTGGCTTATCCCATGGTCGGGATGACGAACGCGTTGCCGCCATCAGGTGCCCCATCAGGCCAACGCTGCGTGATCTTCTTGACCTTGGTCCAGAATTTAATGCCTTCCATGCCGTACTGGTCGGTGTCACCAAAGCCGGAGCGCTTCCATCCGCCAAAGCTGTGATAAGCAACCGGCACGGGAATCGGCACATTGATGCCGACCATGCCGACATTCACGCGGCTGGCAAATTCGCGGGCTGCGTGGCCGTTACGCGTGAAGATTGCGACGCCATTGCCATATTGATGCTTGGACGGGAGCGCCAAGGCCTCTTCAAAACTGGCCGCGCGGACCATTTGTAGGACGGGGCCGAAGATTTCTTCCTTATAGCTTTCCATGTCGGTGGTGACATGGTCGAACAAAGTTGGTCCTATGAAGAAGCCTTCCTCATGTCCCTGCAGCTTGAACCCGCGTCCGTCGATGATCAACTCGCCACCTTCATCGACACAGGTCTGAATCCAACCTTCAACCTTTGCCTTATGCTGCGCGGTGACAACCGGACCATAATGCGCCTCTGCATCGGTGGAGACACCAACACGCAACGCCTCGATTGCCGGAATGAGCTTTGCCTTCAAGCGCTCTGCGGTATCATCACCCACAGGGACAACCACAGGAAGCGCCATGCAGCGTTCGCCCGCCGAGCCGAAAGCGGCACCCGTTAAATCGTTGACGACCTGGTCGAGATCAGCGTCGGGCATCACGATGCCATGGTTTTTCGCGCCGCCCATCGCTTGCACGCGTTTGCCTTTGGCAACGCCGCGATGGTAGACATAATGTGCAATGTCGGATGACCCGACAAAGCTGATCGCGCCAATAGCGGGATGGTCAAGAATGGCGTCGACCATTTCCTTGTCGCCATGTACAACTTGGCAAATGCCCTCGGGCAGACCAGCCTCGATAAACAGTTCAGCCAAGCGTACAGGAACACTTGGGTCACGCTCGCTTGGCTTAATGATGAACGCGTTACCGGTCGCGATGGCAGGGCCGCTCATCCACAAAGGAATCATAGCGGGGAAGTTGAATGGCGTGATGCCTGCACCAATGCCGATGGGCTGACGCATTGAATATACATCAATGCCAGGGCCAGCGCCTTGGCTATATTCGCCTTTCATCACATGCGGAATGCCGCAGCAAAATTCGATGACTTCTAGCCCGCGTTGAATATCACCCTTACTGTCGGCGATGACCTTGCCATGCTCGGCCGAAAGCATATGCGCCAGTTCGTCCATATTGGCTTCAACCAGACGCTTGAATTCGAACATCACGCGCGCACGGCGCTGCGGGTTGGTCGTTTCCCATGCAGGCTGCGCGGCCAATGCCGCCTGCACCGCACGTTCAAGTATATTTGCGTCACCCAAGACTACCCGCGCTTGCACGCCGCCATTATTGGGATCCATGATCTCAGCAAAACGCGATGCACTGGCACCTGCACCGCCGCTGATGAAATGATCGATTTGACGCATATATCTTCTCCTGATTCCGTCCGCGTGCCATGCGCGTATCAATGCATTATTGCAACCATCGCGTATTGTGGTTCAAAATTCGGCGGCAGTGCATATATGGGCACAACATAAGCCGACAGCCTCCTTCTCCCTATTTCAGGAACGCCGATGATTACCCTTTTGGTCCGCACATCCTTCGTGGCAATCGCCTTCGGCGCACCCGCCGCTTATGCGCAAGATGATGCTACACCAATCATTGTCGTGACGGGCAAGGGCCTTGAGCAGACCAAAAGTGATCCCGCTTATGGCGCGGTTGAAATCGACCGCGCGCGCCTCACCAGCGAGGCATCGGGACGGATCGAAAATATCCTTGCCGATGTTGCAGGCTTTCAGCAGTTCCGCCGTTCGGACAGCCGCTCAGCGAACCCATCCGCCCAAGGCGCAACGTTGCGCGCACTTGGCGGCAATGCGTCGAGCCGAACGCTCATATTACTGGACGGCGTGCCGCAAGCTGACCCGTTTTTCGGTTATATCCCGTTTAGCGCCATTGCGCCGGAACGCCTGTCCTCCGTTCGCGTAACGCGCGGCAGCGGCAATGGCGCTTTCGGTGCGGGCGCTGTCGCTGGCACGATTGAGCTGAATAGCGCTGAGCGTGATGACTTGGCCAACGTCTCGCTGTCAGCTTTTTACGGTAGCGATAATGCACGCGAACTGTCGGCGGGCCTCACAACAGACTTTGGCGCTGGCTTTATCAGCCTTTCGGGACGCCTAGACAGCGGCGACGGGTTTTTCACCGCGCCTGCCGCTACGCGGCAGCCAAGCGATGTGCGCGCCGCTTATGATAGCTGGTCCACTGGTCTGCGCGCGGTCGCGCCTTTGGCCGATGGCGTGGAGATGCAATTTCGCGGACTGCTGTTCCAAGATAATCGCACCCTGCGCTTTGCAGGCGCGGACAGCAGTTCCGAAGGGCAAGACGCCAGCATCCGCATCATATCGCAAGGCCGCTGGCAATTTGATGCCTTAGCTTATGTGCAGGCACGCAATTTCACGAATGTCGTGATCAGCGCCACGTCTTTGCGCAAGACGCTGGACCAACGCAATACGCCCTCCACAGGGCTTGGCGGCAAAATCGAGGTCCGCCCGCCGGTTGGCGGTGGCCACCCCTTGCGCCTTGGCGCGGATGTCCGATTGGCCGAAGGCGAATTATTTGAAGATGCGTATAGCCAAGTCACAGGGCTCGTAACCGCACGCCGTAATGCCGGAGGCAATAGTGCGACCTTTGGTGTGTTTGCTGAACATGACTGGAGCCTCGGTGTCTTAACGCTGACCGGCGGTCTGCGTGCCGATCGCTGGATAATAAGCAACGGCTTTTTAGCCGAGCGCAGCGCCAATGGCACTGTCGTGCGCGATGACAATTTTGCCAACCGCTCCAATTGGGAAACAAGTACGCGGGTTGGCGCGCTTTTCGCCGCGCGTGATAACTTTGCCTTGCGCGCGGCGGCATATACGGGGTTCCGCTTGCCTACGCTCAATGAACTTTACCGGCCCTTTACGGTATTCCCCGTCGCCACCCGCGCCAACGCCGCATTAGACGTTGAAAAACTGCGCGGCGTTGAGGCAGGCTTTGATGTGCGTTTGGCCAATGGCGTCTCCTTTGGCGCGACCATCTTCTACAACCGCCTGAATGATGCCATCGCCAATATCACCATTGGGCCCAATCTACGTCAGCGGGGCAATGTGGATGCTGTCTTGGCTAAGGGTCTTGAGCTGAGTGGCGAGGCCGTTTTCGGCACTATGACCCTCTCGGGATCTTACGCATATAGCGATAGCAAAGTGCGCGCCTCAGGCAGCGCGTCGGCACTTAATGGCCTGTCTCCGGCACAAAGCCCGCGCCATGCCGCGAATGCAACATTGCGTTGGACGCCACATGCCGGATCAGTGTTCTCTGCAACCGCCCGTTATGTGGGCGCACAGTTTGAAGATGATCTGGAAAGCAACATCCTGCCCTCCGCGCTGACATTCGACGGCTTTGCCCAAGTGCCCATAACGCGACAGGTCGCTTTGACCGGCCGGGTAGAGAATATCTTCAACGAAGCCGTCGTCACCCGCAAGATCGACAGCTCCATCGATCTCGGTACGCCACGCATCTTCTGGATTGGGCTGAAGTTTATAATGAAGTAACTGGCGGAGACGGTGGGATTCGAACCCACGATAGAGTCACCCCTATACACACTTTCCAGGCGTGCGCCTTCGACCACTCGGCCACGTCTCCGCTTTCCCCTTGGGGACGCACGCCCCTAGCCGCTCCTTTGCGCTTTCGCAAGGCACAGTGATTTGCCATAATGCATCAGATGAAAAGATATCTGCTTTTGGTCGCTTGCGCCGCTTTATGCGCGCCACTCCCGCTTTTGGCGCAGAAGGCCAAAATCTATCCCGCACCTTCGGAGATTGTGGCGGCAGCCAAAGCAGAGGCATGGGTTCCCATTAAATCGTCCGACCTGATGATCATGGACCTTGCGCCCGATTCGAAAGGCAATCCGCGCCGCGTGGTCATCCAATTGATGCCTGCACCCTTCAGCCAAGGGTGGGTCGGCAATATCCGCAAGCTGGCAGCGACCAAATTTTGGGACGGCACCAGCATTAACCGCGTGCAAGATAATTATGTCGTGCAATGGGGCGATGCATCCGAGAAAAAGGCTTTGCCGGAGGGGTTGGCGGTGGTGTCGGAGGAAGATTATGTCTTTCCAGAAGCACTTACGCGTCCGCATTCGCTCGATCCGATTTTTGTTCCGCCAAATAACATCATTCGGTGGACCAGCTTTCATCAAGGATTTCCCGTCGCTGGCGTTGCTACTCCCGATACCGCAAGCAATTGGCCAATCCACTGCTACGGCATGGTCGGTGTTGGCCGTAATCTCTCACCTGACACCGGCAGTGGCGCTGAACTTTACACTGTCATCGGCCACGCGCCGCGGCACTTGGATCGCAACATCGCGCTTGTGGGCCGCGTGATTGAGGGCATTGAGCATATGTCGAGCCTGCCGCGTGGCACCGGCGCGCTTGGTTTTTACGAAAAGGAGGAGGACCGCGTGCCGATCCTGTCTATCCGGCTTGGCAATGAAGTGCTGGACGCGCCTGCCTTTGAATATCTGGACACCGAAAGCGATAGCTTCGCTGCTTATGCCGATGCGCGGGCCAAACGGCGCGACCCGTTTTTCAATGTGCCAGCGGGCGGCGCGGACATTTGCAATATTCCAGTACCCGTCCGGCGCAAGGCAAAATAAGCGAGGGGCTTAATCCGCCATCATCATCTTCATCTTGTCGAGCGCAGCTTTTTTTATCTGACACACCCGCGCCGCACCGACTCCTAAGGTCTCGCCAATTTCATCAAGGTTCAATTCCTCGACAAAATATAGCTGAAGAATAAGCGCCTCTCGTTCGGACAGTTTCGACAGGTTTGCAATCAACGCTTCACGCAATTGCGCCTTTTCGAGCATCGTATCCGCCGCGTCGGACATATCGGCAAACCACATGTCATGGTCAGAATAGCTGTCTTCAATCGATTCCTGCCCCACAGGCTGCGTTGACGCCACCATCGCGTGATATGCCGCCGGATCAAGCCCCGCCGCCGTCGCCATTTCAGCATCATTCGGAGCGCGCATATGTTCCTTTTCAAACTTCGCGCGGATACCGGCCAAATAGCGCCGATTGGCCATACCGGCACGGCCCATACGCGCATCAAGGCGCAACGCATCAACCATATTGCCCCGAATGCGCGTCGCCGCATAAGGCGCAAAGGCAATGCCCCGCTCTTCAAAATTCTGCGCCGCCTCAACCAAAGCGACAAGGCCGATCTGAATCAAATCCTCCACTTCAATCGCGGACGACATCCGGCTATGCACATGCCAAGCGATCCGGCGCACCAATGCGCTATGCGTTTCAACCAGTTGCGCCGGATCAAGCTTTTGCGGGGTGGCATACGCATTTCGGGCTTCAATCAACATAAGTGTCTCCAATGTCTTGCGGTGCATCCGTTGCAGCGGGTTCAGCCAATGGTCCGGTGCCACCGACAACGGCGATGACTTCGACCTTTTTGGTTTCAGGAATTTCGAGGAAGGACAGAACGGCAACGTCGCTATATTGGGCGCGCAACAAACGTCCGACGGCTGCACGGCACAATGGTGAGGTGATGATGGCGAAGCTGCGCGCGGCGACCAGCATCGGCTGCACCGCTGCGTCAATCACTGAAATGATACGGCGTGCGAGCTCTGGTTCAAACGGCCAACTTGCCTGCGGAGCCGATTGGACCGATTGCACCAAAAGCGATTCCAACGCGCTGTCAAAGGTAATCGCGGGCAGCGGCATTTTGACGGGGACGATGGTCTGCACAATCAACCCACCAAGCCTTTGCCGGACCGCCTCGACCAACTCGTTCATTTCCAGATTGCGCGGGGCGAGGTCGACCATGGCTTCGGCAATGCGGCGGAAATCGCGCAGCGGAACACGCTCGGCCAACAAAGCCCGGCACAGGGTCGTAACCGCCGCCAGCGTATATGGCACGGGCGTCAAACCTGCGGCGAGTTGCGGGTAGCTTTCCTTGAGATTGTTAATCAACGCCTGGGCATCATCCATGCCAAACAGCTCCGCCGCAGACGTGCTAACCAATTGGTTCAAATGGGTGGCGATAACGGTGGCTGGATCCACCACGGTGTAGCCTGCCGCAACGGCATCGGTGCGATCCCGCTCGGCAATCCAAAGGGCATCAAGGCCAAAGCTCGGATCCTTGACCGCGCGCCCAGTTAGACCTTCGAGGCAATCGCCCGAATCAAGTGCGAGCAATTCATTGGCCCATGCCTGATCTTCGCCCACCAGCACGCCCGATATGCGGATTTGATATGCATTTCCGGGCAAGGACAGGTCGTCAGCGACCTTAACCATGGGCATGACAAAACCGAATTCGCGCGACAATTGACGGCGAATGGCGGTAACCCGACCCATCAAGGCTGCGCCCTTGCGTTCGTCGACCAAGCTCACCAGTCCATAGCCAAGCTCAAGCTTGATAGGTGCAATGTCTGCGACTTCATGCCATTCGATCAGGTGACTTGGCCCCGTGTCCGTGATCGGTTCAACCACACGCACAGGCGCCCTTTCCGCCTTGCGCAATGTCCAATAGATTGCGCCCGCGACCGCAGCCGCAGGAAGCAAGACAAGCTGTGGCATGGCGGGAACCATGCCCAGCAACGTTAAGATGCCTGCAACAGGCCCCCACGCGCGTGAGAAACCAAATTGGCTTGAGATTTGGCCCGCCAAATCAAGTGGTGACGATACACGTGTTACAATGGCTGCGGCGGCAATGGACAATAATAACGCAGGCACCTGCGCCACCAACGCATCCCCCACGGCAAGCATGATGTATATTTGCGCAGCTTCGCTAAAGCTCAAGCCGTGGCTGACCATGCCCAAGATAAGACCGCCGAAAATGTTGACGAACAGGATAAGCAAACTGGCAATGGCGTCGCCTTTTACAAATTTGGATGCACCATCCATTGATCCGTAAAAATCCGCCTCTGTTGAGACTTCTTGGCGGCGAGCCTTGGCTTCGTCGGGCGTTAGCAGACCGGCATTCAAGTCCGCATCAATCGCCATCTGCTTGCCCGGCAAGGCATCCAGCGTGAAGCGTGCCGAAACCTCCGAAACCCGGCCAGCGCCTTTGGTGATGACGACCAGATTGATGATCATCAACACCGCAAACACAAAAAGACCGACGATATAATCGCCGCCAATCAGAAATGCGCCAAATGCCTCAATGACATGTCCTGCGGCTGCCGGACCATTATGGCCATCGACAAGTACCACGCGCGTCGATGCGACGTTCAAAGCCAAGCGAAAAATAGTCGCAAGCAGCAACACGGTCGGAAAGGACGAAAAATCGAGCGGCTTTGCCACGTTCATTGCGACCATCACAACGGCGAGGCTGATCATGATATTCGCGATGAAGCCGACATCCAGCAACATAGTAGGGACCGGAACGATCATCAGCATGACCAGTAACAATATGGCCACGGGCAATGCGTTGCCCTTCAGCGCGGCCAACGGCACCGCGAACATTGGGTTACGCATCATGCCTTCACCCCGGACAGGCGCTCATATGTCCTGCGTGCAAATTCGAGATCCAGACCCTTGGGCATCGTCTCCATCTCCGCCAAAGCCAAAGGCGCTCGGCGGAGCGCCGTTTTGGAAAAACGCTGCTCTAAACGCGATGACATTTGCCCTTCCGATGTGGCAGCGGCCATCTTTGCAGAAAAGCCGTCGCGGATTTCGATGAGACTACGTTGAATCCCATCTGGACGATAGAATATCGACCTGTTCGCCGCTGCGGCGGAAGGAAACAGCGGTGCAGCAGCCTGATTGGGGTCAACCTGCATCGCGGCAAGAAAATCACCTGCACCTTTAGCCCCAAGGAAGTGTGCGAGATAAAGGTCGACGTCCTGCGGGATTCCACCCATTCGCGATTGTAGATAATCGCCATTGTCCGACGCCAGTTCAGCGGCCATGATGGCGGCTGTTTCAGGATGCGTGCGCAGGCCCATAATCTGGGCATGCATGTCAGGTTCACCTACCGAAAATGCACCGTTGCGGTTTTGCGTAATCGCGCGCGATGCCCAATCAAGCCCATGTGATGGGCCATGGCGCTTCAGCGTGGCAAGCCAGGTCTGGTTAGTAAATTGATACAGGCCAGTGGCGCTAGATGTTTGGGCACGGGCATCTGGCCGCATACCACTTTCCAATTGTGCCTGATCCATCAGATAGTCAAAACCAACGCCCGTACGCGCGGACGCCTTGGCAATCGCCAAAGTCACACGCTGCTGCGTCGCTGCTGCGGTAATCGGGCCAGTCATAAGGGCATCTTTGTGTTCATGACCTGACTACAGCAACGCCCGTGCCAAATGCGGAAAACCCAGGGTTTATGGGCTATCGTAGGTGCGGTGTGTAGGTATGCGGCGATGATTGGCCGCGCAATTCGGCCAATCGGTCAATTTTCTGGCGGTTCCATGCCGTCAGATATTTGACCCGGATACGCGCCGCTTCTGCTTGTTTCATGCCATAAGCCAATTGTTCGGGATCGACGGCCTCTTTGTCCTGCGGCAAAACCGCCAGTGCCTCAGCCAGCGCGCGCGACGCGACAAGAACCGCGTCGGCATCAAACGCATCCAGCGCCGCAATAAGGTCGGTCTGGCGGGCAATGATGCGGTCGATCATCACTTTAGCCCGGGCTTTTCGATCCAAAACGGATAATGCCATCTGCAATAGCGCCCAGATCAATCCGATAATTCCCGCTCGCGATTGCCTCCTTCAACGACGCGATCCGTGCGGCATCAAATGGGGGGCCTTTTTGGGCAAGCGCACTTGCTAGGCTTATATTTTGCGTGACGGGTTGAATATTTTCGATTTTCTCCGGGCGTAACTTTGGAATGTCCGAAGCAATCTTTTGTCCAACACCAGCCAAAATCGGCGGTTTTGATGTGACCGAATGCACCATGTTTATCCCTTTCCGCTTCGCTGTCGGAAATCTGACAGCAACAACGGGTGTACAAACGGCAGATTGTTCATTCTCTTTAATATTAAATTATCGCCAACCCGCGCGCTTTAGCCATGGCGGTCATGGGCGTGGCCGATGTCAGCGATTTGACACGCAAAGATTGGCCAATTCTGGCATCATCCAGCGCAATCATTTGGGCAGATACGGCAAAGCCCGGTCCTTTTGTAATGCATTCAATTACATCGCCTTTGCGGATGACAATATCCGCGCCTGCATCCATCGCATTTGGCGCACGCGCTGGCACATGCAAGCGCCAGCCAAGAGCCGGACAGCGGACGACAGCCCCCCCATCAATCGCGGGTATGATGACCGGTGCATCCGGGCATTTTGCGAGCTTCAGCCTTTTGTCCACAGGCTCTGCATTGGCTTGAATCTGAATATTTTTGTCGAGCAGCGCAAGGTCTTCAAATTGGACCGGCGCAGCAGCGGACATTATCAACAACAGGCTAAGCATAAAAATTCCTTCGGATGTGTTCATCCGACGGGAGCAATCATCGTGCCAATTGCATTAATCCAGCGCGCTTAAGGCAGCGCAAACGCCGAACGGATGTGCGTTACGGCTTTACGGAAGCCTCAGCTGCAGGCGCTTGGGCGGCTACTGGCATGACCACAGGACGGATCAAGGCCATTTCTTCCAAGCGCAAAAGCGCCTTACGGGCATCAGCATAGCGTTTCGCGCGCACCATCCACGACTGGGCCGCAGGGGCGCCCGGCATCGCGGTAACCTCCAACATGGCCGCCGATAGATTGCCCGCCTCAACAAAGGCTTGTGCGCGGATCAGGTGCTGTTCCGGTGTGCGCATCGCACCCTCATCCTTGCGCAACACGAAAAGCTGCGACAGTTCGCTTTTTACGGTGGTCCACGCGCCATTATCGCGATGACCAGAGACCAACATAGGCGCTAACGCGGTGAGCTCCGTCTGCAGCTTGTCGATAGTAACGGGCGCTTGCGCTGCAGAAATAATCGTTGCAACCGCCTGCGGTTGCGCTGCGCCAAAACGCAGCCGGAGCTGTTCAGCAAGATATCCCAATGGCGCACCATTATCGAGCGCACGGCGCGCGGCAAATGTCAGCAGCAGCCCCTCGCCACGTACCGCGTCACCCGATATCGCGGAATCCGTGACATAAATCGGAACCACTTGACCTTGGACCTGTGTCGTTGTGCCAGCGGCAGGCAACGTTGCGGGCGTGACATTAGCAGACGGCAAAGAGGCAGCTATTTTTTCTGCGTCCGCCGCTTCTTGTGCCGTCGGCGCGAGAATACCAAAGCTATCGGCCAGCCACCATGTCGCTGCCGCGCCGGCAGCAAAGGTAATCAGAAGCAATAGTATGAAATGCTTAAATTTCATCCCGCTACTAGAAGCAGACTGTGCCGTTGGATAATCGCTCATATCTGCCCTTCAATAGCCGCGCCGCCTTCGTCTTGGCAATGCGCGGGTGTAAACTGTCCTTGGATGGCTTTCAACAATGCAGCATCATTGGGCGCGTCTGCTACAATCATTGCCCCCCAATTTTCTCCGGCCGCTTCGGCAATCGCGCTCGAAAATGTCGCTAGCGTGACGTCGGCGCGCGGCACGCCCATGATAGCACATAGCTCTCCAAAATGCCGGGCGGCGCGCGACGAATGCAGAATCACGATATCGCTTTCGGTTGCCTGCCGTACAAAGTCGTCTGGCGGGCTGACGGTCGCGCTTCGATACACGGTTTCAATATCGATACGGACATTTTCGATTTGCGGAATGGGGCTATGATCCTCGCCTGCCAGCCATAACAGGCGTTGATAGCGGTCGGCGGCGGCACCCCGCACCAGCGCGTCAACGCCCTCAGACCCGATTTTAGCGACGGGTACGGACAATGATTGCAATGCGGAGGCGGTGGCACGGCCCACGGCATAAATTGGCTTGGCATGGGCCTGTGTGAGGAACTCGGCAGCAGCGCGCGCGGCATTACCGCTGGTCAGCAATATCGCGTCATAACCATCCGCGGATGCGCTCTTCACAGGCAGATGTTCGATGGAAAATAAAGGCATGACAATAGGCGTATGTCCAGCCGCACGCAGGCGATGCGCAGTGGCATCAGCCCCAGGTTGCGGGCGGATAATCAAAAGCTTCACGACGCAAAAATGCCGCGCAACTCGGCGCTCGCTTTACCCAGCAATTCTTGCGCAAGCTGCGCGGGGCCATCGCCACCCATATCATATAGACATTCGCCCGACTGCAATTCGCTGCCGTCGGCAGTGAAGATTTCGGCACGCAGCCTGATCTGCGTCCCTTCAACCCGCGCCAGCGCCGCAACGGGCGAATGGCAATTGCCCCCGACAGCGGCGAGAAACGCACGCTCGGCATCAACGGCAGCAAATGTATCCGCGTCGTTTATAGCCTCTAATATGGGAATGAGGTCGGCGCGGCTGGCCAATCGGTCAATGCCGACGGCGCCTTGCGATGCGGCTGGCAAAAACGCGTCGAGCGACAATTCAGCCCCCACATCGGCCATACCCAAACGGTCAAGCCCTGCAGCGGCAAGCAAAGTGGCATCAGCGTCGCCTGTATCAATATGCGCAAGTCGGGTCGCGACATTGCCGCGTAGGGGCACAATCTGCACATCCGGCCGCGCCCGTTGCACCTGCGCCGCGCGCCGCGGACTTGACGTGCCGACACGCGCGTCTTGTTTCAAGTCACCCAGCGAAGCTGCCCCAATCAACCGGTCATGGACGTCCGCGCGTGGCAACATCGCAGAAATGACAAAAATGTCGGGACGCCATGTTTCGACGTCTTTCATGGAATGGACGGCGATATCAATTTGATCCTCGATTAACGCTCGTTCCAATTCCTTGGTCCAAAGCGCTTTCCCGCCAATATCTGCCAATGGCCGGTCCTGAATTTTGTCGCCTGTCGCCAGCATCGGAACAAGCTTCACCGCATCATCCGGCAGATTATGCGCCCGTTTCACAGCCGCCATAGCCATCTCGGCTTGGGCTAAAGCCAGCGGAGAACGGCGGGTTCCGATACGTAAAGGACGCTCGACTGTGAATATTGGACATGTCATGCGGCTTGTTCATAGCGGCGCGTCCACCTATGGGAAAGCACAATGGCAATCATCCTGGGTCTTGAATCAAGCTGCGACGAAACCGCAGCGGCAATCGTGCGGTCCGATCGGACAATCTTAAGCCATGCCTTGGCTGGGCAAGAGGACCATCACCGCGCCTTTGGCGGCGTCGTTCCCGAAATTGCAGCGCGCGCGCATGCTGAATTGATGACACCTTTGGTGGAAACCGCGTTGGCCGATGCAGGACTTACCTTAAACGACGTGGATGCGATTGCCGCAACGGCAGGGCCAGGGCTGATTGGCGGCGTAATGGTCGGGCTGGTCACAGCAAAGGCACTTGCCATGGCTTCGGGCAAACCACTGATTGCGGTCAACCATCTTGAAGGCCATGCTTTGTCGCCGCGCCTCATCGATGCGGATTTAGAATTTCCTTATTTGCTATTGCTCGTTTCGGGTGGGCATTGCCAATTGCTACGCGTCAACGGCGTTGGCGATTACAAACGTCTTTCCACCACCATCGATGATGCAGTGGGCGAAGCGTTTGACAAGACCGCAAAAATCTTGGGCCTTGGCTTTCCCGGCGGGCCAGCGGTCGAACGCGCCGCTGCCATCGGCAACGCCCATAACGTGCCCTTACCTAGGCCATTGAAAGGCGCGGATGAGCCGCATTTCTCCTTTGCGGGATTGAAAAGCGCTGTCCTGCGCGCACATGAAACGGGCCAATATAGGGTCGAAGACATTGCAGCGTCGTTCCAGTTGGCGGTGATCGACTGCCTCTATGACCGCATAACTTACACGCTGGATCGCATAGATGCGCCCCCCGCCTTGGTCGTAGCTGGCGGTGTTGCGGCCAATGTGCCGATCCGTAAGATGCTGGAAAAGCTCGCCGCGCAACGGGGCATGCGTTTTGTCGCCCCGCCCTTGTGGTTATGTACCGACAATGGCGCCATGATTGCTTGGGCCGGCGCAGAACGCTTTGGTATGGGCCTCACGGACGGACTGGATTTTGTCGCCCGGCCCCGTTGGCCGCTTGACCCCCATGCCACGCCCGCGCGCGGCGCAGGCGTTAAGGCATGAGCGCAGGCAGATATCCCGTCGGCATCATTGGTGGCGGCGCTTGGGGCACAGCGCTTGCGGCAGTCATGGCGCAAATCCATGATGATGTCTTGCTATGGGCCCGCGAAGAAGATGTTGTGCGCAGCATAAACGCAAGCCATGAAAACGCCCTGTTTTTGCCGGGAACAGTTTTATCGCGTAAGATTGAAGCAACAGCCGACCTTGCACGCATGGCTGGATGCGAAGCATTCATGATTGTTACCCCGGCGCAGCATGTGCGGGCAATTTTATCCGCACTTCCCGACACACAAGCGCCACTTATCCTTTGTGCCAAGGGGATTGAGGCCAACACGCAAATGCTGGTGTCCGATGTCGCGGCGCAGGTGCGGCCAGACAATCCTTTAGCGGTACTTTCCGGTCCGACATTTGCGCATGAAGTCGCGGCTGGAAAGCCAACCGCCATCACCCTTGCGACTGCAAACCCAACGCTTGGTGCGGCACTGATGCGCAGTATCGCCACCCCGTCTTTTCGCCCCTATTGGTCCGATGATGTCGTTGGAGCGGAAATTGGTGGCGCGGTTAAAAATGTGCTCGCAATTGCCTGTGGCGTTGTCGATGGCGCGGGTCTTGGTCTGAATGCGCGCGCTGCGTTAATCGCGCGCGGCTTTGCGGAAATGCAGCGTTATGGCCTTGCCCGCGGCGCAAAAGCAGAAACGCTGGCCGGGCTATCCGGGCTCGGCGATTTGGTACTGACATGTAGTTCGGAGAACTCGCGAAACTTCTCCTTGGGACGCAGTCTCGGGCAAGGACATGCAGCGGAAAATCTACTGGCCGACCGCAAAACCATTGCCGAAGGCGCCTTTACCGCACCTGTGCTATTGCAGTCGGCAACCGACTTGTATGTCGAAATGCCAATCGTTTCAGCTGTTTGCGCATTACTTGCGGGGACCATCACCGTGGACGCCGTAGTGACTGAATTATTGGCCCGTCCACTCAAGTCCGAAAGCTGGTAACGGCGGACTGAATCCGCTAGTTGACGCACAAAGGACCACTTTTGACTATAGCCAGAACAGATGAAAAAGACATCCAAGCGCTTGCCGAGGGCGGGCGCACCAATGTTTTTGGATTCGTGCTGCGCTTGGCCGCACGTATCCCATTCCTGTTCATTGCAGGGCGACTTTATGGCCCTGAGGCGCTTGGCCGCTTTGCTTATGCGATTTTGATTGTTGAATTTGCCGCCCAGCTTGGGTCGCTTGGTTTGCGTCGAGGTCTTGCCGAGCTCTTGTCTAAAGAAGGTCAACCGCACGCCCATATCATCGCGGATTGCTTGCTCGCCGCGTTAGTCGCGTCAGCGCTGGGCGCTGCATTTTTGATCACGTTCCCGCAACTCATGTTTCCCAATAGCGGGATCAACGGGTTAGATAGATTTTTACCGCTGGCGATCTTTGCGATTGTGGCGACAGACATTGCGCTGTCCGCGCTCGCCTATAAATTTGATATATTGTCCACCGTTCGCGCGCGCGCCATTGTCGAGCCTTGGACGATCAGCATCGCTGCAGGTGCATTTTATTTCTATTCAGCCCGCGATGGTCTGATCCTGGCTTATGTAGCCTCTTTGGCCGCCGCGCTTGTTGTCGCCCTATGGCCTTTATGGCGCAGCTATGGCCTTCCGCGCGGTTGGCGGCCAAGCCCGATGCGTTCGTTTGGTATTGCGCAACGCAACCTGCCGCTTGCTGCTGCGGATGCCGCCGAATGGGGAAGCCGGCGGCTTGATCTTGCGATATTGGGCTTGTTCGCTTCGCCTGCCGTGGTCGGAATTTATTATGTCGCGCAACAGGTCGCGAGCTTGCCGCAGAAGTTAAAAACCAGTTTTGATCCAATTTTGGGGCCCGTCATTACCCGCAATTTGCAAACGCGAAACTATGCGGAAATCGCCAAGCAAGTCGGCCAAGTCGGCTTCTGGATTATCGCCGCGCAAGCGGGGATCGCCTTAACGCTTGGTATTCCGGGTGAGGCCGTGATGGGGCTGGTAGGCCCTGAATTCGCCGGTGGGGCGGTGGCATTGGCCTTTTTGCTCGCAGCAGAAGTTGCCGCCGCCACCGCGGTCGTGAGCGAATCCGCCCTCGTTTACATGGCACGTCACCGAAATCTCTTAATCTCGCTTGGCATGCTCATTGTCCAAGCATTGGTGAGTGTTGGCCTTATCATGCTGATCGACGATTTACCCGTTAAGCCTGAATATGTTGGTCTAGCTCAAGCGGCAGCAGTTGCTTGTGGCCTGATGATCTCGCTTGGCATCGGGTCGCTTATAAAATCTCGGTTTCTATCGAAATTGCTTGGGCAAAACATCCGAGTCTGGCGCTGGACTTTGCTCATTGCTGTCACAGCGGCGGGGTTGCTTGGGGTAATAATCGTGAGCGTACCCGCCCAATTTGAATGGGTCGAACTCACAATCGGTATTCCGGCAATTTTCGGCCTTTATGGCTGGATAATATGGCGCTGGGGCTTTGGCCCAGAAGACCGAGTTCTATTTCGCAAAAAGCCCGATTAACCTAGGCGCTTGGCAACCAAATCAGCAATGTCCGCTTCTGGCCGTGCGCCATAATGGGAGATGATTTCTGCCGCGCACACCGCACCCATGGTTAGGCATTCCGCCATGGGGCGCCCCTGTGCAAGGCCCGCAAACACACCGGCCGCGAACAGGTCACCTGCCCCTGTGGTGTCGACTAACTGCGTCACAGGCTCAGCCTTCACTTCGGTACGCACGCCATTTTCAACGGCAATCGCACCATGTTCGCCGCGCGTGCAGACGAGTAATGGAACCTTCGCGGAGATCGCTGCAACCGAAGCTTCAAAATCATCGCTGTTATTTAGCGCGCAGATTTCAACTTCGTTCGAGAATAAAATATCAATTCGGCCAGCGTCCATTTCGGCAATAAAGTCCGGTCCGTGCCGTGAAATCACAAAAGCGTCGGATAAGGTCAAAGCCACTTTGCGGCCAGCCGCGCGCGCGACATCAATCGCGGTCCGCATCGCTGCGCGTGGTTCTTCAGGGTCCCACAAATAGCCTTCAAGATACAAAATCGCAGCGCTTTCGATCAGCGATTTGTCGATCACTGATGCAGGCAGATATTGGGATGCACCCAAAAAAGTGTTCATTGTGCGCTGCGCATCCGGCGTGACCAATATGTAGCAACGCGCGGTCGATGGCGCACCATCACGCGCAGGAACGTCGAAATGAATGCCGCCTGCGCGAATGTCGTGCGCGAAAACTTCACCCAGCTGATCGTTGGCGACTTGCCCTATGAACGCCGTCTTGTGTCCAAGGCGCGCAAGACCCGCCAAGGTGTTCGCAGCTGAACCGCCGCTGATTTCACGCGCAGGCCCCATATGCGCATACAAGCCTTGCGCACGCTCCTCATCGATAAGCTGCATGCTGCCCTTTGTAAGGCCTTCGTTTGCAATGAAAGCATCATCGGTATCGGCGATAATATCCACAATGGCATTGCCAATTGCGAGGACGTCGAAGCGGGTATCAGTCATGAAAGTTCCTATGTAAGCCACGCGCGCCCTAGTTGGATTGGACATTTCCGGCAAGCGCTTTAGAACAGCAGAATGATTCAGGCGCTGATGCTTTCATTCCAAAGCCTGTCCGACAGGCGCGTCGCTGTTGTGATGGTCAAAGTGGTCGTTTTGACCATTTTCACTCTTATTGTTTCGGGCATCGGGCTTTGGTTTGCCTTGCAAGCCTTATTAAGCTGGCTGAGCATCAATGCCACAGGCTTTTGGTCAGGCTTGTTGTCGGCAGCGATTGCTGCCTTGTCGGGCATTTTACTGTTCCGCGTTGTCGCGATTGCCATGACATGGGTTTTTGCCGACGACATCATCGATGCCGTCGAGGATCGGCATTATCCAAGCCACGCCGCATTCGGCAAACGGCCAAGCCTTGGCGCGGGTGTCCAAATGGCGGTAAAATCTATTGCGCGCGTGGTCGGTTATAATCTGCTCGCGTTGCCTATTTATGTGCTCTTGCTGTTCACTGGTGTCGGCACCGCGATTGCTTTTTTACTTATCAATGCGCTGCTTTTGGGACGAGATCTGGAGGACATGCTTATCGCGCGTCATGGCGCAAAGGGGGCGATGAACAGGCTGTCACGCGTCATGCTGGGACTATTTGGCACTGCAGGCATGATGGTGCCGCTCGTCAACTTATTCGTACCTGTTTTGGCAACGGCGATGGCCGTTCATTTGGTGCATTCGGAATATAGCGCGTGATCAAAAATATACTTCCACTCACCGCAGTCGCTTTGTTGCTGGCGGGCTGCGTCTCTGCGCCTGAGGCGCGTGCGCCAGCGCGCCAGACCGCACCTATCGAGCGCAAGGCAGCATCTTTCCCGCCGCGTCCTACTCCCGCACCAATAGCTGGACTTGAAGGGGTGCTTGGCAAGGATGCCAATGCCATAAAACGCTTATTCGGTGAGCCACGCCTGGACGTTGTCGAAGTCTATGGCCGCAAGTTGCAGTTTGTCGGCAAGCCGTGCATTCTCGATGCGTTTCTCTATCCCGAACGCAAAGGCGGACGCGAAGTCGTCACTTATGTCGATGCACGCAGAAGCGACGGAACCGCTGTAGACCGCGTCGCTTGCATAGATGCCCTGCAACGCCGCTAAGGCATCAGCAACCGGTTCGCCGCGCGCATAATCATGACCTTATGTGGCGGAATCCCACTCGGCACAGACCGAAGGATCTTGCTCGTCAGGCAAATATTCGGCACGCCGCTGCGCCAACGCCTCCGGCGAAAGACGCCCTAACGCCCAAATAGCGGCACCGCGCACCACAGGCGCAGGATCACGCAGCAACACTTCAATCTGCGGAACAAGGGCCGCATCACGTCCATTGCCAGCCGCGATTAAGACATTACGCACAAAGCGGTCACGGCCAATCCGCTTGATTGGCGATCCAGAAAAGAGCTTACGGAACGCGGCATCATCCAATGTCAATAAATCGGCAATTTGGGGCGCAACCAATTCTGCGCGCGGTAAAAAAGCCTTATGCGCCGCCGCCGTTTCGGCAAATTTGTTCCACGGGCAGACCGCAAGGCAGTCATCACAGCCATAGATATGATTGCCCATCAATGGCCGTAGCTCGGGATCAATCGACCCCTTATGCTCAATGGTCAAATAAGAGATGCAGCGGCGGGCATCGAGCCGATAGGGCGCGGGAAAGGCGTTGGTCGGGCAAATGTCTTGGCACAAATGGCATGAGCCGCAATGGTCGTCTTCGGGCAATGCCGGATCAAGCTCGGCGGTGGTGTAGATCGCGCCCAAAAACAACCAACTGCCATGTTCCCGGCTGACGATATTGCTATGCTTGCCCTGCCAACCAAGCCCAGCCGATTGCGCCAAGGCTTTTTCCATCACGGGCGCCGTATCTACGAAAACCTTGACGCCAGCGCCTGCTTCATGCGCCAGCCACCCCGCGAGCCGCTTGAGCGCCCCCTTCACGACATCATGATAATCGCGTCCTTGGGCATAGACAGAAATACGTGCAAGCATGTCTTGATCGGCAAGCGCCATGGGGTCCTGTGGCGGGGCATAGCTCATCCCCAACATGATGACCGATTTGACCTCAGGCCATAACAGGTCAGGATTGGCGCGTTCATCGGTGCGGCTTTCCATCCAAAGCATGTCGCCATGCAGACCTTCTTTCAGCCATTGTTGAAGCCGCAAACCTGCCGCTGGCGCAAGGTGACCAGGCGCAATGCCAAATGCGACAAAACCTTCGCTTTTGGCCATGTCTTGCAAAGCATCAATTATATTTGACTTGTCTCTCTTCACGCGCCGACCTTATTCAAACCCTCGCATACGCCGAGGTACCTAAGAATATATGCAATAGAGGCAAAGCGCTTGGTAAAGCAATTCTATGGCTTCCAAGCAGCTGGGCGCTTTGGTTCGCCAATTTCTCTTAGCCAGTTTTTCTAGAGCCTTGAAACCAGTCGAGCGTATAAGCTGTTGATCAAGTTCGCGGTTAAAGTCACCCCCAGCAGCGATTAAGTTGCGGTTCGAAACTGGATTGACATTTTTGTAAGTAGTGGCACTTTCTGCAGTGAGAGGAGTCGAGAAAAATGGCCACTGCCCCGATATTTGAGAGCGATTCGCTGCCCTATGAAGTGAACGAGGCGCCGCACCGCTGGGATGTAACCAAAGCCGATATTTATCTTGAGGATCGTTGGCATCCCATTTTCAAGGAAATGCGGGAAAAGGCCCCGATTAACAAAATCCAAGGATCAGATTTCGGCAGCTATTGGAATGTCACCACGCTGAAAGCGATTCAGCATGTTGAGGCATTGCCCGATCTGTATTCGTCTTCATTCGAACATGGCGGCATCACGCTCATTGACGACAATGCGCTCGCCGAACCCATTCCGGAAGAAGAAAGGGTCGTCATGCCGATGTTCATCGCAATGGACCGGCCCAAACATACGGAGGAACGTCGCGTCATCGCGCCAGCATTCACGCCGGGCGAAATGGACCGCATGTCCGGCGATATCCGCCGCCGCACGGCGGAATTGCTAGATTCCCTACCCGTTGGCCAAACATTCGATTGGGTTGATCTGGTCTCGATTGAATTAACCACGCAAATGCTTGCCTTGCTTTTCGATTTTCCTTGGGAAGACCGCCGCAAGCTGACCGAATGGTCGGATTGGGCGGGCGACGTCGAATTGTTCCGTTCTGAAGAAACCCGCAAAGCGCGGCTCGCCAAAATGTTCGAAATGGGCGCCTATTTCCAGAATCTCTGGAACGAACGCAAAAATAAAGGCGAGGCGCCTGATCTTATCAGCCGGATGATCCATTCACCGATGAAGGATATGGATCCATTGGAGTATATGGGTAACCTCATATTGCTCATCGTCGGCGGTAATGACACGACCCGCAATTCCATGTCGGGTTATGTTTATGGCCTGCACAGCTTCCAAGATGAACGGGAGAAGCTGGAAAAGAATCCAGCTTTCATCACCAACGCCGTCAGCGAAATCATCCGCTGGCAGACGCCGCTGGCGCATATGCGGCGGACCGCGACACAAGACCATGACCTGTTTGGCGCGCCAATCAAGGCAGGTGACAAGATTGGCATGTGGTATCTGTCGGCCAACCGCGATGAGAGCGTGTTTGAAAATCCAGATAAGCTGATTGTTGACCGGGAAAATGCACGGCGGCATTTGGCATTTGGTTATGGCATCCACCGCTGCGTCGGTGCGCGCCTTGCCGAACTGCAAATCCGTATCCTGCTTGAAGAAATGGCTGTACGCCGCCTACGGCCGAACGTCGTTGCAGAACCTGAGCGCGTCGCCGGTTGTTTCGTCCATGGCTATCGCAAGATGGATGTGGAGCTGTCGCGTTATTGATATGAAACTTTTTGGGCCATGGCAGCGTAGGTGTTGTCATGGCATTCAAAGGAGCATGTCATGCAACTGAGCAAACGCCAATTTCTGTCTTTCAGTAGTGTAGGCGCGGCTGCCTTTGTTTTGGGCTGCGGCCGGGATGCGTCGGCTAAGTCGCGTTTTGCCGTCACCTATAGCGATGCCGAGTGGAAGAAACGCCTATCGCCAGCCGCCTATCGTATCTTACGCCAAGAGGACACTGAGCGGCCCTATAGCAGCGCGCTAAACAGCGAAAAACGCAGGGGCGTCTATGTATGTGCAGGCTGCAATAAAAGACTATTTTCGTCGACTAGCAAATTTGAAAGCGGCACGGGATGGCCAAGTTTTTACAAGCCATTGGCAGGTGGGGTCGGCACGAAAACCGACTATAAAATCGGTTTGCCACGAACAGAGGTGCATTGCGCGCAATGTGGCGGGCATCTTGGCCATGTGTTTAACGACGGGCCGAAGCCCACTGGAAAACGTTATTGCATGAATGGCGGCGCCATGAGGTTCGTACCCGGCTGACCCCGTAAACAGTGACGCAATGCGCGTTATTTCGGACCTTCAATACCCGAAAAATCAAGTTCAGCGGGCTTTTTGGCGGCATCTGCTTTACCATGACTTTCGATGATCGCGGCAATTTCCGATGCCCGGCCATCCTGCTTGGCATATTCGCGCGCCGAATACCCGGCCCGGCTGTCGGTTTTGTCCGGATTAGCCCCGGCCTTTAACAAGGCTCGTACGGCTTCGGCATTGCGGAGTTGGACGGCCAGGATAAGCGCCGTTTCACCTGCGCGATTGGCCTGGTCGACCTGCGCTTTTCTGCGGGTAAGCACCTCTATACCCTCCACATAGCCCAATTGTGTGGCGAGCATTAAAGGGGTCGTCCCTTTTTTATCGGCCAAATTCGGATTGGCACCCTTTTGAAGCAAATAACCAAGCCACGTCGAATCGCGGCGCTGGATCACGATATGCAAAGCAGTTTCACCGGACGTAATATCGCGCGTGTTAATGATGACTGAGCCCGGTTCTGCCAGAAACTTTTCGGCATCTTCACCCTTGCGGTCTTTCACGGCCTTCAGGAAATTATAACTATCCGAAAACTGCGCCATAGCAGCAGGCGCAACGACGCCACTGGTTATTGGCAAGATGAGTCCAGCCGCCGCGGCGCGAAAAAATATCTTTTTCAACAGAATCTGTCCCATATTTATGTCCATTATCCTTGAATAGTGCATCTTAGCAGACCATGTCTGGCCTCGCTATGAACAAAACATCACTTTTTGCCGCATCGGCCCTTCTGCTCCTATCCGCGTGTGACACTGGTCCCGCGCAATTACCGCTCAGCGAAGCACCGCTGGCAGGAGCCACAATCGGTGGCGATTTTCTGCTGACCGATCAGGATGGCCAAAAGCGTAGTTTTAAAGAATTCGACGGCAAATATCGTATCGTCTATTTTGGTTATACCAATTGCCCCGATATCTGCACGCCAGATATGCAGAACCTCATGGCCGGCCTGAAATCTTTTGAGAAAAAATATCCTGATTTGGCGGACAAGGTCCAACCGATTTTCATTACTGTTGACCCCACACGCGATACAAGTGCGGTGCTGAAACAATTTGTCAGCGCCTTTCATCCGCGCGCGATTGGGCTGACGGGCACAGATAGCGAAATTGCCGAAGCCGCCAAAACATTCGCAATTTACTCCAGCCGGGTCGACGGCAGCTCGCCGGAAAGCTATCTGATGAGCCACAGCCAGACGCCCTATTTGATGGGGCCGAAAGGTGAACCATTGGCAATCATGCCAGCCGATGCCCCCAACACCGATGCCAATGAAGGCACGCCTGATTTAGTTGAAGCCGAACTGGCCAAATGGGTCCGTTAATGTGACCAACGTCCCTTTTTGGGAGGCCCCGATCGACAGCCTCGATCGCGCGCAATGGGAGGCCTTGTGCGACGGGTGCGGCAGATGTTGCCTCAACAAGGTCGAGGACGAAGATACAGGCCGCATCTACCCCACCAATGTCGCCTGCAAATTGCTTGATCTAAAAACCTGCCAATGCTCCGATTATCGGGGACGGAGGGCCATTGTGCCGGAATGTCTCCGGCTCACGCCCAACAAAATCGATGATTATGTCTGGCTGCCGTCAACATGCGCTTATGTGCTCCGTGCGGCAGATAAACCTCTGCCAGAATGGCATTATTTGATCAGCGGAGACCGTCAGACGATACATGATGCTGGCATGTCCGTGCAAAATAAGGCTATATCGGAACTGCATGCTGGACCGCTTGAAAACCATATTATCGAAAAGCCTCTCTGACCCCTCAGTGGTTATCGAAGGCGAGCGTTTGCCCGTGCGCATTCACAGGAACAGCCGCGCCACACGCATTTCCATGCGCGCCGATGCCATCAAACGCGAAATCCGGATCACGATGCCACATTACACGCCCACCAATATCGCGCTCGATTTTGTCGAGAAGAAACGAGAATGGATTGCCACACGGCTGAATAATGTGGCGGAGGCCGCTCCCATTGCTCCAGGCAGCGAAATTGCTGTCGAAGGTGAAGGCCATGTCATCGAATGGCGCGAGGAATGGCCGCGCAGCATCCGTTGCGGTGAGGGTAGATTGCGTCTTGGTGGTCCGGTAGCGTCAGTGGAAGCCCGCATCTTGCGTTGGTTGAAAGCCGAAGCGCGCACCATATTTACCAAGGAAATCGAGCATTATTGCGCCAAGGCAAATGCGCCGATCCCGCGTCTTTCGCTAGGCGACCCGCGGAGCCGTTGGGGCAGTTGTTCAAGCCACGGCACTATTTCCCTGAGCTGGCGGCTAATCATGGCCCCTGTCTATGTGCGCCGTTCTGTTATCGCGCATGAGGTCGCGCACATCCGCCATATGAACCATAGCGCCGATTTTTATGCGTGGCTCGACACGCTGTACGAAGGCAACCGAAAGGCGGCAGACCAATGGCTCAAAATGCATGGGACTGGGTTACAGCGCGTCGGCAGATAGGGAGAAGCCAATGCTTGAAATGCGTGAAACATGCGAACGATGCGAAACACCCCTGCCGATGGACAGCATGGACGCCATGATTTGCAGCTTTGAATGCACCTTTTGCACAGACTGTGTGTCCGGTCCGCTCAAGGGTCATTGCCCCAATTGCAGGGGCAATTTGCAACCACGGCCGAAACGCGTTCAGAAATAAGCGGGCTTAGGTCCTGACCCTAAGGTGAAGACCTAGCTCTTTGCGCCACTTCCCAACGCACCATATTTCTTTTCAAAGCCGGCAATGTCCCCTGCCGCAAGCAATTTGGCTTGGTCGATCCAGTTGTCCCGCGTGATCCGGCCAGCAAAGGCACCCAGCTTCGCATCTATGTCCGCCACATCGGCAGCGGTCCAGCTGGCGACCTGCGCAAAGCTGGTTACACCAAGTCCCTTGAGCAGATTGTTGACCTTGGGGCCCAATCCCTTGATCAGTTCAAGATTTTCGGGGATTGAAGGCGCTGGAGCTGGCTTTGCCGCCTTTGCCTTAGGCGCAGCTTGGGCTTTTGCTTTTTCGGCTTTGGCCTTGGGCGCCTTCTCTACCTTTGCTGCTTCTACCTTTTCAGGTTTCGCTTTTGGCGCTTTTTCCGCTTTTGCCTTTTCCGCAACAGGCTTAGCCGCAGCTTTTGGCGTAGCGCTCTTGGGTGTGGCTTTCTTTTTCGTTGCAGCGCTCTTCGCTGGAGCTTTGGCCTTCTTCGACACTTGGGCCGTGGCTTTAGCAACAGGCATGGCTGGTGGTGCAGGAACCGCCGGCGGCGGCGACATTATGTCATTAGCCGCGCTCTCTGTTTTCTTTTTCGCGCCACCCAAAGGCAGCAACCACCACAATAAGACAGCAACGACAAGAACCGCACCGATGATGACTGGTACATAATTGGACAATGTATTTCTCCCCCGAAGCTCAAAAAACAAGACGTTCAATTACGCCAAAATATGGCCGTGCGAAACTATGAATTCGCCATCTCAAAAATGGACGTTAATCAGTTCCAGATGCCGCTTCGCGCGCGACTTCGCGCCAGCCAATGTCTCTACGACAGAAACCCCTCGGAAAATCGATGCTGTCCACAGCGGCATAGGCTGTGGCTTGCGCCTGCGTAACCGTATCGCCGGTGGCGGTAACATTGAGCACGCGCCCGCCGCTAGCGACCAATTGGCCGCCGACTTCAGCCGTGCCCGCGTGGAATATCTTGGCGTCCTTCACGTCCGCAAGGCTAATAATACCGCCTTTTTCCGGCAAAGCAGGATAGCCATTTGCGGCCATAACAATCGTCAAGGCCGCTTGGTGCGAGAACACAGGAACTTCGGCCTGCGCCAGCGTGCCTGTCGCAACCGCCAGCATCAATGCTGCCAGATCGCCCTCAAAGCGGGTCATCAATACCTGGCATTCGGGGTCACCAAAGCGGGCATTATATTCAATCAGCTTTGGTCCTTCCTCGGTGAGCATCAGCCCTGCAAACAGGACACCTGAATACGGCATGTCATTAGCCGCCATATATGCCACGGTCGGCCGAATGATGCGCTCCATAACTTGTGTCTGCAGTGCATCGGTCAACACAAAGGCAGGCGAATATGCGCCCATCCCGCCGGTATTGGGGCCCGTATCGCCATCGCCCACGCGCTTATGATCCTGCGCTGAACCAAAGGCGACAACATCACGGCCATCGGTCAATGCAAAGAAGCTCGCCTCTTCGCCGGTCATAAATTCTTCAATTACGACAGATGCGCCCGCGTCCCCAAAACCGCCGCCGAACATATCATCGATAGCGGCCTCCGCCTCAGCGCGCGTTTCGGCAATGATGACGCCTTTTCCTGCCGCGAGGCCATCGGCCTTGATAACATAAGGCGCATCGAAGGCATCGAGACCAGCCATGGCCGATGCCTTGCTATCATGCCGCGCATAACCAGCGGTCGGAATGCCCGCCGCCGCGCACATATCTTTGGTAAAGCCTTTTGAACCTTCCAACTGCGCGGCTTTTTGGTTGGGGCCAAAGACCGCAATACCCGCATCGCGCAAGCTGTCGCCTAAGCCGCTGACCAATGGGGCCTCAGGTCCTACAACAACCAAGCCAATATCATGGACCTCACAAAAGCTAATGACTGCGCCGTGATCAGAAAAATTGAGATCCACCAACTCTGCGTCTTGCGCAATCCCGGGATTGCCCGGCGCTGCAAAGAGTGTATCGCAATTTGGCGATTGCGCGAGCTTCCATGCCAGCGCATGTTCGCGACCGCCCGAACCGATGAGCAATATATTCATGTCCGCAAATGACCCCTTTGAAACTGCCGACCCGCAAGTCGCTCGCCTGTTAGCCGAGGAGCGGCCCGGCGACAATGCCCAGGCGATGAGCGTGTCGGAACTGTCACTTGCCCTGAAACGCACCGTTGAGGATCGTTTCGGCCATGTCCGCGTACGCGGAGAGATCTCTGGTTTCAAACGCGCGGCATCTGGACATATCTATTTCTGTTTGAAAGACGATAATGCGCGGCTCGATGCCGTGATGTGGAAGGGCGGCGCTGCCCGCCTGCCCTTCGCGCCGGAGGACGGGCTTGAGGTCGTCGCCACGGGCAAGCTCACGACATATGCGGGGCGTTCCAATTATCAAATCGTCGTCGATAGCCTTGAGGTAGCCGGCGAAGGCGCGATGATGCTTTTGTTCGAAAAGCTGAAAGCGCGGCTCGCGGCAGAAGGTCTGTTTGCGCCGGAACGTAAAAAGAAGCTGCCGCCGCTGCCCCGCACTATCGGCGTGGTCACATCCCCCACGGGCGCAGTCATCCGGGACATTTTGCATCGGTTGGCCGACCGTTTCCCCACACATGTCATCGTCTGGCCCGTATTGGTGCAAGGTGAAGGCGCCGCTGCCCAAATCGCGCGTGCGGTCAATGGATTTTCGGCAATGCCGCAAAATGGTCCGGCCACGCGCCCCGACCTTGTGATTGTCGCGCGTGGTGGCGGGTCGATTGAGGATTTATGGGCCTTTAACGATGAAGCCGTCGTCCGTGCAGTCGCCGATTGTACAATACCGATTATCTCAGCAGTCGGACATGAAACCGACACCACCTTATGCGATTTTGCAGCGGATTTGCGGGCGCCAACGCCGACCGCCGCTGCTGAAATCGCAGTTCCCGTGCGCAACGACCTGTTGCAGCGCGTCGGGCAATTAGGCCTGCGCATGGCGAATAGTGTGCGCAAGCATGTTGACCTAGCCGCCGAACGGCTTGAGGCGCAACGCCGTCTGATGCCGCGCCTGTCCGACCTTGCCGCGCCGCACCAGTTACGCACCGATGATCTGGCCGAACGTCTGCGCCAGTCGCTGCGCACACGCGTTGGCAAGGCGGAAATTGCCTATTCGGGGCCAGCGATGATGTTGCACCCGCGCCTTTTAACCCGCCGCGTCGAGCAAGGGCAGCAACGGTTGGATGCACTTACCCGCCTTGCCGGCAGCCTGCATCCCGAAGCGCCGCTGAAACGCGGCTTTGCCCGCGTGACAGATGCGGATGGCAAAACAATTATGTCGCGGGCCGCAGCGGTAAAGGCGGGCGACGTGACCTTGCGATTCGTCGATGGCGAAGTGGGCGGCGTGGTTCACGGCGCTGCATCGCCGCGATCATCAACGCCCAAAGCAACGTCGCCAACGGTCAATCAAGGCAATCTTTTCGACGGCTGACGCGACGCATTGCCCATTGCGCGACGATGCGTCATAATGCGCCCATGCTGATGTCTTCAAAAAACAAAGTTGCCCGCCTGCATTATATGGCAAATAACTTCCGCATGCTCACCGCAGGCGACCATGTTATCTGCGCGGTGACCGGACAGGCCATTGCGCTGGATGAGCTGCGTTACTGGAGCGTTGTCAAGCAGGAGCCTTATGTAAGCGCAGAGGCATCCACCCGTGCGGCATTGGCCAAAGGCTGAACACTTGCTGCGCACCAACTGGTTTTTGCGCGCATCCATTTCGGCTTTCCTCAGTCTCGTCTGTGTTGCCTATCCGGTTTCTGCAGGGCCGCAGGTCCCGCCCCATATTAGCCCAGCAGAGTTCTGGATGTCCGGCGCTGCTGTTCAAGGCGGCTTAGTTATCGGCCGCGCGCCTGAAGGAACACACAGCCTGTTTTTAAACGACACGCCGTTAGAGCTTAGTCCCGACGGCTTCTTCCTTATAGGTTTTGATCGTGACGCCCCGATGCAGGCCAATTTGGTCGCGATACATGCCGACGGCCGCAAGATCGAGCGCAATATCGCCATCGCTCCGGGCAATTGGCGCATCGAAAATGTTGCCGCGAACATTACCGGCGGCGCAAAAAGTTCCGCCGAATTTCAGGCACGGCGCAGCGAAGAGCTTACGCAGATTGCGTCCGCACGCGCCGTCCGCAGCGATAGTGCAGGCTGGCGTCAAACATTCATCCGCCCCGTGTCAGGCCGCATATCAGGGCTATTTGGCGCGCAGCGCATCTATAACGGCACGCCAGGAAGCTATCATAATGGCATGGACATCGCTGCGCCCACGGGCCGGGATTTCGTTGCACCTGCCGACGGCGTCGTCACCCTTGCCGCCAATGATGCCTTCACCTTGGAAGGGCATTTGTTGATGATTGATCATGGCATGGGTTTGAACAGTGCGTTTCTGCACGCGTCCGAATTGCTAGTCAAAGAGGGTGACCGAGTAAAACAAGGCCAAGTCATCGGCCGTGTTGGTGCTACGGGCAGAGCAAGTGGGCCGCATTTACACTGGGGCATGAAATGGAACAGCGCCAGAATTGATCCAAAGTTGCTGCTGCCGTCTGGTTAACGCGGCACTTTTAACTATTCCTCGAACTGCAATATTAATAAGGCTTTTCGAGATACGCGATCAGGTCTGCACGCTTTTGCGGATCTGGAAGGCCCGCGTAGATCATCTTGGTCTGCGGAATGACGCGCTGTGGCTTTTCCAGAAACTGAAACAGTTTTTCCTTGGTCCAGACGAAACCGGCGCCCGCATTTGCTGCAGAATATGTATATCCTGGAACTGTTCCGGCCGTACGCCCGATTATATTATTTAGGGAGGGGCCAATTTTGTTCACGCCAGCGTCCGTAACATGGCACGTGCGGCATTGTGCGAACGCCTGCTTGCCGTTGGCGGCATTGCCGGTGAAGTTAGCCAAAATAGTGCCATCAAGCGTGCTTATGTCGGTGGCCGCAAGCGGACCGGCAGGTGCGGTCGGAGCCGAAGCCTCTGCCTGTGTGGACGTTTCCGTTTCACCTTCCGAACCACCCGAGCATGCGGCAAGCACTGCCGATAAAGCTAGCAGGCCAGCGATTGCTTTCATGTTGACCATAGATTCTCCTGTCGCGTCTTTATTGGCCAGTTAGCCAATGATTTACCCACTCATCTCGGTGAAGGATTAGCCCACTACATTTCCCATGGAAAGGCCATTCAGCAGGCATATCCAAGCTTTTTTACCTATGCGTTTTTTGTCGGCTCAGGCGCTGACGACATGAGTAGATTTAGAGCAAGAGGCGAGATGCAGCAGAATAAGTAAAAATTGTTGGAGGCCCGAGCCGGAATCGAACCGGCGTGCAAGGATTTGCAGTCCTCTGCGTCACCACTCCGCCATCGGGCCCCTGAACAATAACTTGCCTGAACAGCAATGCCATTATGTGGTGAAGGCGGGCGTTTAGCGGCTTGGCCAATTCAATGCAACTGGCAATCTGGTACCTTGTGCCCCGACCGCCACAAGCTTTAAAAAAGTTGCTATTTGCAACCCGAAATCGGCTGTTTGTCTGAATCCCGCTTGGCGTAACGGACAAGGCTGGCTAGAACCAGACTCAAAGGCTGTATTGCGTTTGCAATACAGCTATGCCAAATGGCAAGCAAGTTAGTGGAAATATTCCGATGGAATCAGTGAATTTTGAAGAAATGCGGCGGTCTATGGTGGACAGCCAGCTGCGCACAAGTGGCGTAACCGACTTATGGGTGCTGTCGGCCATGGGTAGCATCCCACGTGAGGATTTCGTACCCCTCACCCATCGATCCACGGCCTATATGGACCGATCAATTGCGCTGGATGGTGGATTCGTCCTCAGCCCTAGCGTGTCTACCGCGCTGCTGCTTCAGGCAGCTGATGTGCGCGCAGACGATCATGTTTTGTTGGTTGGCAAAGAGGATGGCTATGTTGCCGCGATTTTGCGCACACGGGTGAGCGCTCTCCTTTCTGTCACGCCGGACAATGTTGCAGCGGCGCAATCATCGGCTCCATATTCGTTAATTGTCATTGACGGCGCAGCAGAAGAGCTGCCTGCCGCGTTGGTAAATCTTGCTGCCGACGGTGCGCGATTGGTGACTGGTATCATTGAAGGTGCGGTGACGCGCCTGGCCAAGGGCTATGTTCACAAGGGAAATATTGCGTTGAAATCATTTGAAGATAGCGAAATTGCCCCATTGCCGGCTTTTGCACGCAAACCGGAGTTCGTATTTTGAGCGCTCGGTGTCTATTCATGGTCGCCTTGCTGGCGTCCACAGGATTGGCCGTACCTGCCAATGCGGACACTTTGCGTGACGCCTTGTTGTCTGCATATGAAACCAATCCCAACCTAACCGCAGCACGGCAGGGACAGCGCGCAACCAATGAAGGCGTTCCTTTGGCAAAGGCCAATGGTCGTCCGGATATCACGGTGCAACCAACCTATGTCGAAAATATCCTTCAGGACAGCGGCGGCTCCGTAGTTCAAGCCCGTGGTATCAACATTAACGGCACCATTTCAGCGCCCTTATATGCGGGTGGAGGCATTAGAAATGCAGTGCGTGCGGCGGAAAACCGGGTTGAGGCCGGCTTTGCCAATTTGCGTGGCACAGAAAGCGCCATCTTCTCGGCGGTGGTCGGCGCGTACATGGACGTCATTCGCGATGAATCGATTGTTGATTTGAACCGCGCGCAGGTTGGCGTGCTATCCGTCAATCTGGATGCCACGCGTGACCGGTTTGAAATCGGTGACTTGACCCGCACCGACGTTGCCCAGTCTGAAGCGCGCCTTGCTCTGGCAACGAGCAATCTGGAAACAGCCCGCGCCAATCTGATCCGTTCGAAAGAAATCTATATCCAATTGGTCGGACGCGAGCCCGGGCAGTTGCAGGCGCCGCCGCCACTGCCCAATTTGCCGTCAACGCCAGACAGCGCAGTGGCCGTAGCATTGGACAGCAATCCGGATTTGATCGCCGCGCGCGAAACGCGCGAGGCCGCCCGTTTTGATCGCCGCGCTGCAAATGCATCGCGTCTGCCCACAATCAGCGTCTTTACGTCCCAATCTTATTCCAACGCGTTGAATTCGATTTCTTCGAATATTCCGGGTTTTGTTGCAGACAACAGTTCCTTAAATGCCCAAGCGGGTGTTCGTGCGACTTTACCCTTGTATCAAGGCGGGCAACCCGCAGCGCAAATTCGACAGGCGCAAGCCCGGCTTGGCCAAGCGCAAGAATTGGAAATCGCTGCTGAGCGGGAAGTGATTGCGCAGACCCGCGCCGCTTACGCCAGTTGGCGGGCTGCCCTTGACGTCATCGCTGCCTCCGAACGCGCGGTGTCGGCAAATGAATTGTCGCTGGAAGGGACGCGCGCCGAAAATGGCGTTGGTAACCGCACCATATTGGACATATTGAACGCTGAGCAAGAATTGCTGAACAGTAAGGTTCAACTCGTCGCCGCACGCCGTAACGCTTATGTCGCTGGTTTCACTTTGTTGGCCGCAATGGGTAAAGCCGAGGCGCGCGACTTGGGCCTTGAAGGCGGCACATTATACGATCCTGTCGCTGATTATCAAAAAGTGGACGGCGGATGGAACGACTGGTCATCACAGCCAGATCCCGTAACCAAATCGACCCGGACCGTTGACACGGCTGCGCAAAAGGCAGAGATAGAGCCAATTGTTACCGACAGCAGAAACCGGTAATTTACGTAAGGGCTGAAAATATGGCTGACAGCCGAAACGAACCTTCAATGGATGAAATCTTGGCCTCGATCAAACGCATCATCGCCGATGATGACCGCAATCGTCCCGCCAGAAAGTCCGCCTCAAAATCCGCTGCGGTGGATGCCGAGCAAGACGAAGTCCTTGAGCTAACCGACGCCGATGACAATGCCGGCAGCGGCGAAGTTTTACTGGATACCAATAAAGCGCAGAGCCTGCGCCACAGCTTTTCCGCGTTGCAAACCCTGGCTGAACCTGGCGCAGCACCGCAAATTGTTCGGTCTGGTGAAACGTCGCTTGAAGGGCTTACGCGCGACCTGTTGCGTCCGATGTTAAAAGATTGGCTCGACACCCATTTGCCTCCTATCGTCGAGGCGATGGTGGAACGCGAAATCACGCGCATCACCAAAAAAGGGTGACGAAGGCCGTGCGCTTTTGGAGCCATGATGTGGTTAGCGCGCACAAATTGACATCATTGGCAGCGTTTTTGATCTGCATGGCGGCTCCCGTGCAAGCGTCCGACCTATATGTTGCCACGGGCAAGATTGTGGATGTTCGGGCGGGTACCGTTCTCACCGATCAATGTATTAGTATCACCGGCGACAGGATAACGGCCTTCGCACCCTGCGGCGCGACACCCAAGGGCGCGAAACGGGTGGATTGGACCGCGTTCACCGTTCTACCCGGCTTGATTGACCTGCACACCCATTTGGCAGATGCAGGACAAAGCGCGGACCTCGCGCTGCCTATCAAAACATCACCTGCGGCAACCGCCTTGTTAGGCGCGCATAATGCTCGGCTGACGTTAGAGGCTGGTTTCACGACGGTTCGTGATGTCGGCACATATCGGGGACTAACCGATGTAGCCTTGCGTGATGCGATCAACGCGGGTCATGTTCCTGGGCCACGCATGTTCGTTTCCGGTGCCTATATCACCCTGCCCAAGGGTGGCGGCGAATTGAACGGCGTTGTGCCCAATGAAGAATTGCCGACTGACATGCGGCTTGGCATTGCCAGCACGCCCGCAGAAGCTGCAGCAAAGACAGAATTCCTTATCGAACAAGGCGCTGACTTTATTAAAACCATCGCCACGGGCGCAGTGCTTGCCATCGGCACCGAACCTGGCGAACCAGAGCTTAGCGAAGCGCAACTGCGCGCGGCCG
The DNA here is from genome assembly GCF_003933235.1 of Sphingorhabdus wooponensis. Classification (GTDB taxonomy): domain Bacteria; phylum Pseudomonadota; class Alphaproteobacteria; order Sphingomonadales; family Sphingomonadaceae; genus Sphingorhabdus_B; species Sphingorhabdus_B wooponensis. The sequence goes on from NZ_RWJI01000002.1 coordinate 225,748, forward strand.
TGCAAACCGCAAAGGCAAAGGGCAGATTCGTCACCGCACATGCCCATGGCGCGGTTGGTATCAAAAACGCGATCCGCGCAGGCGTACGTTCCATCGAACATGCCAGCCTGATTGACGATGAAGCATTGGCCATGGCGAAAGCCAGCGGCACATGGCTGGTGATGGATATATATAATGGCGATTATATTGACGACATCGGGACGCGCGAGAAATGGCCTGAAGAATATCTCCGCAAAAACCGTGAGACCACGGATGTGCAGCGCGCCCGCTTTAGTCAGGCCGTCAAAATGGGCGTCAATATTGCGTATGGCACCGACAGCGGCGTCTATCCGCACGGACAAAATGGTCGGCAATTTGCTTATATGGTCCGTTACGGCATGACCCCGATGCAAGCCATTCAAAGCGCAACGGTCCGCGCGGCAGAATTATTGGGCAAAGACGACGAACTCGGCAGCATCGCACCCGGGCGCTTTGCCGATCTTGTCGCGGTGGACGGAGATCCTTTGAACGACATCCGTATTTTGGAAAATGTCGCCCATGTTATGAAGGGCGGCAACATAGTCCGCTAAATACCCAGCGCTTGTCCGTGTAAACTTCTTGCTTGCCTGCTGTGCGCTGACTAGCGTGCGATGTATGAAAAAAGCCTTCTTTCTCACCGCCCTTTTGGGCACGTCTGCCATCTCGCTTGGCGCCCTCTCCACAGGTGCCATGGCTCGCCCCATGACCGAGACCGATCTCGTGATGATGAAGCGACTGTCGGCGGTTGCGGCGTCGCCCGATGGGCAAATGATCGCGTATCAGTTGCGCGAGACCGATTTGGCGGCGAACAAGGGCAAGACGGATCTGTATATGCTGAAGCTCGGCACCGCTGATGCGCAGCCGGTGATGTTCGCCTCAACGCCTGACAAAAATGAACATGACCCTGCTTTTTCACCCGACAGCAAAAGCATCTATTATATTAGCAACCAAAGCGGGTCGGACCAAATTTGGCGCTATGACATTGCATCGGCCACAGCCACGCAAGCGAGCGATTTCAAGGCTGATGTCAGCGGCTTCAAAATCTCCCCCAATGGAAAAAACTTTGCCATCTGGGGCGACATTGCCCGCGATTGCATGGAATTTGGCTGCGACACGGATGGCGATACGTCAAAACCGGGCCCTGGAACGGGCCGCGTATATGATCAGCTAATGGTTCGGCATTGGGACCAATGGGAAACGCCGGGCAATTATAGCCGCCTGTTCACCGTTGCGCTCGGCGCAGACGGCACACTTGGTACGTCGGCGGCAGCGATGGACGGAACGCTTGTCGGCGATGCGCCAACAAAGCCCTTTGGCGGCGGCGAAGAAATAAGCTGGAGCGCGGACAGCAGCGCAGTGCTATTCACCCTGCGTTTTTCCGATGCCCAAGAAGCCAAATCCACCAATCTGGATATTTACCGCTCGGCGCTCGGCAAGGCCAAGCCAGTCAACATGACTGCTGATAACGCCGGCATGGACACAACACCGGTCGCATCCCCCGATGGCAAATATCTGGCATGGACATCAATGGCGCGCGCGACCTATGAAGCCGACCGGTTGGTTGTCAAGCTGATGGACCTGAAGAGTGGTAAAGTCATAGCACTCACGGAAAAATGGGACCGTTCGGTCGGCTCGCTTGCATGGGCCGCCGACAGCAAAAGCCTTCTCGCCACCGCGCAGGATGTTTTGGAAACCCCGCTGTTCCGCATCGACCTGAATGGTAAAGTCACACGCCTGACCGATCGCGGCAATATCGCTGAGGCCGTGCCGCTTAAAAATGGTGGCGTGGTCTATGCGATCAACAGCATCGCCGGACCGTCTGACCTTATCCATATGGATGCCAAGGGCAGAACGACCCGCCTGACCAATGTCAACGCCGACACGCTCGCGATGCTTGATCCCGTCAATTACCAACAGTTTAACTTTGCCGGGGCCAATGGCGACCAAGTCTATGGCCAGATCGTCAAGCCACAGGGCGCAACGGGTAAGCTGCCCGTCCTGTTACTCGTCCATGGCGGGCCGCAGGGTACGTTTAACAACAACTGGTCCTATAGATGGAACCCCGCCGTCATGGCGGCCCAAGGCTATGCCGTGGTCAGCATCGATTTTCATGGGAGCACTGGCTACGGCCAAAAATTCACCGACAGCATCAACAAAAATTGGGGCGGTTGGCCGCTCGAAGATTTGCAAAAGGGCATGGATGCCGTTGGCAAGATCGATACGCAGCTTGATACCGCCAATGCCTGCGCGCTCGGCGGCTCTTATGGCGGCTATATGATGAACTGGATTTCGGGCAATTGGCCCGACCGTTTTAAGTGCCTTGTCAACCATGCCGGTATCTTTGACCTGCGCGCCATGGCCTATGAAACCGAAGAATTATGGTTCGACCAATGGGACAATGGCGGACCATGGACCACCCGCAGTGACGCGGAAAAATGGAACCCGGTCAACCATGTCACCAAATGGAAAACGCCAACTTTGGTGATTCATGGCGAGAAAGATTATCGCATCCCTTATTCACAGTCGCTGGCCGCCTTTACGGCATTGCAGCAGCAAGGCGTGGAATCGAAATTGCTGGTATTTCCCGATGAAAATCACTGGGTGTTGAAGCCAAAGAATTCGGTCCAATGGCACCGGACGGTGTTTGATTGGGTGGGTAAATATCTGAAGGGTAAGTGAGCCGACAATGATAGGCGTCGGCCCAGCAAAGGCCTGCGCTGGTGCGACGTTAAATAAGGGGGGAATATGACGAACATTGCGCATAATGTCGCAACCGAAACCAATGGCGGGGCTGAACTGTCGCGCAGTTTGAAGTCGCGACATGTTTCGATGATTGCCATTGGCGGCATTATTGGTGCGGGGCTGTTCGTCGGCTCCTCCACCACAATCAGCCAGGCTGGTCCCGCCGCCGTCTTCTCCTTTGCCATTGCCGGGTTCATCATTTTGCTGGTCATGCGCATGATCTCCGAAATGGCGATTGCCGTGGACGGTGTGCAAACCTTCCCTGACTTCGCCCGTGCGGGCCTTGGTCATTTGGCGGGTTTTATGTCCGGCTGGCTTTATTGGTATTTCTGGGTCGTTGTCGTCGCGATTGAGGCGATTGCTGGCGCGCAAATCTTACATGGCTGGTTTCCTGCCGTGCCCGAACTTGGCATCGGCATTGCTCTGATGGCGATTTTGACCGCGGTAAACCTAATGTCGGCGCGCGCTTATGGTGAGTTTGAATTCTGGTTTTCGTCGATCAAAGTCGCCGCGATCATTGTGTTCATTCTAATCTGCGCCGCATGGGCCTTTGGCCTAACCTCCGGTAGCGGTTCGACCTTTGGCAATTTAACGGCGCATGATGGCTTTGTTCCCAATGGCTGGGGCGTTGTGCTGGCGGCAGCCACCTCGACCATATTCAGCCTTGTTGGTGCCGAAATCGCGACCATTGCAGCTGCCGAATCCGAAGAGCCTTCCAAAGTCATTGGCCGCATGACCGTGTCGGTCACGATGCGTATCCTTATCTTCTATGTGCTGTCGATCTTCCTCATCGTGTCCGTCGTGCCATGGACCGAGATTGTACCCAAGGTGTCGCCCTTTGCCACCACGCTTGCCTATATGGGCTTGCCAGCGGGTCAGTTTATTATGGAAGCTGTGGTTTTGGTCGCCGTGCTGTCATGTCTGAACTCCGGCCTATATGTCACCTCACGCGCTTTGTTCGGCCTCGCGAAGCATAAGGACGCGCCGCTATGGCTGGTGCAGGTCAACAATCGCAAAGTGCCGGCGCGCGCCATCTTGATCGCCAGCCTATTTAGCTATGTCGCGCTCGCCGCCGACGCGGTGTCACGCGATGTGGTGTTCAGCTTCCTGATCAATAGCTGCGGCGTGACCATGCTTCTTCTGTATCTTATGACATCTGGCGCACAGCTGAAGCTGCGCCGTAAATATGAGGCGGAGGCCCCAGAACGGCTACAAATCAAAATGTGGTTTCACCCTTTTGGCACTTATATCGCGATGGCGGCGATGCTGGTCATCTTGGTCGCAAAGGGCCTAGATCCAGCAGCGTCGCAGGAATTGTGGTTGAGCCTGCTCGTCGCGGGTGGCTTTGCAGCGGCCTTCTTTATTTTTAGGCGTCGGGTGGCATAGCCGCCCCCGTCATCTTACACTTGTTTTGGCGAGACGCGCCGTGAGGGTTTCCCTTTCTGGCGCGGCTCGTTATGGCACACAACCATGACTATCGATAAGACTTTCGACCCCGCCGCGATTGAGGCGAAATGGTATGCGCATTGGGAAGCCACTGGCGCATTTCGTCCTGATCGCCCCCATGCAGAGCCTTACACAATCGTGAACCCGCCGCCCAATGTGACGGGCAGCTTGCACATCGGCCATGCGCTCGACAACACCTTGCAGGATATCCTCATTCGCCATGCGCGTTTGCAGGGCAAGGATGCGTTATGGGTCGTCGGTACGGACCATGCGGGCATTGCGACACAGATGGTCGTCGAGCGGCAGTTGAACGCGCGTCAGCAAAAACGCACCGATTTCACCCGTGACGAATTTGTCGCCAAGGTGTGGGAATGGAAAGCGGAAAGCGGCGGAGAAATTACTGGCCAGTTGCGCCGCCTTGGCTGTTCCATGGATTGGGAGAATGAACGCTTCACCATGGATGAAGGCTTTTCAAAGGCTGTCATCAAGGTGTTTGTCGATCTTTATAACCAAGGCCTGCTGTACCGCGACAAGCGCCTCGTCAACTGGGATCCCGGCCTAAAAACCGCGATTTCGGATCTTGAGGTCGAAACGCGCGAGATCAATGGCAAATTCTGGCATTTCAAATATCCGTTAGAGGATGGCAGCGGCTTTATTAGCGTTGCCACCACGCGGCCTGAAACGATGCTGGCCGATATGGCCGTCGCGGTGAACCCGGCGGATGAACGTTATGCGCATCTGGTGGGCAAAAATGTCCGCTTGCCGATCACGGGTCGTTTGATCCCCATTGTCACTGACGAACATGCCGACCCCGAATTGGGTTCCGGCGCCGTGAAAATTACGCCGGGACATGATTTCAACGACTTTGAAGTTGGCAAGCGCGCCGGTTTCAAAGCGAGCGACATGTTCAACATGCTCGACGGCGAAGGCCGCGTCGTGCAGACCGCCGATGGACTTATTCCAGCCGAATATATCGGACAATATCGCTTTGGCATCGAAGGCGAACCGACCAACGCCCGCAAGATGGTCGTCGAAGCGATGGACGCCTTGGGCCTGCTTGAAAAAGTCGAAGACCGCGTCATCCAAACCCCCTTTGGCGACCGGTCAGGTCAAGTGATTGAGCCATGGTTGACCGACCAATGGTATGTCGACGCCGAAACACTTGCCAAGCCAGCCATCGAAGCCGCGCGCAAAGGCAAGGCCAATGGCGGTTTCGATATCGTGCCGAAATCTTGGGAAAAAACCTATTTTAACTGGATGGAAAATATCCAGCCATGGTGCGTTTCGCGCCAGCTATGGTGGGGGCACCAGATACCGGCATGGTTTGCCGCCGATGGCACATGCTATGTCGCCGAAACCGAAGAGGCCGCGCAGGCGCTTGCAGGCGCGGGCGTCGAACTGACGCGTGATCCCGACGTCCTAGACACTTGGTTCTCGTCCGCGCTTTGGCCGTTTGGCACTTTGGGTTGGCCGGACGATGCGGGCGCGGATTCTCAAACTATGCTCAACCGCCATTACCCCAATGATGTGCTGATTTCCGGTTTTGACATATTGTTTTTCTGGGATGCGCGGATGGCGATGCAGGGCATTCACTTCATGAAAGAAGTGCCTTGGAAAACGCTCTATCTGCACGGCCTTGTCCGCGCGGCGGATGGTAGCAAAATGTCGAAGTCAAAGGGCAATACGGTCGATCCATTGGGCCTGATTGACCAATATGGCGCGGATGCTTTGCGCTTCTTCATGGCGGCTATGGAAAGCCAAGGCCGCGACATTAAAATGGATGAAAGCCGCGTTGCAGGGTACCGTAATTTTGCAACCAAGCTGTGGAACGCCGCGCGCTTTGCGCAATCCAACGGCATAAGCGGGTCGCACAGTGTTGACGCGCCAAAGGCCGAGTTGGCGGTCAACCGCTGGATCATTGGCGAAGTTGTCAGCACCGTTCAAAAGCTGAACAAAGCGTTTGCCGAGTTCCGTTTCGACGGCATGGCCGATGTGCTGTACCATTTCGTCTGGGACCAATTCTGCGATTGGTATCTCGAACTGATCAAACCCGCTTTCGTCGATGGCGAAAAGCAGGACATGGACGAAGAGTCGAAGGTCGTCGCCGGATGGGTGCTGGACCAGATCTTGGTGATGCTGCATCCGTTCATGCCGTTTATTTCCGAAGAATTATGGCATGCGCTGGCCGACCCCGCCTGCCCAAGGGAATATGATGTCATTCATGCCAAATGGCCGGAGCCGTTGGCAGATGTTGATACTGAGGCGAAGGCTGAGATTGAGTGGCTGGTTGAAATTATATCAAAAGTCAGAGCAGCGAAAAATGATCTTGGAATTTCCCCAGGAACAAAAATGGGCGGCGCTTTCATGAAAGTAGGAGAAAAAGCCGTCTGGTTCGTCAAAGATCAGCATTCAGCTATTTCGCGTTTGGCGCGGCTAGATCTAGATTCTGAGTGGGAACCTTCGAGCGCAGCCAAAATACAGGTCGTTGTTGGCGATAGCATCTTGGTGATAAAGCTCGATGGAGCGATCGACCTCGACGCCGAGCGCAGCCGGATTAGCAAAGCCATTGAGGCCGCCACCAAAGAGCGTGATGCGCTCGCAGGGCGCTTGTCCAATGCGGCGTTTGTGGAAAAAGCAAAGCCCGAAGCCGTGGAAAAAGCCCGGGCGGACCATGCTGAGAAAGCTGCCGAGGCCGAGCGGCTGACGGCGGCGTTAAAGCGGTTGGGATGACTGCCGTACTGACCATTAACAGCGAAGGTATTTCAGCATAGCTACGCCTGCCCATCAACGCGACCTGACCATTGGTCCAGTGGCGAAGACCTTGTTCCTGTTCGCGCTGCCGTCGCTTGGCGTGAACATTCTCCAGTCGCTGAACCATTCGGTTAATTCGGTGTGGATCGGTCAATTCTTGGGCGAGGAGGCGCTGGCTGCGTCGGCCAATGCGGGGCTCATCATGTTTTTGATGTTCTCCACTTTGTTCGGCTTTACCATGGCGACGACCATTTTAATCGGTCAGAATATGGGCCGCCGCGACGTCGAATCTGTCCGTCGCATCATGGGTACCGCATTCGGCATTTTCTTTGCGGCGGGCATTGTCACAGCGGCGGCAGGCTGGATCTTTGCGCCCCAAATGCTCCGCCTGATGGCCACACCGGAAACGGTCTATCCGCTGGCCCTCGCATATTTACGCGTCATCTTCCTGTCGATGCCAGCCTCATTTGTCATGGTGCTTGTTGCATCATCGCTGCGTGGTGTGGGGGATTCGGTGACGCCATTTTGGAATACGGTGTTGAACGTGGTTCTCGACATTATCTTAAACCCGATTTTCATCTTGGGCTTAGGCCCCATACCCGCGATGGGCATTGCCGGGTCGGCGCTTGCGACCATCCTTGCCGGTCTGATCAGCTTGGGCCTGTTGCTCCGCAAGGTATATGCGCGTGACCTGACCATCCGCTTGCGCGGGCATGAGCTAAAATGGCTTCGGCCAGATGCGCGCTTCTTGAAACCGATTGCGCGCATGGGCCTGCCGATGGGCCTGTCGATGATTATTATGTCGGGTTCTGCCGTGGTGATGATTGGCCTCGTCAATCGAGAAGGCGTAAATACAACGGCGGCATTTGGCGTGATGAATCAGCTTTGGAGCTATGTGCAGATGCCAGCGGTCGCCGTGGGCAGCGCCGTCAGCGCCATGGTCGCGCAGAATATCGGCGCCAATAAATGGGACCGCGTTGGCCGCATCGTGTGGTCGGGAATTGGGATCAACCTGTTGCTAGCAGGGGTGTTGATCTTGCTCATGACCTTGTTCGCTACGCCATTGCTTGGCCTGTTTCTGCCAAGCGGTAGCCCCGCCATCGACATCGCTATTCATATCAACCACGTCATCGGGTGGACCTTCGTCCTCATGGGTGTGTCGGTTGTGGTGACCTTTGCCGTGCGTGCGAATGGCGCCGTAGTTGCGCCGCTCCTTATCCTGATATTCAGCGCAGTGTTGGTGCGTTTCAGTATTGGCTTCGGCCTATACGATCGTTTTGGCGCCGATGCCATTTGGGGATCATTTGTTGCGACCGCGATTGCGTCCTGCGTCCTGTCGATTGGATATTATCTTCATGGTGGCTGGAAAAAGGCAAAGGCGATGCCATCTATGGGATCAGGTCCCATCCAACTGGTGTCTGAATAATCCGCTGTCCTATATAGAGTGCATTGTGCCATTAAGCTTCGCATGAAACGCAACGCCACATCGTCACCAAAATTTACGAGGCCCCAGCATATCGTGTTGCGGTTGTGCCAGTTCCTGCTGTCCCTATTTGTCGCGGCGGGCATGGCGCATACGCAGGCCCCCGCTGCTGCCGCGTCCCAATATGTGCGTGCATCGCTGGAAGCAGAAACACGTAGCCCCGCACCTGGGGATATTGTGACGGTCGCGATTGTCATGGACCCGAAACCCGGCTGGCATGATTATTGGGTGAACCCCGGTGATGCCGGAACGCCGCTTGAGCTGCAATGGCAATTGCCCGCGGGCGCAAGCGCGGGCCCAGTTCGTGCACCCGTGCCCGAGACCTTGATCGTCAGCGGTTTCATGAACCATATTTACAAGGCAAAGCATGCCTTTCTGGTAGATCTTAAAATCCCGCAAAGTGCGATCGTTGGACAAAAATTGGATATCAAGGTCAACGCGCGTTGGTCGGCATGCTCTGATTTGGTCTGCGTTCCCGAAAGCGCGACATTGTCGGTACCCATGACCATTGGCTCCGGAACCATAGCCAAGCCCGACCGTGCGCGTTTTGATGTGTGGCGTAGCGCATTGCCCGTGCCGCTGGACCGCAAGGCGCTTTATGCCATTGATGGCAATCGCATTGATATCGCTATCCCCTATCCACGCAGCGCCGACGCAAGCAGGGTCTGGTTTTTTGCGCAGAGCGAAAATCTATTCCGCTACGCCGCCCCGCAAACGGCGCGACAAAGCGGCGATTGGTTGATCGTCAGTGGCGAAGTGAAAGAGCCCTTTGCTGCCGAGATTGCTGGCCTATTGCGTTTCAACGATGCGCAGGGGCTTGAGGTGCGCGCTACGCCCGGCACTATCCCAACAGGCGGGGCAGCCATATCCGTTTTGGGTAAAGGTGCGGCAACGGAGGGATCAGAACCGCCACTTGGCTTTGGCTGGATACTTAGCTTTTCGGTGCTTGGCGGCTTGCTCCTGAACCTAATGCCCTGCGTCTTTCCGATATTGGGATTGAAAGCGTTGAGTCTTGCCAAAATGGGCGGTGATGAAAGGGAGGCGCGGCGAGATGCTATTGCCTATACAGTCGGCATAATCCTGAGCTGCCTTGTGCTCGGTGGCATCATGCTGGCCTTGCGCGCCGCAGGCGAAGAGGTGGGCTGGGCATTCCAGTTACAGGATCCCGTGATTGTGTTGCTGCTGTTGTTGCTCATGGTTGCGGTAACGGCCAATCTGGCTGGCCTGTTCGACGTCGGCGGCATCGGTGCAGGCGAAAAACTAACGCGTAAGGGCGGCATATCCGGGTCATTTTGGACAGGTGTGCTGGCGGCGGTTGTCGCAACACCCTGCACCGGGCCATTCATGGCGGCCGCCATGGGTGCGGCTTTGCTGTTGCCCGCAAGTTTAGCATTGTTGATTTTTGCAGGGCTTGGCTTTGGCCTTGCTTTGCCCTTCCTCGCCATTGCTTTCGTCCCGCCCTTGCGCAAACGCATGCCCCGCCCTGGACCGTGGATGGTGCGCTTCCGTCAGTGGATGGCGGTCCCCATGGCACTCACATCCTTGGCCTTGCTATGGCTGCTATATCAGCTCGCGGGCTTTAGCGGCGTGCTCATAGGCGGCACGGCGGCGTTAATCATTTTATCGCGGCTGTTTGAACTTGGCCGGAAACAGAAAAGCGGATCGCCCCGGAAGATTGTGGTTGCGGCCATATTGGGCATCACCGTCGCCGCTTTGCTCATCATGGACAAGGCCGCTATTGTAGCGCCAGCGCCGCAGCCGATGAAAGAAGGCAGCGTGGCATTTGATGAGGAACGGCTGGCCAGTTTACGCGCAGAGGGTAAGCCTGTGTTTCTCTACTTCACCGCCGACTGGTGTGTGACGTGCAAAGTGAATGAGAAGGCAGCGATTGACCGCACGGAAACCAGCGCAGCCTTTGCCAAAGCAGGCATACAGACGATGGTGGGTGATTACACGCGCCGAGATCCCGATATCACGCGCTTTTTGGCCAAACATGGCCGTTCAGGCGTGCCCTTATATCTCTATTATCCGCCCAATGCCGATGCGCGGGTGTTACCGCAGATATTGACTGTGACAGACCTCACGGCGCTTTCGGAATAAAAATCCTGTCAGTCCCTGCCCCTTAAAATGGCATCCATTACCCCGCACCGATGGGCTTTCGCGCCACAAAGTGCAACAAAAGCAGGGGTTGCGCGCCTAAAGCCTTTATCTGCGGACAAATTGGCTGTATTGGCGTTGCCGAACATCACAAGGAGTATCGACTATCGCCACCCCGCCTACCCGGCGCGCTATGACCCCACCTGTTAAAAGTGGACCGCGCTACAATAATCTAATCACCGTTGAAAAAGTGCGGGTCATTGATGATGACGGCGAGAATCTGGGTGTCATGTACACCCGCGAGGCGATAGCGCAGGCTGCGGAAGTTGGGCTCGATCTGGTGGAAGTTTCCCCGAACGCTGATCCCCCCGTTTGCAAATTTCTGGACATCGGCAAGTTCAAATATGAGGCCCAGAAAAAGGCCAATTTGGCGCGCAAGAGCCAGAAAACCCAGGAAATCAAAGAAATTAAGATGCGTCCAAACATCGATGACCATGACTATATGGTCAAGATGAAGAAGGTCGCCGAGTTCATCGAAGAAGGTGACAAGGTCAAGATCACGCTACGTTTCCGTGGCCGTGAATTGGCCCACCAACAATTGGGTATGCAACTGCTGCAACGCGTTCAGGCCGATACGACCGAGACTGCAAAAATCGAAGCGCATCCCCGCATGGAAGGTCGCCAAATGCTGATGGTGCTGTCGCCCAAATAGGGCGCAGTCACCAGATGGCTTGCCGAATCAGTTCGGCACCGATCAGTACCATCAAAAGATTGATGATGACGTTGAATCGCGCGGGCGAAACACGTTTGACCAGTCGTACGCCTGCTAATGTGCTCAATATCGCAAGCGGCAGGAATATCGCCGTTAACGTCATATTCTGCATGTTGAACTGCCCCAAAGCAGCATAAGCGGGCACTTTGAACCAATTGATGATGGCAAAGAATATCGACGATGTGCCGATGAACACCAGATGCGGGAAATTGCGCGACAGGGCCCAAATCTGAAACGGTGGTCCGCCAGCATGGGCAATCTGGCTCGTGAAGCCCGCCACGCCCCCCATGATGGTGCCCATCCATTCCGGTGCCGGGCCAGAGAGCTTCACAGAGCGGCCAAGCAGGGGCAGTAGGCGATAGGTGCCAAAGGCCAAGGCAATGACACCCACAAAGCCGCGCACGGCGTCTGCAGGAATGACCGAGGCAAGATACCAACCCATGAAAATGCCAACTACAGCGCCAGGTAAGGTGAGCAGCAAGGTGCGCGCGTCATAACTGTCTCGAAACGCCCAGACGCTGACGATGTCTTGAACCATAAGAATGGGTAACAGCATCCCGGCGGCGGCCACGGGATCCATGACCAGTGCCAGCAACGGGATGGCGGCCGCCCCCAGCCCCGCAAAGCCGCCCTTGGCAAGCCCCACCAAGATGACGGCGGCACCTGCGACAATGTAAAATAGGATATCGGTCGGTAGGTTCAAAGGACTTTGGAACGCTTACGAAGCGCAAGGATATAGATGATGGTCGCCGCGGCGGCAAAAATGAACCACTGAATGGCATAAAGCAGATGGTTGTTGGGGATCTGGCTTGGCGACGGCTCCGCCAATATATCTAAGCCATCAACCGCGTCTGTTGAAACAAGCTTTATGAGCTGCGCGCCGTCTGGTGCGATGATACCCTGAACTGCACCACCGCCCCACACTGGCGATTGTGGCCGTTCGGACCAGCCAAAGGCTACTTTGGCATCGGGACCTTCGCCCGTGTCGGTCCGGCATGAGGCGACATGGGCAAAGCCTGCTTTGCCTGCAGCATTGGAACCTGATACCGTCTCAATCTTCACCACATGCGCGCATAAGAGGCTGGATCGACGAAATAGGGGCAGCGCCGCTGGGTCAGGAACCTTGGGCCAAGCCACGGCAGGTAAACCCACCGCCGATTCATAACGCGACAGCAACGTGTCCTTCTCTTCCTTGCGTTGCAACTGCCAGATGCCAAGTCCAATCATCGTAGCAACGGCAAGGGCAACCAAGAAGGTTGGAATGATGGGAAGGCGGTTCATAAAAGATCACTCTTTCCAGCTTCATGCGCGCGGTTACGATGTTCCGCCGACAAAAGCGCGGCTTTCGCCATGCGCAGGGTTATCACAGTGAGAGCGGCCGTAATGGGCACCCAAATGAGAACATGCACCCAAAAGGGCGGTCGAAACACGGAATCGACGACCAACGCCAATATGATGATCAAAGTGCCAATGCCCATGGTGAGCAATGCGGCGGGACCATCACCCACATTATAGCTGCTGAAATCAAGGTGGCAGTTGGCGCATGTGTCGGCAAACTGACCAAGCCCAGCGAACAGGGTTTTACTACCACATTGCGGGCAAAGACCAAAAAGGGCAGCCTTAGCAATGCTGGGCTGCCCTTCAATGGATTGTTCTGGTTTCATTTACGCGTGAACTGGTGCGCCCCAGCCACCCCAGATGTAAATGGTAATGAAGAGGAAGAGCCAGACCACGTCAACGAAATGCCAATACCAAGCAGCGGCCTCAAAACCGAAATGCTGTTTTGGCGTGAAATGGCCTTTGTAGGTACGCACAAGGCACACAATCAAGAAGATCGTGCCGACAATGACGTGGAAACCATGGAAGCCTGTCGCCATGTAAAAGGCTGTGCCATAGTTTAATCCGCCAAAAGGAAAGGGCGCAACGGCATATTCATATGCCTGAATCGCGCTGAACAGTAGGCCGAGCAGGATTGTCAGCCACAGACCCTTTTTCAGGCCTTCACGGTCACCGTGGATCAGCGCATGGTGCGCCCATGTCACGGTCGTGCCCGAGCACAACAGGATCAGCGTGTTCAGCAAAGGAAGCTTCATCGAATCGAGAACTTCCAAGCCCTTTGGTGGCCATTGCATCAAAGCGGCTGCGCCTTCTTGGCCGATCAGGTTAGTGACGGTAAACGCATGCGTTTCTGGATCAATGACGATTTCCAAAGGCACTGGGAACAAGGCATAATCAAACCATGCCCAGAACCATCCAACGAAGAACATAACTTCAGACGCGATGAACATGATCATGCCGTAGCGCAGGTGTAATTGCACAACAGGAGTATGATCGCCTGCCTGCGCTTCGTTTACGACATCCGCCCACCAAGCGTAGAAGGTGTAAAGTACGGCGATCAAGCCGGCGCCAAAAATCAGGCTGCCATAAGCGAACTGCTCGGGATGCATCCACATCACCAAACCGAAGAACATTATCAGGGCCGAAAACGATCCCAATATCGGCGTAATGCTTGGTGGCAAAATATGATAATCGTGATTCTTGGCACCCGCCATGGTCAATTCCCTGTAGTCTTATCGATTAACAAATGTCTTAGCTACCGTTCGCCGTCTGGTCCACCATGTTTGGCTTCTCGACAGGGTAGAAAGTGTAACTAAGTGTGATTTCTTCAATGTCTTTGGTTTCCGGGTCGGTCATAATCTTAGGATCGACATAAAATAGGACCGGCATACGGACCTGCTCCCCGGGCTTCAGCGTCTGTTCGGTAAAGCAGAAGCACTGAATCTTGTTAAAATACTGACCGGCCAATGCTGGCGTCACATTGAATGTAGCGGTGCCAGTAACGGGCTCGTTCGAGAGATTTTTTGCAATATAGATCGACATATCCCGCGCGCCGATACTGACAGTTTCAGTTGGCCGCTCGGGTCCAAATTCCCAAGGCAGGCCTTCACGTTGATTGGCATCAAAGCGTACAACGATAGTTTTGTTCGACACTGGAACGGTGGCGGCCACTGCGGCGTCCACGCGCATCGTTGTGCCGCCAAAACCCGTCACTTGGCAAAACAAACGGTATAAAGGCACTGCAGCAAAACCAACGCCTACCATGGAAACAGCAAGCCCTGCAGCAAGAAAACCCGTCTTTACATTAGATACAGCCATCAGCCCCAGACTCCTACTTTCACTACGGTGATTAAGAAGAACAAGATACACAATCCGACCAAAGCAATACCCATCACCCGCGAACGTCCCGCCTGGCGCTTGCGGATAATGGCCGTTTCTTCGGCGGTATAAGCAGACGGTTCATTCTGAGTCATGACATTACCATCCGGTCAACGGCGAAAATTGCAAAAAGGAGAAACAGGTAAAGGATCGAGAAGGCAAAAAGTTGCTTTTCCGGCTTCATCGCCGCCGCATCTGTCGTCTCATTTTTCCAGACACGGTAGGCCAAACCCAAAAACAGGATGTTAAGAACAATCGCGGCTACACCATAGATCAGGCCCGTTTCACCTAAAGCAAAAGGCAGTATCGCCGTCGCCGCCATGGGGAAGCTGTAGCCGAAAATCTGGTTGCGCGTGACCCGCTGCCCTTTCACATTGGGAAGCATCGGAATTCCAGCGGCGCCGTAATCAGTCTTCATAAACAATGCGAGCGCCCAGAAATGTGGCGGCGTCCACAGGAAGATGATCGCGAAAAGCAAGACCGGCAAAAGCGTCACATCGCCCGTTACCGCCGCCCATCCGATGACAGGCGGAAATGCCCCCGCAGCGCCGCCAATCACAATATTTTGTGGCGTATTGGGCTTCAACCAGATTGTGTAAACAATCGCGTAGAAGAAAATCGAGAAGGCCAACAGTCCGGCAGACAGCCAATTGACGGCAACGCCCATGATACCCACCGAAAAAGCGGCAAGGCCAATGCCAAAGTTCAAGGCCGACGCCCGGTCCATACGCCGTGCGGGTAGCGGCCGCGCGGCTGTCCGTGCCATTTTGGCGTCGATGTCCGCTTCGAAATATTGGTTCAGCGCACCACAGGCACCGGCCCCCAAAGCCAGGCAGAGTATCGCGGTAAAACCAATCACCGGATGAATGCTACCGGGTGCAGCCAATAATCCGCACAGCGCCGTGAACACGACAAGCGACATGACCCGAGGCTTAGTTAAAGCCCAGAAGTCGCGCCACTCGGCTGGCAAAATGATGTCACGCGTCGCGGTTGTCATGCCTGTTCCCAAACGTTCGAGACGTTCAAAGCGGCGAACCGCCGCCAGTTACTTAATAACCGGCAGCGTTTCGAACTGGTGATATGGTGGAGGGCTTGTCAGCGTCCACTCAAGCGTGGTCGCACCTTCACCCCAATAATTGTCCTCTGCACGGCGGCCAGCGACCAACGACCAGATGACATTGACGAAGAAGATAAGCACGCCAACAGCCATGATGGCATATCCAAACGAAGCCACGCCGTTCCAATAGGCAAAAGCCTCTGGATAATCAGGGTAGCGACGCGGCATGCCGGAGTTTCCGAGGAAGTGCATCGGGAAGAACAGCACGTTCACGCCAACGAAGAACACCCAGAAATGCAGATGGCCCAGGAATTCGTTCAGGTGACGACCCGACATTTTGCCAAACCAATAATAGAAGCCAGCGAAGAGCGAGAACACCGCACCTAGCGACAAAACATAATGGAAGTGGGCGACAACATAATATGTGTCATGCAAGTTGTCATCAAGACCACCATTGGCCAGCACAACGCCTGTCACGCCACCCACGGTGAACATGAAGATGAAGCCCATGGCCCATACCATTGGCGTCTTGAAGCTCACCGAACCGCCCCACATGGTTGCAATCCAGCTGAAGATCTTAATGCCGGTTGGTACCGCAATCACCATCGTTGCCGCGGTGAAGTACATTTTCATATCGACGCTCATACCCGTGGTGAACATGTGGTGCGCCCAGACGACGAAGCCAACGACGCCAATCGCAACCATGGCATAGGCCATGCCGAGATAGCCGAACACGGGCTTACGGCTAAAGGTCGCAACGATTTGGCTGATGATGCCGAAACCGGGCAAAATCATGATATACACTTCGGGATGGCCGAAGAACCAGAAGAGATGCTGATACAATACGGGGTCACCGCCCGCCGACGCATCGAAAAACGCGCCGCCAAAGTTACGGTCAACCAAAAGCATGGTAATCGCCGCCGCCAATACAGGCAAAGCGAGCAAGAGCAAAAATGCTGTGACCAACACGGACCATACGAACAATGGCATTTTGTGCAGGGTCATACCCGGCGCACGCATGTTGAAAATGGTGGTGATGAAGTTGATGGCACCCAAAATCGATGCAGCACCCGCCAAGTGCAGCGAGAAGATCGCCATATCTACCGCAGGTCCGACAGAACCCGAAGTCGACAATGGTGCATAGACCGTCCAGCCAGTACCTGCGCCAAGTCCCGTGCCACCCGGTACAAAGCTAGAACCCAGCAACATGATGAAGGCCACAACGGTCAACCAGAAGCTGACATTGTTCATGCGCGGGAACGCCATGTCAGGCGCACCGATCATCAAAGGCACAAACCAGTTACCAAAGCCGCCAATAATGGCGGGCATAACCATGAAGAAAACCATGATAAGGCCGTGGGCGGTGATCAGCACGTTCCACATATGATAGGCTTCGTCCAGCGAGGCATCCTTGCCAGCCATGATCGATGCCCAGCCTTGCAGATATTGAATGCCAGGAGCAGCAAGCTCCATACGCATCAGGCCCGAAATCGCGCCACCCACTATCCCTGCGAAAATTGCAAAGATCAGATACAGCGTTCCGATATCTTTATGGTTAGTCGACATGAACCAACGGGCAAAAAAGCCCGGCTTATGGTCTGCGTCATGATGGTCATGCGCGTGAAGGTCGGTACCTGTGGCAGCAATGGTTGTCATCCGTCTAAGCCTTCTTAGTTTGTCGCAGCTACTGCAGGTGCAGCAACGGTTTCATTGGGGGTTGCGGTTGCAGCAGGCGCTGCGGGGGCTGGCTTTTCTTCGCCGGGCATTGAACCGCCCTGCGCCTTTACCCACGCTGCGAATTGCGCAGGCGGAAGTGCCTCCACTACGAGCGGCATGAATGCATGGCGTGCGCCACAGAGTTCAGAGCACTGCCCGAAATAGACGCCAGGCTTTGTAATTGTGATTGATTTTTCATTCAGTCGACCGGGAACGGCGTCCAGCTTGAACCACAATGACGGCACGGCAAATGCGTGAATTACGTCCGCCGCAGTTGTTTGAATACGCAATGGTACACCGGCAGGAACGACCATGCGGTTGTCCACGGCCAACAGCTTAGGTCCGTCATTTTCGGTCCGGAAACGTTCACCCTTACCGACTTCATCCTCTTCTTTCAGCATGTTCGATATCACTTCGAAACCGCCATGGTCGGGATATGTGTAGCCCCAATACCACTGATAACCGGTTGCCTTAATGGTAACAGCGTCAGCCGGCGCAGGCTTGAACTGCTTAGCCAAGAGATCGAGCGAGGGGTAAGCAATGCCCAAGAGAATGAGCACAGGGACCAAAGTCCACACAACTTCGATAAAGGTATTGTGCGTCGTTTTGGATGGCACTGGGTTGGCGCGACGATTGAAGCGCACGATCACCCAGAGCAAAAGGCCAAGCACAAACAACGAGATGATGGTGATGATCGGCAACAGGATCGCATTATTGATCCATTTTGCATATTGGCCGTTTTCGGTGAATTGTTCCTGAAAATCCACTTCCTTTGGCTTTGGCATGCCAACGCTGTCTTCATAATTAGGGCGCATGGGCGTATAGCCCGGCAACGAACCATCCATGGATTTCGGCGCAGCTTCGGCTGGTGCAGCCGCGTCAGCAGCTGTCGTTGCCGCAACAGGCGTTGCAACAACTGGAGCAGCCACTTCTTTCGTCAATGGCGCTGGCGCAGGATTCGCTGGCTGCGCCATCACCAATGACGGCATGGTCATTGCAGCGAAGACAACCAGTAATTTCTTCAACATATTCATCTACTTGGCCCCGTATCCTTGGTGCGGCGCAGGAACTTTGCGCATGTCTAGCTCACCCGAGGGTGGCCGGACTTGCGCGACCTATAGTCGCGCTAAGCTGAACCCTCAAGCGGTCGATTTAATATTTTTAGCATTTAAATGCACCACTCTTCTACCTATTTGCGTTGCAATCCGTTAAACCGGACATGCAAAAGACGACATTGGCCAATAAGGAAAATTCCCCCCATCATGACTGAAGATGAAATACTGTCTGAATTCCGTAGCGTCGACGCGCTGCTTGAAGGGCATTTCCTGCTGTCGTCCGGCCGTCATAGCGCTTATTATTTACAATGCGCGCGGCTGTTGATGAACCCCGAACGTGCGGGGCGCATTGCGCTGGCGATCAGTCAAAAAATGCCGCGCGAAGTGCGTTCGGAGGTTCAGGCGGTCATTTCGCCCGCTATGGGCGGCATCATCATCGGCCACGAAATGGGCCGCACTCTTGGCGTTGACGCCATGTTTGTGGAACGGCCCGAAGGTGTTTTTGGTTTGCGCCGTGGTTTTACGCTCGCGCCCGGCACCAAAGTTTTGATGGTAGAAGATGTTGTGACCACTGGCCTGTCTTCACGTGAAGCCATTGCCGCAATCGAAGCAGCTGGTGGCATTGTTATCGCCGCCGCCTCTGTAGTGGATCGTTCGGCGGGTACCGTTGACCTGGGCGTGCCCTTCTACCCGCTCATTCAATTAAACTTCCCAACCTACGCGCCTGATGAACTGCCATCTGAGCTCGCCGCGACAGAAGCGGTGAAGCCAGGTAGCCGGAAGTGAGGATGCAAGCGCCCAGGCCGCACCGCTTGCGCTTGGGCGTTAACATTGACCATGTCGCGACCATTCGCAATGCGCGCGGCGGCTTGCATCCCGATCCGATGCGGGCGGCACATATGGTTGAGGCTGCTGGCGGTGATGGCATCACCGTACATTTGCGCGAAGACCGCCGGCATATTCGTGACGCAGACTTGGACGCGATTATACGGGAAATCCGTTTGCCCATTAATTTGGAAATGGCGGCAACGGATGAAATGCTTGATATTGCCCTTCGGCATAAACCTAATGCTGCGTGCATTGTACCTGAGCGACGCGAAGAGCGGACGACCGAAGGCGGGTTGGACGCGGCGGGGCAACATAATCATCTTGCGCCCATCGTCACGCGGCTTATCGACGCTGGCATTAGAGTAAGCTTGTTCATTGAGCCTGAAGCACGCCAGATTGAAGCCGCTATGCGCCTGAAAGCGGATATCGTTGAATTTCACACCGGAAAATATGCCCATTTGGAAGGCGAGCCGCGCGAAATCGAATTGCGCCGGATTGCCGATGCGGCGGCTCTTGCGGCAAAGAACGGGATCGAGCCCCATGCGGGCCATGGGCTAACTTTTGAAAATGTGCAGCCCATTGCCGCCATTCCGCAATTTGCCGAACTGAACATCGGGCACTATCTCATCGGCGAGGCCATTTTCATTGGCTTGGAAGAAAGCGTGCGCAAAATGCGGAATTTGATGGACCTTGCACGATGATTATCGGGCTTGGATCGGACCTGTGTAATATCGAACGCATCGCCAAGTCGATTGAGCGATTTGGCGCGCGATTTGAAAATCGTGTTTTTACCGATGTGGAACGCGCCAAGGCTGCCAAGCGCCCATTCACCAAAGCCGGAACCTATGCAAAGCGCTTTGCCGCGAAAGAGGCCTTTTCAAAAGCCGTAGGAACTGGTTTTAGACATGGCGTGTTTATGAAGGACATTGGCGTCGTCAATGGGCCTTCAGGTGCGCCGACCCTATCCCTTACGGGTGGCGCAAAAGCACGGCTCGACGCCATGATTCCTTCAGGCTATGAAGCCCATGTTCATGTGACATTGACCGATGACCATCCATGGGCACAGGCATTTGTCATTATAGAAGCGTTGAGATCGCAAAAGGCATGACCAGTTTGACCACCGATAACAGCACTTCGGCGACACCGCCAACACCCGCACCGGAAAAGCAAGGCTGGGCATCTGCTGCTTGGACGGAACTTAAGGGCATGTTTTGGCTTTTACTCGCCGTGCTTGCCTTTCATAGCTTCATAGCGAAGCCCTTTTACATCCCATCCATTTCGATGATGCCAACCTTGCTGGTGGGTGATAGGTTGTTTGTAAGCAAATATCCTTATGGATGGAGCCATGTGTCACCGACGATCCCGAATCCCGTCGCGATATTCCGCTGGCTGGTGCTGCGCGAAGAAGTTGACGCCTTGGCGGTGCCGTTACCCGAGAGCAACACACGGATTTGGGGCAAAATGCCGGAGCGTGGCGACATCGTCATATTGACGCCAAAGGGCAAAAATCAGGATTGGATCAAGCGCGTCATAGGCTTACCCGGCGATACTATCGCCTTGCGCGCTGGTCAGATTTTCTTGAATGGAAAGCCAGTGAAGCAGGAGGCCCAGCCAAACCTCATTTTGCCCGTCGATGCCAACGGCCCTTGCAATGACTATGACTTTCCGGGCGCACTGAGACGCGGTGATGACGGCGTGCTGAGCTGCCATTTGCCCATCATTCGCGAAACCCTACCCAATAAAGTGCAATATGACACCATTGACGCACGCCGGCGCGATACCGATGACATGGCGCCTGTAAAAATCCCAGCCGGACATGTTTTCCTGATGGGTGATAACCGCGATAACAGTTCCGACAGCCGTGTAGCGGCTGAGCTTGGCGGCCTTGGTGGCCCCGTATCTTGGGATCGCATCGGTGGTCGGGCTGAAATTATCACATTCTCGGTTGATGGCAGCACTGGCCTAAATCCGGCAAGTTGGTTCAGCGCATTACGCGGGGATCGTGCGGGCGACAGCTTGCGGCCCGAAAAGGTCACGCAAGGTGAGTGACGGCACGCCTCTTGCGCCAAGCAAGCCGCGCCGGACGCGCAGAAAGCCTGCTGCGCAGATGCATGACAGCTTTCGCGAAGAGGTAGGCCCAACCGAGCTTTACGACCCGCTCATTCGTTCAGAGATTAAGCGTGCCGCCGTTTGGATTGGCATGGCCAGTTTGGTTGCCGCCTTCATCTGGCTCGCCCAGCCCATTTTGCTCATCATTGGCGGTATCGTTCTTGCCGCTATGTTCGACGGTGGCGCACGGCTTCTCGGCCGCATATTGCCGATCCCCCGCGGCTTTCGTCTGACGATTGTCGTACTGGCCGTCTTTGGCTTTATGTATTGGACCTTTGTGTTCACAGGGTCTGAACTCGCCGCGCAAGCCGCAAGTCTTCAGGCCATTGTCGCAACACAAATAGAAAGGATCGGTATCCAACTTGAAGCCGCAGGGTTCAACATTTCCGCTGAGGATGTGAAGGGCCTAGGTTCGCAGATACTAAACTCTGTGGGCCGCGTCACGGAAGCGGTAACGTCTGTTTTAGGTGCGGTCACAAATCTTGCGATGATGTTGGTTCTTGGCATCTTTATTGCTGCCGAACCACGCATGTATGAACGCGGTGTTGCATGGATGTTGCCTTTGGCAGAGCGCACGCATTTTTACGGAACCGCCGAAAAAATAGGTAGCGTGCTCCGCCGCCTGATGGCGGGTCGCCTGCTTGGCATGGCGGTTGAAGGCGTGGGCACATGGGTGTTACTCAGCCTTGGCGGCGTGCCAATGGCGGCATTGCTGGGCGTGCTCACCGGTCTGCTGGCATTTCTGCCCAATATCGGCGCAATTATATCTGGGGCGCTGATTATCCTTGTTGGATTTTCTGCCGGGGTCGATGTCGGTCTCTACGCCATTTTCGTGTATTTCGTCGTGCAGATGGTGGATGGATATCTAATCGTCCCCATGGTCGCAAAACGTGCGGTCGATTTGGCGCCTGCTTTAGTACTCGGTGCGCAAATCCTGTTCGGCGCGCTGTTCGGCATTTTGGGGCTTGCGCTGGCCGATCCCATCATAGCGATGATCAAGGTCGCGCTGGAGCGACAATCCGAGCGCAATGAAGCGCGTGGTATCCGCGAAGGACCCTGATCCAAAGCCTATGTTGCTGACCATCTGCTTTCTATTGGGTGTCGCCAATTTTTATATGCACAAAGCAGCGGCGGACTCTGGGCATCCTATCGTTGAAGAGACCAAGCGTGCTTTCGGCCGACATATTGGCCCTTATGGAAGCTACGCCATTGAACTGGCTTTGCTCATCGGCGCCATGTGGTTGGCCAATGCTGAATCCTTGGCAGTATCGCTCCTCTACGCCGCTTACACCGCCATAAACGGCATTGCGACATGGATGTTGCTGTCGAACAAGGCGTGATGGGCCTTTGTGCTTTGCGCTAAAATAACTATACGGCCCCTGTGCCACCACTAGCTCCCAATAATGATGCCAAGCCCGATTTCGCCGTCATGCGGCGTTTCTTGCCCTATTTATGGCCAAAGAATGAAGCCGGTTTGCGCGTTCGCATTGTCTTTGCCTTGCTGCTGGTGGTTGTCTCAAAACTCATTCAGCTCAGCATGGCATGGCTCTATGGTCAGGCCATTGACCGCATGGTGCCGGGCATGGAAGACAGCGTCGCTATCGCCATAGCCTTGGTCGCGGCTTATGCCGGCGCGCGCTTTGGTGGGGTGTTATTCGACAATTTGCGCAACGTTGTCTTTGAACGCGTCGGCCAAGAAGCAACGCGCCGCCTCGCCGAAAACGTCTTTAGCCATTTGCACAATCTGTCGATGCGGTTCCATATGAACCGCCGCACAGGCGCGGTTACGAAGGTGATTGAACGCGGCACAAAGAGCATCGACATCATGCTCTATTTCCTGTTGTTCAACATCGCACCGACCCTGCTGGAGCTGTTTTTAGTCTCCGTATATTTCAAGATTTCATTTGGTTGGGGCATGGTCATTGCGACGCTGATCATGGTCGTCAGCTACATTGTCTACACCGCCGTCATCACCAACTGGCGCAACAAATTGCGCGAGGAAATGAACGAGCTTGATACCCAAACCGTGGCCAAGTCCGTCGACAGCCTTTTGAATTATGAAACGGTCAAATATTTCAACGCAGAAAAGCGCGAGAGCCGCCGCTATGCGGAGGTCGTGCGTCATTATGCCAATGCCGCCGTCAAATCGGAAAACTCGCTCGCCGCGTTGAATATCGGGCAATCCCTGATCACCAATCTGATGATGGCTGGCGCCATGGGCTATGTTGTTTGGGGCTGGTCCCGCGGACAATTTACCACAGGCGATGTAGTAACGGTGAACACGTTATTGGCGCAGCTTTTCCGGCCATTGGACATGTTGGGCATGGTCTATCGCACCGTCCGCCAAGGCCTGACCGATATGGCCGCCATGTTCGAGCTTATCGATACCCCCGCCGAAATCACGGACAAGCCCAATGCGCCTGCATTGGCAGTCCATGGCGGCGCGGTGGTTTTTGATGATGTGTATTTTGCCTATGACGCCGAACGGCAAATCTTAAACGGCGTTAGCTTCGATATAAAACCCGGCC
Organism: Sphingorhabdus wooponensis; assembly: GCF_003933235.1. Taxonomy (GTDB): domain Bacteria; phylum Pseudomonadota; class Alphaproteobacteria; order Sphingomonadales; family Sphingomonadaceae; genus Sphingorhabdus_B; species Sphingorhabdus_B wooponensis. The sequence continues at coordinate 249,566 of NZ_RWJI01000002.1, forward strand.
AAACGCTGGCCGTGGTCGGTCCATCGGGCGCGGGCAAGTCGACCATCGCGCGCTTGCTCTATCGATTTTATGATATCACCGGCGGGCGCATAACTATCGATGGGCAAGATCTACGCGATGTTACCCAGTCAAGCCTGCGCAGCGCCATAGGTATCGTTCCGCAAGATACCGTTCTGTTCAACGACACTATCGGTTATAATATCGGCTATGGCCGCGAAGGCGCCAATCAGACAGAAATCGAAGAGGCCGCGCGCGGGGCGTCGATCCACGGCTTCATTGAATCGCTGCCCGACCAATATGCCGCCAAGGTTGGTGAGCGCGGGCTCAAATTATCCGGCGGCGAAAAACAGCGTGTGGCCATTGCCCGCACCTTGCTGAAAAATCCGCCTTTGTTGATCTTGGACGAAGCGACCAGCGCCTTGGACAGCCGAACCGAGTCCGAAATTCAGGCCACGCTGGAGCGCATTTCCGAACGCCGCACCACAATCATCATCGCGCACCGGTTATCGACCGTGGTGAACGCGGATCAGATCATTGTGCTGGAGGCAGGTCGCGTGGCGGAGAAGGGAACGCATCTGCAACTGCTGCGCAAAAATGGCCTTTATGCCGACATGTGGGCACGCCAGCAAAATGAAGCAGAGGAAGAGGCCATTCCCGCCGCGTAAAATCGCACGCTATCCACAAGCGTCTTGAATCAAAGGCATGTCGGCTCTGTCATTGGCTCTTTGGGCACGCTAGGGCTTTCCAATGGCCTCCGTCGCTCCTCCACAAACGCCAGCCGATGTTTTGCACCGCTTGTTCGGCTTCGCGAGCTTTCGCGGGCAACAGGAACAGGTAGTAACGCGCGTTCTCGCTGGGCAACGCACGCTCGCAATCATGCCGACGGGCGCAGGCAAATCGCTCTGCTATCAACTGCCTGCCGTGATTATGGATGGCACCTGCATTGTCATTTCACCACTGATTGCGCTGATGCATGACCAGATGCGCGCCGCCGATGCCGTGGGTATCCGTGCCGCTACACTCACCTCCGCCGACGACAATCGCGCCGAAACCATCTCCCGATTCCGTGCGGGCAATCTTGATCTTTTATATGTCGCGCCAGAACGGGCATCGGGGCAAGAGTTTCGCAACCTGCTGCGTGAGACCAAAATTTCGCTGTTCGCAATTGATGAGGCGCATTGCGTGTCCGAATGGGGCCATGATTTCCGGCCCGATTATCGTTTGTTGCGGCCATTGCTGGATGACTTTGCCCATGTGCCGCGCCTCGCGCTCACCGCCACCGCCGACACGCACACACGTGATGATATTGCCGAACAATTGGGTATTCCTAAGGACGGCGTCATGGTGGCGGGTTTCGACCGGCCTAACATCCGCTACATCGCCGAAGCTAGCGCGAACAGCGGCATCGCAGCATTGGTAAAGGGGTTGCAGGGAGCAGGCATTGTTTACGCCCAAACCCGCGATCGCACCGAAAAAATCGCCGCCCAGATTGCGGAGACGGGCCGCAGGGTGCTCTATTATCATGCCGGTATGGAGCCACAGACCCGCGCACGCGCGCAGGCCGAATTTGTATCCTCCGAAGATATGGTCATGGTTGCAACGGTCGCGTTCGGCATGGGCATCGACAAGCCCGATGTGCGCTTTGTCGTGCATGCGGGCCTGCCGAAATCTATCGAATCCTACTATCAGGAAAGCGGCCGGGCGGGGCGCGATGGGGACCCCGCAGTCGCGCATATGCTGTGGTCCGCGGGCGACTTCACCCGCGCACGTGGGCGCTTAAGCGAGTTGGTACCGGAGCGGCGTGAGGCCGAATTGGCGCGCGTGGCTGCCTTGGCGCATTTGGTCGAAACACCCGGCTGCCGCCGCGCGGTGCTGCTGCGTCACTTTGGCGAAAGCCCGCCTGAATCCTGCGGCAATTGTGACAATTGCCTGCATGCGCCCGACGTGCATGACGCGACCGAGCTATCCCGCAAATTGCTCTCCGCCGCATATCGGACAGGTCAGAGGTTCGGCATGGGCCATTTGGAAAAGGTCCTGACGGGCAACAGCGACGAGCGGATTACCCAGTTCGGCCATGACCAGCTTTCGGTATTTGGCATTGTGAGCAAGGCGGAGGCCGCGATGCTAAAACCCTTGTCCCGTGCCCTGCAGGCGCGCGGCGCTTTGGTCGCCAACGAACATGGCGGCCTGAAACTTGGCGGCGATGCCCGTATAATTATGCGCGGCGATCAAAAAATTGAGATCGCTATGGTAAAACCCGGCAACACGCGGCGCGCAGGCCGCCCCGACAACCCCATTGGCAACCCGTTATTTGAGGCCTTGCGCGCCAAACGCCGGACATTGGCCGAAAATGTCGGCGTGCCGCCTTATGTCATTTTTCACGATGCGACCTTGCGCGAAATGGCGCTGACGCGGCCAGCCGATATCCGTGCCTTGGGCCGGATCAGCGGCGTCGGCGCGCGCAAGCTGGAGGCGTATGGCGAAGAATTTTTATCCGTAATTGCGCAATTTTAGGGCCGAAACTTCTTGCCGCCTTGTCCTTCCTTGTTATCGATTGCGGATTAAAATATGGCGGGTAATGTATCGTCGGCTATGGCGATTTTATAACAGGATTTTTCAGATGTTTCGCCAACTCACAGACCGCATCTTTGTTGCCCCGCAAATTACAGTTGGCGACGTGACGGACGCTGCGCAAGCAGGCGTAACATTGATCATCAACAACCGCCCCGAAGATGAATCTGCCGATCAAACGTCGGGTACAGACATTGAAATCGCCGCGCGGGCCGCTGGCTTGGATTATGTCGCCATTCCGGTTACCCATGCTGGCTTTGCTGAATGGCAAGTGACCGCCATGGCGGATGCGCTGGCAAAAACCGATGGCAAAATCCTCGCTTATTGTCGGTCCGGCACGCGCTCGACATTGCTTTGGGCTTTGGCGCAGGCGTCCAAAGGTGAACATCCTGCGGTGTTGGCTGAAAAGGCCGCGGATGCCGGTTATGATCTATCGCCCGTGACCGCGATGATGGACATGCTGCGCGGGCGCGCTTCGTGATAGCAGAATTGCTCAAGCTGGCGGGGTCCATCGCCGCGATTTTGTTCATCGCTTGGCTTGCGCGATACTGGAAACTCGGCGGCGACGTCCGCATACGCAGCGAAGAACAAGCGCGCGAAATTGCGCAAGAGACTCTATGCGGGTTCGATCCGGTGGAGATCGCCCTTGATAAAGCGGGCATGGCCGCCTTGATGCGCGATGCCAATGACAGGCACCTTTTGGTACGGCGGCATGGCGTGCAATGGGCCGGGCGGTTGCTAGATCATCATAATGAAGCGCGGCTTGACCAAAATTTCCTCACCGTTGGCACGGGCGAAAAAACCTTTGGCTCGGTGACACTGAATCTGGGTGCGCAAGCATCGCATTGGGCCGCTGGCCTGCGCCATTTGAATATAGGACGCCCACATGCCTGAATTGTTCAGCCCCATTGATTATGCCGTTCCGGTATTCATCATCCTAATCGTCGCAGAGATGCTGTGGGCCCGGCGGCGCGCGCCTGAAAAATATGAACCGCGCGATACGCTTACTTCACTCGCCTTGGGCACGGGCAGCACCGTTGCCGGCGCATTGACGGGCGCGTTGGTGTTCAGCCTTGCCATGTGGATATACGAGAATCGCCTGTTTGATATTGGCTGGGTCTGGTGGGCCTGGCCCTTATGCTTTATGCTCGATGATCTCGCATATTATTGGGCGCATCGTTCGGGACACCGCGTCCGCTGGTTTTGGGCAAGCCATGTGAACCATCACAGCAGCCAGCATTACAATCTATCAACCGCGCTGCGCCAAACATGGACAGGCTTTATCGCGCTTGGCTTTATCTTCCGCATACCTCTGGCATTTCTGGGCTTCCATCCCGCGATGCTATTGTTCGTCGGCGCGTTCAATCTCATTTATCAATTCTGGATCCATACTGAGGCAATTTACAAATTCCCGCGCTGGATCGAATATGTCATGAACACGCCCAGCCATCACCGCGTCCATCACGCGACCAACCCGCGCTATCTGGACCGCAATTATGCCGGGACCTTCATTATCTGGGACCGCATGTTCGGGACCTTTACCGAAGAAGTCGAAGGCGAAAAAATCCGTTATGGGATCGTCAAGCAATTGGGCACGTTCAACCTGTTGTGGAGCGTGTTTCATGAATGGATTGGCATTGCGCAGGACCTATGGTCCGCACCATGGCGGCATAAATTTTCTTATCTATGGCGTCCGCCGGGCTGGAGCCATGATGGCAGCCGGGACACGTCGGATAGCATTCGGGCGCAATGGCTGGAGAGCCAGCAGGCCACGGCCGACCCAACTGTGAACGCATAGCCTATTTACACCCTTGCCAGTAATTAATCGTCCGCTTAAACCTCTTCGAGAAGAGGGAGCAGGCGATATGGACGAGTTCGACATCATTGTTATTGGCGGTGGTTCCGCAGGCAGCGCAGCCGCCGGACGGCTGTCCGAAGGCGGCAAATATAAGGTCTGCTTGATTGAGGCCGGCGGCAACAACAATAACATGTTGATCAAGACGCCCGGTTTCATGCCGTTCATCCGCAATGGGTCCAATTATAAATATGAAACCGTCCCGCAAAAGGGCCTGAATGGCCGCACGGGTTACCAACCGCGCGGCAAGGGCCTTGGCGGGTCGAGCGCGATCAACGCGATGGTCTATATTCGCGGCCATAAATATGACTATGACAATTGGGCCGCCTTGGGCTGCGATGGATGGTCTTATGACGATGTGCTGCCATATTTCAAACGCTGCGAAGATAATGAACGCGGCGCAGATCCATTCCACGGATCAGGCGGGCCGCTTTCGGTTTCCGATCAACGCTGGCCGCAAGCAGGCAGCCTTGCCTTCATTGAAGCCGCGTCCGAATTGCAATTGCCGGTCAATAGCGACTTCAACGGCGCGACGCAGGACGGCTTTGGCCTGTATCAGGTTACGCAAAAAGGCGGCGAACGTTGGACCGCCGCACGCGCCTATGTCGAGCCGGCACGTGACCGTATGGAAGTTCTCACAGGCGCGCTGACCGAAAAGATCATCGTCGAAAATGGCCGCGCTACGGGCGTGGTCATTCGTCAGGGCCGCAAGCGCCGGACAATCAAAGCGCGCGGGGCGGTTATCCTATCCGCAGGTGCCTTTGGCTCGCCGCAAATCTTGATGATGTCCGGCATGGGGCCAGCCGAACATTTGCGCAGTGTTGGCGTTGACGTTGTGCATGATAAGGCCGCGATTGGTGCCGACCTGCAGGACCATATCGATTATGTCTCCAGCTTTGAAACCCAGTCGAAGCATGATTTCTTCGGCGATTCGCTCGCTGGCACAGTCAAGATGGTCAAGGCCATCATCGAACATCGCCGCAAGCGCACGGGCGTTATGACCACTTGCTTTGCCGAGGCAGGCGGATTTTGGCGTTCTGACCCAAGCTTGCCCGCGCCCGACATCCAATATCACTTCGTGCCTGCCATGCTGGAAGATCATGGCCGTTCCAAAGTGAAGGGCCATGGCTTTAGCTGCCATGCCTGTGTTCTGCGCCCTGAAAGCCGGGGGACTGTGCGTTTGGCATCATCGGACGCGCGCGTCGCTCCGGTCATTGACCCCGCCTTCTTAAGCGATGACCGCGACATGGCGACATTGCGCGCCGGTGTGCGCGCGATGCACCGCATATTCGAAGCGCCTGCATTGGCTGCTTATAATGGCAAGAATCGGCATCCGGTGGATCTCAATGACGATGCCGCATTGGACGATCTCATCCGCAGCCGTGCTGATACGGTCTACCATCCCGTTGGCACCTGCCGCATGGGGCCGAATGACGATGATGTTGTCGATGCGCGCCTAAAATATCGCGGCATAGAAGGACTATATGTGGCCGATGCCAGCATCATGCCGCGTCTTGTTTCCGGCAACACCAATGCGCCAAGCATCATGATTGGCGAAAGATGTGCCGAATTTGTCCGCGCTGATTTGCAATAATCTTGCGTAAATGTGGCTCTGCGGTTAACCGCTTGGCCGCTATGGCGATAAACGGAACAGAATATATCAGCACACGCGGCAACGCAGACGTGCTTGATTTTGCAGGCGTCACGCTCACTGGGCTTGCCAGCGACGGCGGCTTATATGTGCCGCGCCATTGGCCGCAATTTTCGACCGATGAGATCGCCGCGATGCGCGGACTGTCTTATGTGGACCTCGCCGCGCGCATCATGGCGCCGTTTACGGTCGGCGTTTTGGACGAAGCAGAGCTGAGAAGCTTGTGCGCCACAGCTTATGGTTCCTTTGCCCATACAGCGGTGACGCCTTTGGTGCAGTTGGATGGACAGCATTGGTTGCTTGAGCTGTTTCACGGCCCGACCTTGGCGTTCAAGGATGTCGCGCTGCAATTGCTGGGGCAGTTTTTTGAACGTTTTCTGTCGGGCACGGACACAAAGCTGACGATTGTCGGCGCCACCTCTGGCGATACGGGTTCAGCCGCGATTGATGCCGTTGCCGGACGCGCGCAGATTGAAATTTTCATGCTGCATCCACATAATCGCGTATCCGATGTGCAGCGGCGGCAGATGACAACCATCCTTGCGCCCAACGTCCATAACATCGCCATTGGCGGCAGCTTTGATGACGCCCAAGCCATGGTAAAGCGGATGTTCAACGACAAGGATGTGAATGGCCCGCTGACCCTATCTGCGGTCAATTCGATCAATTGGGCCCGCCTGATGGCGCAAGTGGTCTATTATTTCTACGCCGCGCTCCGGCTTGGCGGCCCTGAACGCAAAGTCGCCTTTTCGGTACCGACCGGAAATTTTGGCGATGTGTTTGCTGGCTATGTCGCGGCGCAAATGGGCCTACCTATTGAGCGGCTGATTGTGGCCACCAACATCAACGATATTTTGCACCGCGCTTTGTCAAAAGGCGATTATTCGGTGCTCAGCGTAACCCCGACGGCATCGCCATCAATGGATATTCAGGTATCAAGCAATTTTGAACGCTTATTGTTCGATCTGGAGGGCCGCGTTGGTGCAACCACAGGTGCGCGGATGAAATGGTTTGAACAAATGGGCAAGATGGTGCTGTCGCCCGAGATGCGCAAAAATGCGTCCTTGCTCACCAGCGCGCGTACCGATGCCGACCAAATGTCAGCGGCCATGCGCTGGGCCTATGGCGCCACTGATCAGATTATTGACCCGCATACTGCCATCGCTTTGCACGCCGCGCGCAATGCGGGTATCCGCCCCGATGTGCCCGTGGTGACATTGGCGACAGCGCATCCAGCCAAATTCCCAGATGCGGTGGAAAATGCCACGGGCATCCGCCCCGCACTGCCCGCCCGCGTTGCGCAGTTATTTGACCGCGAAGAACGCTTTGACGTCCTGCCCGGCGCATATGACGCCGTGCGTGATTATGTGCTGGCGCGCGCCACGCGTTGAATATGAAGCCGGATTTCGTCACCCTGATTAGCGAACCGCGCAGCGATTATACGCTGATAGATTCAGGCCATGGCCGCAAATATGAATCCTATGGTGACCGCTATTTCATCCGCCCAGAACCACAAGCAATGTGGGCCCCGGCCTTAGCCGAATGGCCCGCTGACGCCGAATTTGTACCGGGATCAGACGATGACGGCGGCGGCCGTTGGTATAATAACAAGCCCGTTCCGATGGATGGATGGCCCTTGTCGTGGAATGACGAAGTACAATTTACCGCCTCCTGCACGCCGTTTCGCCATTTAGGATTCTTCCCGGATATGGATCCAGTATGGCGTTGGATGCGCGAACAATTGGCGGGCGTTACTGACCCAGTTGCCATGAACCTGTTCGGCTATACCGGTGTTGGTACGCTCGCTTTATCTTCTGCGGGCGCGCAGATGGTGCACGTCGATGCCTCGAAGAAATCGGTTGGGCAAGCGCGGGCCAATGCCGAAATGTCTGGCATGGCAGACCGCCCGATCCGCTGGATTGTCGATGACGCCGCCAAATTTGTTGCGCGCGAAGTACGTCGCGAAAAACGCTATGACGGCATATTATTGGACCCACCCAAATATGGCCGCGGTCCAGAAGGCGAAGTATGGCGACTGGAAGAGGATTTGCCAGAGCTGATTGCCAATTGTCGCAAGTTGTTGGATGCGGAATCGAAGTTTCTGTTTTTGACCGTTTACGCCGTACGCATGTCCGCATTGGCGTTGGGTGGGTTATTGGAATCGCATTTTGCGGACCTTGGCGGCAAGGTTGAATTTGGTGAACTGGCGGTACGCGAACAAGGCCGAGGCATGCTTTTGCCCACCGCCATCTTCGCCCGCTGGTCGCGTTAAGGAGTAGTATGAGCGACAGTTTAATTCTTGAGGTGCACGATCTTGTCGTCAATGTCCTGACGGGCATTTACAGCCAGGAAACGCATCTGCCGCAACCGCTGCGTATATCCATCAGCACCACGCTGGATATGCACCCGTATTACGCGCCAGATACGCCCTTATCGGCTTCCAAAAATTATATGACGTTGAAGGAAGCGGTAACAAAGCTGCCTGAAGGCGTGCACTTCACGCTGATTGAAGCGGTGGCCGATCATATCATGGATACGTTGTTCGCTGACGATCCACGTATCAGCAACATCGTCGTTAAAATCGTCAAGCTGGCGATTGCCGAAGATAATGAGGCGATTGGTATTACCATGTCGCGGTGCCGCAAGTGACAGTTAAGCCGCTTGCAATCGTCACCGGTGGCAAGCGCAGGCTGGGCGCAGCGATTGCAACAAAGCTTGCGGACGCGGGTTATGCGCTGGCCTTGGTCAGCCATATGGACAAGCCGCCAGAGGCCGCTCTTGCGGCAGCGCTGCAGGCAAATGGCAGCGAATGGCATGCCTTCACCTTTGACCTCAGCGCGGGCGATCCAGCGAAGCTTTTGGATATGATTACCGCCCATTTTGGTCGCACACCGGATCTGCTGGTGAACAGTGCCGCGATGTTTGGGCAAGACGACTGGCAGAAGATGACGTTGGAAACGCTAGAGGCGCATTTCCGGTTGAACCTGTTTGCGCCCTTATTGCTAAGCCAGGCTTTGGTGCAAGCCGCTGGGCCAGCGGCGCGCCCCGCAATCGTCAATATCCTCGATCAACGCGTGGTCAATCCGCACCAGGACCAGATCAGCTACACCTTGTCGAAGCAAGCGCTGGCGACATCCGTCCGGTCCATGGCCGCATCCTTCGCTGGGCGTGCGCGATACAATGGCGTCGCTCCCGGACTTGTGATTGCAACCGATGATTATACCGCAGAGCAAGAAACGCGGCTGGCCGATATGATGCCCTTGGGCGCGTTGCCCTCGCCATCGGCCGTCGCGGACGCTGTCGTCTATCTCGCCCAAGCGCAGGATGTGACCGGGCAAGTTATTTTCGTCGACGGCGGCGCACATTTGAAAAGTTTCGACCGCGACTTCATGCATCTTTAGCGGGCGCTTGCGACCGATTATTGCGCAAACGCACAAATAACTTGCGTTTTCGCTGCTGTTTCGCCATAGGCGGCCCAAGCGCATGAGGCGAGCGGACAATACCGCCGCAGTTTTGGCAGCGTGAGGGCCTTGATACAGGCTCCGCCAAACGAACAAGATGCGTAAGCTTAGAGGCTTCCCATATCACGCAGGGTTGTTTCCAACGGGTCAGCATAAGCTGCTCCCGAACACCTGCTGTTGCGCCTGTGCGGTCCTGATGAAAGGGCACGCATGACGGGACGCGACGACTATTTGAAAGTATATTTATGTCTTTTTTCCAAGACCTGGGCCTTGCCCAACCTATCCTTAAGGCGCTTGAGGCGGCTGGCTATGATACGCCAACCCCCATTCAGCAACAGGCCATTCCATCCTTGCTTGAGGGCCGCGATCTATGCGGTATCGCGCAGACCGGAACGGGCAAGACCGCGGCATTTGCCTTGCCGTCCCTCCACCATTTCGCCACCAAGCCAAAGGCGCGTCAGCAATATAGCTGCCGGATGCTTGTCTTGTCACCAACACGCGAACTCGCGGCGCAAATCGCCGACAGTTTCCGCACTTATGGCAAATTTTTGGGCCTGAAGGTCGATTGCGTTTTTGGCGGCATGCCGATTTTCAGCCAAAAGAAGCGTCTTGCTGGCGGCGTCGATATTCTCGTCGCGACACCCGGTCGCTTGATCGATTTGATTGAGCAGCGCGCGGTGACGTTAAAGGACGTTGAAATTTTCGTATTGGATGAAGCCGACCAGATGATGGATTTGGGCTTTATTCACGCGCTGAAACGTATTGACCAGTTGCTACCAAAGCAGCGTCAGACATTGTTCTTTTCGGCAACCATGCCAAAGGCAATTGCTGAGCTGGGTAACCGCTTCCTCAACAACCCTGTCCGTGTTTCGGTTGCGCCTGCATCGACCACCGCGGAGCGCGTTGAACAATTCGTGACCTTTGTCGAGCAGCGCGAAAAGCAGACATTGCTGACGCTCAAATTGCAAAGTGAAGACATTGACCGCGCCCTCGTGTTCACCCGCACAAAGCATGGCGCCGACCGCGTTGTGCGTGGGCTGGCGGGTGCGGGCATTCAATCCGCCGCCATCCATGGCAACAAATCGCAGGGCCAGCGCACCGCTGCGCTGCAAGCGTTCCGTGATGGCAAGATCAAAATCCTCGTGGCAACCGATATTGCGGCACGCGGTATCGACGTCCCTGGCGTCAGCCATGTGTTCAACTTCGAACTGCCCAACGTGCCTGAACAATATGTTCACCGCATTGGCCGCACCGCACGTGCCGGCCGTGAAGGCATCGCGATGAGCTTCGTTGCGGGTGATGAACGCGGCTACATGAAGGATATCGAGCGCCTGACTGGTGTCCGTGCGATGACACTTGGCCTTCCCGAAGGATTCCGTGCAGCTGTGGCCGCATTACCACCCCCCGTTGCCGATAAAAAACCGCAACAGGCACGTGGCGGTCGCGGTGGTGGTCAGCCCGGCGGCGGGCGCACCAATTATGCCGGCAAGAAGCTTGGCGGCAACAATGGTGGCACTGGCCTAAACGGCGAAACCCGCAACCGCACGCACGCCCCGCAAGGTGGCTGGCAACCCGCCATCGGTCCACGCGACGGCAGCCGTGAAGGTGGCAAAAACGATGCACGCCCACGCAGCGACAATGTTGGTTCGGGTGATCGTCGTCCAACCGCCGACCGCGCCTTTGCCGCACGCAGCGAAAACCGCCGCGATCCTGGTGCACCTGCACGCAATTACGGCCCCAAAAAGGGTGGCTACAAAAACGCTGTGAAGCGCGCTAGCTGAAACCAATCCCCCCTCTCGCCTGCGGGAGGGGAGCTAAATCAATGCCTAAAATGCCGCATGCCGGTGAAGACCATGGCCAAGCCAGCTTCATCGGCGGCGGCAATCACTTCATCATCACGCATCGATCCGCCCGGCTGAATCACCGCCGTGGCGCCCGCTTCTGCAGCGGCAAGTAAGCCGTCTGCAAAGGGGAAAAACGCATCGGATGCGACGGCGGAACCAATGGTGCGGGGCGCATCCCAACCATAAGTTTCAGCGGCCTCTATGGCCTTAATCGCGGCGATACGCGCGCTGTCACGCCGGTTCATTTGGCCCGCGCCAATACCGGCCGTTGCGCCATCCTTTGCATAGACAATCGCATTCGACTTCACATGCTTGGCAATCGTCCATGCAAAGCGACAATCCGCCAGCTCCTGTGCACTTGGTGCGCGCTTAGTGACCACTGTAAATGCATCATCGGCCACATGGCCATTGTCGCGCGATTGCACGAGCAACCCGCCAGTAATAGGCTTGATAGAAAGGCCACCGCGTTTCGGATTGGGCAATTCGCCGGTGAGCAACAAGCGTAAATTCTTCTTCTTGGCGAATACGGCCTTGGCCGCATCATCGGCGGATGGCGCAGCCACGACTTCGGTAAATATCTCGGTAATTGCTTCGGCTGTCGCCGCATCGAGCGGGCGGTTGACGGCGACTATGCCGCCAAAGGCCGAAACGCTGTCGCATTCCAAGGCCGCGCGATAGGCGTCGATCAATGTCGCGCCCGTTGCCATGCCGCACGGGTTGGCATGCTTGACGATAACAACCGTTGGCGGGCCGTCGCGAAATTCGGCGACTAGTTCCAGCGCGGCGTCGGCGTCATTGTAATTATTATAGGACAATTCCTTGCCCTGCACTTGTTCGGCCTGCGCGATGCCCGCAATATGCGGGCCGACAGGCACATATAGCGCCGCGCGTTGATGCGGATTTTCGCCATAACGCAATTCGGCCGCGCGATGGCCATTGACGGCAAGCATGTCTGGAAACAGCTGCTGTTGGTCAGCAAAGGCAAACCATTGGCTGATCATGCTGTCATAAGCGGCGGTTGCCGAATATGCCTTTGCCGCACATTTGCGGCGGAAGTCATAGCTGGTTTTACCGTCGTTTTTCTCAAGCTCGGCAATCAGTTCACCATAATCGGCCGGATCGGTCAGGATCGTTACAAAGGCATGGTTTTTCGCCGCGCTGCGCACCATGGATGGTCCGCCAATGTCGATATTCTCGATGATTTCATCACGCGATGCGCCTTTGGCGACCGTCTGCACAAAGGGATAAAGATTGACCACCACAAGGTCGATGGCGCCGATATGATGCTCGGCCATTGCGGCGGCATGTTCGGGATTATCGCGCACCGCCAGCAAACCGCCATGCACCATAGGATGCAATGTCTTCACGCGGCCGTCCATCATCTCAGGAAAGCCGGTAAGATCGCTAATGTCCTTTACCTCAAGGCCAGCGGCGCGGAGCGCTTTGGCGGTCCCGCCTGTCGATACCAATTCGACATGGCGCGCCGCCAGCGCATGGCCAAGCTCCAATAATCCCGCTTTGTCGGACACCGACAATAGAGCCCGCTTAATGACGACGTCTTGCATGAATTTATCCTAAATGGCGCAGTTGCCAGTTGATCTGGAGCTCGCCTTTACCCGTATCGGCGGCAATCACAAGTTGTTGGGTCGGGTGCGGGCGACCATTTTGGTCAATCCATAAGCTATCATCGACAGACAATATACCGCCGGAGGTGACAAACGCCCAGTTGCTGCCATCGGCCATGCGCAGCAATGCAGTCTGCGGCGTGTCCGATGCTGTGATCTCAATATCTGGGCCCAGATGGAATCGGACATGCGCCATCACATCGTCCCGCGGGTTTTCCTGCGGCAACAGCCTATCTTCGCCCCGCAATTCCATGCCGTCAGACCGCAAGATGAGCAGGCGGACATGGTTATAGCCAAAGTTTTTGGCATAGCCGTCATGGCTTGCCTCAATCCGCGTCGCTTGATCAATGTCGCGGCGTTCAAGGCCGACTTCCGTCACGCCCTTGCCCAATTGACCGCCCGGCAAAATGGCGGTCGAATTGGTGTCATTCAGGCACAAGGTCGAATGCGCCGCCGTGGTCCGAAGACCGCGGGCAAGTGCCGCCGATATGGTCGCGCCGACCAGTGCCGCGCCGCCGCAATTGACGATGATCCGCTGCCCATTATGCGATAGTTCGAATGCGAGGGTTGAGGCGCAACCCGATGCCGACTGGCGCGCGAGCGGTGGCGGCCCTGCGTCCAGCAAAAGCAAAGATTTGCCAGCAGAGACACGCTGATAGCCCCAATCCAGTGCTTGGCGATGCGGACGGGTGCGGACTTCACTCGCCGCCACAAGCGCGTCAATCCGGTCTGCGGTCATATGCGCGGATCCCTGCCATGCACCGAGCCCGCCATCGGAATGTGTCAGGCCCAATAAGGCAGGCACCGCGCGGCCCAATGCCTCGATAAGGAAATCCGGCACCAGCTCATCTTGTGCAACATAGCATTGTTTCAACAGGCTCAACAGGCCGATGAGTTCCATCAACTGGATGGGTGAGCGCGACACCACGCCGCCATCGGGGAAAATTGTGACGCGCAAGGATTCCGCTAATCCGTCTTCGCCCACGGCGCGGCGGATTTTGCCTTCGGGCAATAATAAGGACGCGGCAACAACCCCTGCCCAGCCAACGGTCTTGGCAAAGTGGCTTTGCGCCCTTGGTGCGGACTGGTCCAAATGCCGCGCCACCCGCGCAAAATGATTGATGACGCGCGAACGGTAAATCGGCTCCGAACTGCTGAGCAAAAACGGTGATCCGGCGGCCATGTTCAACAACCGCCATGCGCAATTGTCGACACGCCAAGCCGGTTCGCGGGTCTTCATGCCATTGGCGAGCAACCAAGCATCGGCGATACGCGCGGCGACGGGCGCACCTTCGCCGCGATTGGTCGCCGCCGCCAGATCACGCAGCCAGTCAAAACGGTGAATATAATCCGTCAGCGATGGCGACAGATCGAGCTGGTCATAATCGAGCGAATCAAAGGCTTGTTCAAAACCCTGATAATGGAATTTGCCCATGCGCAGCGCCTGGCCGCGCCCGGAATCGCCTTCCAAAGGGTCCTTCGGTACCGCCAGAAGGCGCAAAGGCACCTTGCCCTTCAACCGGCCATTGTGCAGCGGTGTGCGCCATGTCAGCTTGTAAAATTCGAGAGAGAGGCGCTCGAGAATATTTTGCCCCGCGCCCTTGGGTCTGACGATTAAGGCCGTCTGCCGTTGATCGGTGCCGTCCTCAAAATTACCGGTCATTCACCCCTCAGCGCCCGGATATTGGCGGCATATTGGCTCTCGCCCCCCTTGAATGTGGCCGTGCCCGCCACCAACGTGTCCGCTCCAGCCGATATCGCCAGCGGGGCGGTATCGGTCGTAATGCCGCCATCGACTTCCAGCCGGATATCACGTCCGGTTTTCTCAATCATTTTCCGCACAGCTTCGATTTTGCGTAACTGGCTTGAGATAAAACTCTGTCCGCCAAAGCCGGGGTTCACGCTCATAATCAAGACGAGATCGACATCGTCGATGAGATAATCGAGCATCTTCGCTGGCGTATGCGGATTAAGCACAATGCCCGCCATTTTGCCCAGCGACTTGATCAACTGCACGGTGCGGTGCGGGTGCGGTCCAGCCTCGGGATGGAAGGAGATAATATCTGCGCCAGCGTCAGCAAAATCTTGCACATATTGGTCAACGGGCGCGATCATCAAATGCACGTCAAATGGCTTAGCACTATGCGGGCGAAGCGCCTTTACGACAGCGGGGCCAATGGTGATATTGGGGACAAAATGCCCGTCCATGACATCGACATGGATCCAGTCGCATCCTGCCGCGTCAATCGCGCGCACTTCTTCACCCAGCCTTGCAAAATCGGCGGACAAGATTGACGGCGCAATGCGGACGGCGTTGGTCATACTACGCGCTTAGACGCTGCGCTGCAGACGGGCAAGGCAGCGGCGGGCGTTATACACAGCTTATCGCAATAGCTGCGGTTAGCGCCGATAGATATACAGGTCACCAATGACATTGTGCGATTCTGCAAATTTGGCGAAACCAAGCTTGCCCGCGACATTATGCGATGCGGTATTTCCGGTATCAATGATGCAGCGTATTTCGCCCAGCCCTTGGCCGTCGGCCCATAATAATATCGCGGTCATCGCCTCCGTGGCATAGCCATTTCCCCACGCGTCGGGCGTAAAGGCCCACCCCGCCTCAGGAAAGCCTTCCAGCTCTTCTATGCCGCGTTCAAACTGCGCCAGTCCGCCATTGCCGACAAAGCGCCCGCTGGCCCGCTCCACAAATGCCCAATAGCCATAGCCCAGCAATGGCCACATGCCGATGCCTTGAAGCATCTTACCCCAGCTGACATTGCGGCTGCGCGGTTCGCCGCCAATAAATGCGGTCATGCGCGGGTCGGCCCATGCCGCGGCATAATCCTCCCAATGCGCAAGCGACATGGGCTCAATCGATAAACGTTCAGTTGTGAGTGTGGGCGCGATCATTGCCGACCTATCCCTTGCGCACGAACCGCGCGACAAAAAACCCGTCCAAACCGCCCTGCTCAGCTAACATCGGCGGCATTGTGCGGACATGCCCTTGCGCGTTAGCTGTCACCCCAGCGGGTAACTCTGCAGCCGTCGCAGGCATTGTTGTATATTCGGGATGCCGCGCCAGAAATGCCTCGGCCTGCGCCTCGCCCTCATGCGGCTCCAGCGAGCAGGTGGCGAACACCAAAGTGCCGCCCGGTTTGACCCATTCCGCCGCGCGATCCAGCATCGCACTTTGAATCGCGGCCAAGTTATTGATCGCCTTCAGGTCGATGCGCTGTAACACATCGGGGTGCCGCCGCATGGTGCCCGTTGCGCTGCAGGGCGCGTCCAACAAAATTGCGTCGAACGGCTGCGATGGTTTCCAATCCATGACATCGGCGTTGACCCGTTCCGCATTCAACTGCGTGCGTTCCAAATTGGACATCAGCCGGTCCATGCGCCGCGCGCTGTTGTCGAGCGCGGTAACCGCAAAACCAGCCGCCGAGAGTTGCATCGTCTTGCCACCGGGCGCAGCGCACAGATCAAGTACGCGCTTACCCGTGCCATCACCCAAAAGTCGCGCAGGCAGACTAGCGGCGAGATCCTGTACCCACCATGCGCCTTCTTCATAGCCATCAAGTTCTTCGACCGCCGTACCCCGCAACAAACGCACATGACCGGGCATCAGACTGACGCCGCTGAGGCGCTCCGCCCACGCATCGGTTGCGGATGGATCGCGTAAGGCCAAGTCCAATGGCGGCGGTTCGGAGTATGCTTTTTGTGCGCCCGCGATCATGTCATCGCCCCATGCTGGGTGCCAGCGCATCATCACCGCCTCTGGCAAGGACGGCAATTCCGGTAAGGTCACTTCAGCGCGCAGCAAGGATCCGAGCACGCCATGCACCAGCCGCCTTGGGCCGCCATCGACCAAGGGCAGCGCCGTTGCGATGGCCGCATGGGCAGGCGTGCCCAAGCGCAAAATCTGCGCCAGCGCGAGACGCAGCACCATCCGCGCCTTGGAATCATCGGGCAGAACTTGTTTGGTCTTGCTATCGATGAGAATATCCAGATCCACCGACCAGCGCAAAGTTTCCTGCGCAATCGCAATCGCCAAGGCGCGATCCGGTGGCGAAAGACCCTTGGTTGCATTGGCCGTCGCTTGGTCCATTGGCGTGCCCATACGCATCACAGTATCAAGC
The DNA here is from genome assembly GCF_003933235.1 of Sphingorhabdus wooponensis. Classification (GTDB taxonomy): domain Bacteria; phylum Pseudomonadota; class Alphaproteobacteria; order Sphingomonadales; family Sphingomonadaceae; genus Sphingorhabdus_B; species Sphingorhabdus_B wooponensis. Next base: position 266,709 of record NZ_RWJI01000002.1, read on the forward strand.
AACCGCAAGGCGGCGCGGCGGGTGGGGAGGCCAGAAATTTCGTCAGTCATAGACAAAGGCACTAGGCGTCTGCGACACACAAGTGAAGAGCGGTTCTGCGCGGTTGAACTTGTGACACCAGTTCTTGTAAATGCGGGGATGAAAGCCGATATCCCCTTATAGCTATTTCGCTCAAGGAAATTCAAATTATGGGCACGCGTCCGCCACATGTCAAAGCGCCGGAATATCTTTCCAAAAGCCCACCAGTCCCGCAGCCTGAAGAAGTCGTGCGCGCACCTGAGCCCGATGCCGAACGACCCGATCCCGTCCGCTATGGGGATTGGGAATTAAAGGGCGTTGCGATTGATTTTTAGAGGTAGGCGCGTAACCCTCACCTCATAAATGGGGCAGATACCTCCGGCCGCACACGGACCAGCCGCCCTGTTGCCTTATCAATCATCGCCCAACTGGTATTCGCGCGGACAATCACCTTGCCCTTGGCATCCACAAAATCGACGCGCCGATCAAACTGAGCGCCCTTGGGCTGGCTCTCAATCCATGTACGCGCCGTGACGCTTTCGCCCGCCGCAATATTGCCGCGATAATCAATCTCGTGCCGCGTCACGACCCAAAAATAAGCCGCGATATGCTCCGGCGCAGCAACCGCCTGCCAATGCGACGTCGCCATATCCTGAATCCACCGCACCCAAACGGCATTGTTAACATGCCCAAGCTCGTCAATGTCGTCGGGCTGCGCGGTGAAAGGTCGTTCGAATGGTGTCATTTGTCCGACTTGGCTAGCCCCATTTGCCACACAATAAATGCAGCCTCTTCGGCATTTTCGCGCAACCGTTCAAATCGTCCGGACTTGCCGCCATGACCAGCACCCATGTTGGTTTTGAGCAACAGCACATTGTCGTCGGTCTTCATCGCACGCAGCTTTGCAACCATCTTGGCGGGTTCCCAATAGGTCACACGCGGGTCATTCAATCCGGCGGTCCATAGCATCGGCGGGTAAGCTTTTGCTTCGACATTGTCGTATGGCGAGTAGCTACGGATATAATCAAATGCGGCCTTGTCGGTGATTGGGTTGCCCCATTCGGGCCATTCGCCTGGCGTCAATGGCAGGTCCTTATCGAGCATCGTATTGAGCACATCGACAAAGGCAACATGGCTAACCACTGCGCCGAATAATTCCGGTGCCTGATTGACCACCGCGCCCATCAACTCGCCGCCAGCTGAGCCCCCACTTGCGGTTACCTTGCCCTTGCTGGTGAAGCCCAAATTGATCAGGCCCTTCGCCGCATCGACAAAGTCGTTGAAGGTGTTGGTCCGCTTGGTCAGCTTGCCATCCAGATACCATTGGTACCCAAGGTCATCACCGCCACGAATATGGGCAATGGCATAGGCAAAGCCGCGATCCACCATCGACAGGCGGTTAGCACTGAAGCCCGGCGGCATGGCATAGCCATACGCGCCATAAGCATATAGATGCAGCGGCTGGCTGCCGTCTTTCTTAAAGCCCTTTTTCGTGAGGATCGACACCGGAACCTTCGTCCCGTCGCGCGCCGTAATCATGACGCGTTCGGTGACATATTGGCTTGGGTCATATCCGCTGGGGATTTCCTGCACCTTCAGCGTTTCCAATCGGCCATCGGCAAGATGATAGTCAAACACCGTGTCGGGCGTGACCATCGATTCATAGCCCAGCCGCAGCTTCGTCACATCATATTCGGGATTATCGCCCAAGCCCGCATCATAGCTTGCCTCAGGAAACTTTATCCGTTCGACCTTTTTAGCATCGGCGTAATCACGGATTTCGACTTGATCGAGGCCGTCAATACGGCCTTCGGTCACATAGAAATTTTTGAACAACGACAGGCCGGTCAAATAATGGCGGTCTGAACCGGCAATCAATGTTTTCCAGTCGCCGGGCGCCTGCATGCTGGCCGTCGCCACGCGGAAGTTTACATGGTCATCATTCGTCAGAATGAACAAAGTGCCGTCGCGGACATCAACGCTATATTGGCGGCCTTCCTTGCGCGGGGACACCAATATGGGCGTCGCGGTCGGATTTTTGGCGGGCACCAAGCGCACTTCGCTGGTGACATTGTCGCCTGTGCCAATGACAATCCAATCTTCTTGCGCGGTCAGGCCAACACCGACGCCAAAGCCGATATCCTCTTCCTTATACAGCAATGTCGCTTTGCTAAGTGCATCGCCCAATCTGTGATACCAGGCATTGTCGGTGCGCCAATTGTCATTGGCCAGGCCATAGACGACGCCCTTCCCATCCGATGACCAGACTATACTCGATAGTGTGCCGGGGATGATGTCGGCCAATTTTTCTCCAGTTTCCAAATTGCGGAAATGCAGGTCAAAACGTTCCGACCCATTATCATCATAGGCATAGGCCAAAATCTTGCCGTCAGGGCTTATTTCTGCGGCCCCAAGGCGGAAATAGGCCTTGCCTTTGGCCAATTCATTTTCGTCGAGGATAAGCTGGTCCGCGCCGCCTGCAACGGGCTTGCGGTAATGCTTGCGATATTGTGCGCCTTCTTCGAATTTCGACCAATAAATATAGTCGCCATCCTTTTGCGGGACGCTGCTGTCATCCTCTTTGACGCGGCCCTTCATTTCTTGAAAAATTGTTTCGGTGAGCGCGGCCTGCGGTGCCATTTGCGCGTCGAAATAAGCATTTTCGGCACCCAGATGCGCCAAAATTTCCGCATCATTTATCGTTGGATAGTTTGAATCGCGCAGCCAGTGATAATCGTCGGTAATCGTCACGCCATGGTGCGTCGTCTGATGTGGGCGCTTTGCAGCAATGGGGGGCTTGATGTGCGCGGTGGCTTTTTCGGTCATGGGTTCTTTCTGGGCAAATGCGGGCGAAGATAATGCGCTTGTTGCAAAAATGAGTGGGAGCAGTGCTTTCATGAGACAACTTCCTCGCGTATATGGATGTCATAACCATATGAACGGAAGTCCGATATGTCTACCTATGAAGCCCGCCTCGCCGCCCTACGCGCACAATTGAAGAAAGAACAACTGGACGGCTTCGTCGTGCCCATCTGCGACGAACATATGTCGGAATATGTTGGCGATTATGCCCAGCGGCTGGGCTGGCTGACAGGGTTTGGCGGGTCTGCAGGTTCTGCCGTGGTCTTATCCGAAGAAGCCGCGATCTTCACCGATGGCCGTTACACGCTGCAGGTCCGTGAACAAGTGGACGGCAAGCATTGGCAATATGTGGGCGTCCCGCAAACCAGCATCGCTGACTGGTTGCAAGACCATGCCCCCAGTGGCGCGCGCATCGGCTATGACGCATGGGTCCATACCAAAGGCTGGGTCGAAAGTGCGACCAAGGCACTCGCCGCCAAGGGCGCTGAGCTGGTTGCGGTGAAAAGCAATCCAATCGACAGGGTGTGGGCTGAACAGCCGCAGAAAAGCGTGGCCAAGCTCATCGTACACGACACCCAATATGCAGGACAATGCAGCGCCGAAAAACGCGCCGCTGTGGCCGAGTGGCTGACGGCGCATAAGCTCGATAGCACCGTCATTTCCGCGCTCGATTCGGTGGCATGGTTGCTCAACATCCGCGGCGCTGATGTGGCGAATACGCCTGTTGCGCTTAGCTTTGTGCTTGCCCATGCCGATGGCACCGCGGACCTGTTTGTTGCGCCGGAAAAGGTGGATGACGCCGTCCGCGCCCATCTTGGCAATGCGGTGCGCTTGCGCGATCCGTCGGAATTTGTGCCAGAATTACGGTCGATGAATGGCAAACGCATTGCTGTTGACCCCGACCGGGCAGTCGCCGCAATTTTTGGCGCATTACAAGCAGGTGGCGCGCATATCATTGAAGCGCGCGACCCAACCATCCTGCCCAAGGCGGTCAAAAACCCCATTGAACAATCCGGCCACCGCGCCGCGCAAGCCCGTGATGGCGCAGCCCTCAGCCGGTTCCTGCATTGGATGAACGAAACCGCGTATAAAGGCGAATTGAACGAACTATCCGCCGCCGCCCGGCTCAAGGCATTTCGCCAAGATACAGGAAAGCTGCACGATCTGTCGTTCGACACCATCTCTGCAACTGGCCCTAATGGCGCGCATTGCCATTATAAGGTCGACGAAAGCACCAACCGCGCCATTGAACCTAACAGCATCTATCTGGTCGATAGCGGTGGCCAATATCTCGACGGCACGACTGACGTCACGCGTACCATCTGGGTTGGCCCAGGGCAGCCGACAGCAGAAATGAAGGACCGTTTCACCCGCGTACTAAAGGGCCATATCGCCTTGGCCTGCGCCGTCTTCCCAGAAGGCACCAGAGGCGCGCAATTGGACACTATGGCACGCGCGTCGCTGTGGCAGGCAGGATTGGATTACGCGCATGGCACCGGCCATGGCGTTGGCAGCTTCCTTGCGGTCCACGAAGGCCCACAACGCATCGCCAAATTCGCTGGCGGACAAGCCGGCAGCGATGAACCATTGCAAGCAGGCATGATCCTGTCGAACGAGCCCGGCTATTACAAATCAGGCGAATATGGCATCCGTATCGAAAATCTTGTGCTGGTCGAAGAACGTGACATTGCAGGCGCGGAAGGCCGCTATTTCGGGTTTGAAACTTTGACCTTCGCGCCGATCGACAAGAATTTGGTGGACGTGCGTTTGCTCAATACTGACGAGCTACACTGGTGGAATGATTACCATGCCAAGGTATTTGAGGTGGTCGGCCCGCAATTGGACGGCGAAGTGTTGGCGTGGACGAAAGAAGCGTGTGCGCCATTAACGGCGGGCTAACGCGCCTCAAAGCTTATGATGCGCGCCCAAGCTCGCCTTGATCCGGTCAAGCGTTGCTTTGCGGATAGCCTTTTTGTTCCATGCATATGCAGGGGCGGGGAGCTGCGCGAGTTGGCCGGCAATGGCTAAGGCTTTTGCTTCCACCTCATCTGCTGGCGCCAACATATCTAAATAGCCCGCTTCGACCGCGCCTTGCGGGTTGTAGATAAAGCCCTGAATCATGGCGCGGGTCAGGTGCGACGGGTTTAGGCGATCACGCGCCAATTCCATTGCGAAGATGGGCAAGTTCATGCCCGTAATCGCCTCATTCGCGCCAATTTTATAGTCGCCAGCGGTGCCAATGCGCGTGTCACATGCGTGCAAAATGAACACACCCATGGCGATTGCATGGCCCGTGCAGGCCGCGACCACGGGCAATGGTCCGCCATAAATACGTAGCAACAATTCCGCGCCGGCATCGAGCAACTTATACACGCCATCGGGGCCAAGGCTGGCAAAGGCGTTCAGGTCAAAGCCGCCCGAAAAACGGCCTTCTCGTCCTGTCAGGACTATGGCTTTCGCTTCGGCCTCGGCCGTGTCGAGCGCGGCATTCAAAGCCGCAACCATATCGAAGTTGATCGCATTGGCCTTGCCGTCGTCCATCCGGATCAGGGCGATGTCGTTGGTGATTTCGACGGTGGCGGACATATTGTTTCTCCGTTGATATTATCGAACGACTAAAGCCCCGCTTTACGTTCGCGTCAACGTGAAAATCTGCGCAGGCTAGAAACACGGCGCTTGGGGCAAGACGTCACCACCCTTGACGCGCCAGCGCCAGCACAGCCATACACTGCACCAATACCCTATTATTTGAGGAATGCCCATGGCTCAGACATTTTCCGATTATACTCCCGCCGACGTCTGGGAATGGAACACCGAAAATGGCGGCCAATTCGCCAATATTAATAGACCCATCGCTGGCGCAACCCATGACAAAGAGCGACCGGTCGGCAAGCACCCCATGCAGCTTTATTCGTTAGCCACGCCAAATGGCGTTAAGGTGACTGTCATGCTTGAGGAGTTGTTGGCGCTTGGCCATCAAGGCGCTGAATATGATGCTTGGTTGGTCAACATCCGTGACGGCAACCAGTTTTCGAGTGGCTTTGTCGAAGCCAACCCGAATTCCAAAATCCCTGCTTTGTTCGACCATTCGACGCCCATACCGACCCGCGTATTCGAATCAGGATCGATCCTCCTATATCTGGCGGAGAAATTCGGTGCTTTCCTGCCCACCGAACATCACGCGCGCACTGAAACGATCAACTGGCTGATGTGGCAAATGGGCAGCGCGCCTTATTTAGGCGGCGGTTTTGGCCATTTTTACGCGTATGCGCCGTTTAAGTTCGAATATGCCATTGACCGTTTTGCCATGGAGGTGAAACGCCAATTGGACGTCCTTGATCGCAATTTGGCAGAGCGGGAATATATGGCTGGCGATGCATATACCATCGCCGATATGGCGATATGGCCATGGTATGGCGCGCTGGTAAAAGGACTAATTTACGACGCCGGCGCGTTTCTTTCGGTGCATGAATATAAAAATGTCATCCGCTGGACCGACCAAATCGCCGAGCGGCCCGCCGTTAAGCGTGGACGGATGGTCAACCGTGTCATGGGCGATCCCGCGAGCCAGTTGCATGAACGTCATGACGCCAGCGATTTTGACACCAAAACGCAGGATAAGGTGAAAATAGCCACCTGAGGGCTTTCATCTTTAGAAGGGTGCGCGCATTATTGGACTTTGCAGACTACGGATGCTGCGCTTCCTTTGGCAATGCCACAGATTGGCGGAGACGGAGGGATTCGAACCCTCGGTACCGGATTTACCAGTACGACGGTTTAGCAAACCGTTGGTTTCAGCCACTCACCCACGTCTCCTGTGCGCTTGGCATGGGCGGCCTATAGCGGCCCAAGCATTTGGCTGCAATGGTTATTGACACAGACAGCGGATAAGAAGAAAATTACGAGTACCGGTTCAATTTGACGCGCATTGGATTGACATTATAGCCTGTTCATCATGCGCTCATCCAGATAGTCCATAGCGCAGCAAGAATAACTTTTAAGGTGGGTTCACATGTTTTTGGCGAAAATGGGATTAAAGAATCCGATGCAGTATCTAATGATGCTGCTGGCAGCAGGTGCGCTTGTCGTTTCTCCTGCATATGCACAGATCAGCAATTTTGATCCGAATGACGCGATTGACGCTGACCTTGGCACACCACCCTCTGCCCCAGATACTAGCACTGGCACTGCGCCCGTTGCGCAAGACGAAACGGTCATGCAAGACGGCGTACCTACAGAGGCCACAGCTGCAGATGCTTCAAGCGCGCAACCTAGCGTTGTAGAGGCGGAACTGGCCGTGCCCACAGGCGATACATATCAAGAAGACGATCTTATTGGCGCCGCAGAAGGCGTATTTGGAAAAGGCGCGCAAGGGCTTGGTTTGCTGATTGAGGATATCCTCAAAAAACAGGGCCGCCCCAATGGGTATATTGTGGGACGTGAAGGTGGCGGCGCTTTCTTAGTCGGTCTTCGTTATGGGTCCGGTACGTTGAACCACCGTGTAGAAGGCCAAAAGCCAATCTATTGGACTGGCCCCTCCATTGGCCCTGACGCAGGAGCAAATGCAGGTAGCACCTTCATTTTGGTCTATAACCTGTACGATACAGAAGACATTTTCGAACGCTTTCCAGCGGCCGAAGGCGTTGCCTATTTGGGTGGCGGTTTCAACGCCAGCTACCTGCGTCGCGGCGGTGTTGTATTAATCCCGATCCGGTTAGGTGCAGGACTTCGACTGGGCGCAAATGTGGGTTATATGCGCTTTTCCAAAAAGCAGCGTTGGCTGCCCTTTTAACGCGCGCGGATATCTTCCATCCGCTTGAGATAGCGGGCGAGCACGTCAATTTCCAAATTGACCTGCCGTCCGACATCAAGCGTGTCTAATGTCGTCATCTGTGCCGTGTGCGGAATGATATTCAGCATAAAATGCGCTGTGCCATCAGCTTGATCTGCAATGTCGTTCACGGTGAGCGATACACCATCAACGGTGATCGAGCCCTTGGCCGCGATATAGGCTGCAAGGCTGGATGGCGCCGCAACCGTTACCTTCCAACTGTCGCCAATGGTTTCACTGGCGACAATTTTACCAACGCCATCGACATGGCCGGTGACGATATGTCCACCTAGTTCATCGCCCACCTTTAAGGCACGTTCGAGGTTCAGTCGGGTGCCTTGTTCCCACATGCCGGCTGCTGTGCGCGAAACGGTTTCTGCCGATGCGTCAATCGCGAACCATCCTTCGCCTTTATCAACGACAGTCAGGCATACACCAGAACAGGCGATTGAGGCCCCAATGGCCACAGTATCCATATCATAAGCGCAGGATATGACGAGACGCAGATCGCCGCGCTGTTCGGATGTCCGAATTTTGCCAACGTCCGTGATGATACCTGTAAACATATATACTGCGCCCTTTTCCTAATTCGCTTTTTCGTAATCTTCGAAACGGTCCCGGCCCAGACTGCGGGCATCTGAAAGCTGCCAGCGTCCATGGGCATCCTGAAGTTGGGTAAGCCCGATGTCATTCAAACATGCTTTGCCTGCACCAAGCAATATTGGCGCACGGTATAGCACAAGCCTGTCGACGAGGCCGTCACGCAAGAAGGCTGCCGATGTCGCAGCGCCGCCTTCAACCAACAAAGTGTTGCAGTCCAAATTTGCAATGTCCTGCGGCGTACGGATAACCTCCCACCCCTTCGGCGCGTCCGCACTACCAAGCATGATCTTGCGGGGTTGGTATGCATCCAGACCTGCGATCCGAACGTTTAATTGTGGCGTATCCATGCGAACAGTCCCTGCACCCACCAATATTGCGTCGGCACGTGCCCGTTCGACATGGCTATGCGCGCGGGCAACATCGCCAGTAATCCATCGGCTGCTGCCATCTGCCATTGCGATTTGACCATCTAGTGAGCTGGCGATTTTCAAGGTCACAAACGGGCGGCCGCGATTCATCCGGCTTATGAAACCAGCCAAGCTCTTGCGGGCCTCTGAAACCATAACGTCAGTCGTAACCGCGATGCCCGCGGCCTTAAGTAACATTATGCCTGAACCGGCAGTGCGCGGATCGGGGTCCTGCAATGCAATGACAACCCTCGCGGGCTCTGCCTCGGCTAATAATTGGGCACAGGCTGGGCCACGTTGCGATATATGCGCGCAGGGTTCAAGCGTCACATAGATCTTACTGCCTCGCGCCGCTTCGCCTGCTTGGGCAAGCGCCATAGCCTCTGCATGTGGACGGCCGCCGGGCTGCGTCCATCCGCGGCCGATCACCCTCTCGTCTTTCACAATGATACACCCAACGGATGGGTTTTGACCGGTTCGCCCAACGCCGCGTTCCGCAAGCGACAAGGCTGCTGCCATGAACCGAAGGTCGCTGGCGGTAGCTATTGTCCTGCTCCTGCAGAAGCTGGAGCGGCAACGGTTTTATTCGCCGCTTGCGCGCTTTGTGCTTCGCGTTCTATCTTGTCGACGTCCATTCCGACGGCGCGTCCGAATGCCTTATAGGCTTCCTTTTCACGGGCGCGCATTTCATCTTTCAACTTCTGGCGCTCGGCAATTGCGGCCTTCGTTTCTTCAAGCGAGCGCGTGGCGGGCCAGCTTTCAATATAAATGATTTCGCGCGGCGGTGGCGTAGCCTTCGTGATGGAATCGAGATAAAATGTGTACATGATAATCGCTGTCGGGACGCAAGCCGCCAAAAACAGCCAAGGGCTGTGACGGCCTGGCGTGCGCAGAAACCCTACAAGGTCACTGCCTGCATTGCGGAACGATACATCTTTGAAAAACGCCATGGCACTCCAATAAGGCGCGCGCTGCGCGATTTCCAGTCTGCACTTACAAGACGCGCAGATTATCCGCCGCTGCGGAAGGCATTGGTGATGGGATAACGCCGGTCGCGGCCAAAATTGCGTGTCCCAAGCTTTACGCCTGGCGGTGCCTGCCGCCGTTTATACTCGGCAAGATATAGCAAACGTTCGATCCGCGTGACAGCGTCCCTTTCAAAACCAAGCGCGACAACTTCATCCACCGACCGATCTTCTTCCACCAATGCATGCAGCATCTTATCGAGAATGGGATAGTCGGGCAGCGAATCGCTGTCTTTCTGGTCTGGTCGTAATTCGGCGCTTGGTGGCTTTGTGATGATGCTTTCTGGAATTACTGGCCCATCGCGGCCAAGGGCAAATCTTGGCTTATGATTGTTCCGCCATTTTGAAATGGCAAAGACGGTCATTTTATATGCGTCCTTCAACGGATTATATCCACCCGCCATGTCGCCATAGATCGTCGCATAGCCAACGCTCATCTCGCTCTTGTTACCAGTCGTCAGCAGCATGTGTCCAAATTTGTTGGATAGCGCCATCAGCGTAAGTCCGCGGATACGCGACTGAATATTTTCCTCAGTGATGTCCGCATCACGACCCACAAAACTGTCCGACAGCATGCCATCGAACGCCTCGACTGCTGGCGAAATGGGGATAGTGTCAATTTTGCACCCAATCATCGCGGCACATTCGGCCGCGTCATCTAGACTCGATTGACTGGTGTAACGGCTAGGCAACATGACACACCAGACGCGATCTGGGCCAAGCGCGTCTGCTGCGATAGCGGCACATAATGCACTGTCGATGCCGCCCGACATGCCTAAAACCACGCCCGGAAAGCGATTAGTGTTTACATAATCACGCAGACCGACAACCATCGCGCTATATATATCGGCAGGATGTTCCTCCCAGTGCGCCTTAGGACCATCTGCACATTCCCAGCCACTTGCGCTGCGGCGCCAATGCGTCACGCGCTGATGTTCCTCCCAATTAGGCAGGCGGTGCGCAACCGCACCATCCGCGTTTAGCACAAAAGAGCAGCCGTCAAAGACCAACTCATCCTGTCCGCCGACGCGGTTAAGGAACATTAATGGTAATCCGGTTTCACGAACCCGCGCCGCGAAAACTTCTTCCAACCGCCGGTCATCCTTGTCGATTTCGTAAGGACTGCCATTGGTCGAAATCAGCAACTCCGCACCGCGTTGCAGTAAATGCAGGCTAACGGGGGCCAACCAGCCATCTTCGCAAATGGGCACACCCAGATGCACCCCGCGAAATTCGATAGGCTCTGGCAACGGCCCCGCAGAAAAAATACGCTTTTCATCAAAAGTGCCGTAATTAGGCAGTTCATGCTTGTAGCGCACAGCGGCAATCCGTCCGCCGTCCAGCAAAGCTATGCCATTATACAACGCCCCATCATCCACAAAAATCGAACCAACGAGCATCGCTGGGCCGCCGTCAGCGGTTGCAGCGGCGAGTTTGGCCAATTCTTCGGCTGCCCGTTCCGCAAATGCAGGTTTCAGCACCAAATCTTCGGCAGGGTAGCCAATCAATTGCTGCTCGGGAAATACAATTAGGTCCGCGTCCTTAGCCTTCGCCCGCCATTCCAGCATTGCGGCCGCATTTCCGACAAGGTCGCCGACGCGCTGATTAAGCTGCGTCATCGCAATAATAAGCTGGTTTGTCATAACTCCACCCTTATTGTCCACAAACTAGAGGAGCAAGCCGATTGTCAGGCTAGCCTCCCATCGCTAGAGCAGCACAATTATTCTCGGGGACGCACATATGAAACTGATGACAGGCAACAGCAACCTGCCGCTAGCGCAGGGTATTGCCGATTATATGAAATTGCCGCTGACCAACGCCAGCGTCCGCCGTTTCGCCGACAATGAGATTTTCGTAGAAATCCACGAAAATGTCCGCGGTGAAGATATGTTTGTGATTCAATCCACCAGCCATCCCGCAAATGACAATTTGATGGAACTGCTGATCATGATCGACGCGTTGCGTCGGGCGTCCGCTAAGCGAATTACCGCCGTTTTGCCCTATTTTGGTTATGCGCGTCAGGATCGGAAACCTGGCCCACGCACACCTATTTCTGCCAAGCTCGTGGCCAATCTCATTACCGAAGCTGGGGCCGACCGGGTGTTGACCGTTGATTTGCACGCTGGGCAAATTCAGGGCTTTTTTGATATTCCCACAGACAATCTCTACGGCGCGCCGGTCATGAGCGCGGATATATTGGAGCGGCATGGCGACAAGAATATCACTGTTGTGTCCCCCGATGTTGGCGGCGTTGTTCGGGCCCGCGCGCTCGCCAAACGCCTTGACGACGCGCCGCTCGCAATCGTCGACAAGAGGCGTGAAAAAGCAGGCGTGTCGGAAGTAATGAACATTATCGGCGATGTAAAAGACCGCTTCTGTATCCTAATCGATGACATTGCCGATAGCGCTGGCACATTGTGCAATGCTGCCGACGCTTTGAAAGCGGCAGGTGCGTCCGACGTGGTTGCATATATTACCCATGGCGTATTGTCTGGCGAAGCCGTCAACCGCGTGAACGCATCATCGCTGCGCAAGCTGGTCATCACCGATTCGATTCTTGCATCCGATGCGGCAAATGCGAGCAATAAAATCCGCCAGCTTCCGATTGCGCCTTTATTGGGTGAAGCGATCAAGCGGATTGCGGATGAAAGCTCGGTTAGCTCTCTATTCGATTGATGACGCCTGCCGACATCCTCCTTGCCAATCGCTTGGCAGACGCAGCCGGGCAGGCAATCCGGCCATTTTTCCGGGCGTCTTATATACATGAGGCAAAGGCAGATGCTTCGCCCGTCACGGAAGCGGACCGCACAGCCGAAACCGCAATCCGCCGGATATTGGACGCAGAGTGCCCGCGTGATGGCATCGTGGGTGAAGAATTTGGCGAGAAGACGGGCACATCAGGCCGTCGCTGGATTATCGACCCTATTGACGGCACAGTCAGCTTCATGGCCGGGCGCCCGATATTCGGGACGCTCATCGCCTTACTGGAGGACAATTGGCCCGTGCTCGGTGTCATTGACCAATGCATTAACGGCGAACGCTGGGTTGGCGCGGCGGGCTATCCGACAACACTGAACGGCGCGCCAGTGCAAACCCGCTCGTGCAGAGCACTTACCGACGCAACCTTGGCGACATCTGGACCGCAATATTTCAGCCAGCATGATGGTGACCATTTCATGGCGCTGGCTGCGCAAACAGCGCATAAGAAAATGCTCTTTGGCGGCGATTGTTATAACTACGCATTGCTTGCCAGTGGTCATGTCGACATCGTTGTGGAAGCTGGCTTGAAACTGCATGATTTTGCGGCCTTGATTCCGGTGATAACCGGCGCAGGGGGCATGATGAGCGACTGGTCGGGCGAACCACTGCATGGGGCTTCGGATGGCCATATAATTGCGGTAGGTGATCCGGCGCGCCTTGATGATGTGCTTGAGGCGCTCGTCTGCCATCACTGATAGACGCATGTTCTAGAGCCTTCGAACGGGCAATAGACTTGCATTCGTCTGCAAATCCCGCTAGTCGCGCGCCTTCCGAATAAGCAGGCTGGCCAATAGGGCTGCCATGTCGGCTTGATACGGACTCAACAAAGGAGACCAAAATGCCCAAGCTCAAGACCAAGAGCGGTGTGAAGAAACGCTTCAAAATCACCGCAACAGGCAAGATCAAACATGGCGTCGTTGGAAAACGGCACCGTTTGAGCAGCCATAATGCGAAATATATCCGCCAAAACCGTGGCACCAGCGTGATCTCTGATCCCGATGCCAAGACAATCAAGAAATGGGCGCCCTACGGTCTCTAAGACCCGCGTACGTTTTTAAGAAAAGGATATAGATTATGGCACGCGTCAAACGTGGTGTGACCACCAAAGCTAAACATAAAAGAATTTTAGAGCAGGCGAAGGGCTATTATGGCCGTCGCAAAAATACGATCCGCGTTGCACGCCAGGCCGTCGAAAAGGCCGGCCAATATGCATATCGCGACCGTAAGGTAAACAAGCGGAACTTCCGCGCATTGTGGATCCAGCGTATCAACGCCGCAGTCCGCGCCGAAGGCATGACCTATGGCGTGTTCATGCACGGCCTGAAGCTTGCTAACGTCGAATTGGACCGTAAGGTTCTTGCGGACCTCGCGATGAACGAAAGCGCGATGTTTAGCACGATCATTGCGCAGTCGAAGGCGGCGCTCGCGAAAGCAGCATAAGCTTCTAAAACTTCGATATTGCGCAAAAGGGCGTGGGCGGCACTTGCCGTTCGCGCCCTTTTGCTTATTCAGTTCAGGCAGTGAATTTTAGGAAAGCGCGGGAGTCAAACTCCCGCCTTCGCGGGAATGACGAAGATTATGGATATTGAAACCCTCCAAACCGAGTTGATGGCGGCTATTGATTCAGCGGGCACGCTGGAGGCGCTGGAGGCTGTCCGCGTTTCTGCGCTTGGCAAACAGGGAAGCGTGTCGGCTTTGCTAAAGACGATGGGTGGCATGTCACCCGAGGAGAGGCAAACCCAAGGGCCGATCATCAATGGCTTGCGTGAAAGCATCACTTCGGCGCTGGCCGCGAAGAAAGCTGAACTCGAAACCGCGGACCTAAACCGCCGCCTCGCCACCGAGCGTGTCGACATGACGCTGCCTGCGCCGGACGCCCCGCGTGGGACCATTCACCCCGTCAGCCAGGTCATGGACGAGTTGGCGGAGATTTTCGCCGATATGGGCTTTGCCGTGGCCGAGGGGCCGGAAATTGAGGATGACTGGCACAATTTCACCGCACTCAATATCCCCGAAACGCATCCTGCCCGCGCGATGCACGACACATTTTACTTCCCCGACGAAATGGCCCGCGATGGCCAAAAAATGGTGCTGCGTACGCACACATCGCCTGTGCAAATTCGCACCATGACATCACAGGAACCACCCATCCGCATCATCGCACCGGGCCGTGTTTATCGCAGCGACAGCGACGCGACCCACACGCCGATGTTCCACCAAATTGAAGGCCTTGTCATCGACAAGGGTATTCATCTCGGCCATTTGAAATGGACGCTGGAGACATTTTTAAAGGCCTATTTTGAACGCGAGGACGTAGTCCTACGTTTACGCCCGAGTTATTTCCCCTTCACCGAGCCGTCGGTGGAGGTTGATGTTGGCTATTCCGTCATCAACGGCAAACGCGTTATCGGCGGATCCGAAGGCTGGATGGAAGTGCTAGGATCCGGAATGGTCCACCGTAAGGTTATTGAAGCTTGCGGGCTTGATCCCGATGTGTGGCAGGGCTTTGCCTTTGGCACCGGCGTCGACCGTCTCGCGATGCTAAAATATGGCATGGATGATCTGCGCGCCTTCTTCGACGGCGACAATCGTTGGTTACAACATTATGGATTCAATGCGCTCGATGTACCGACGCTGAGCGGAGGAGTAGGCGTATGAAATTCTCCTTATCTTGGTTGAAAGAGCATCTCGACACCGACGCAGATATGCAAGCCGTCGCCGATTGCCTGAACCGCATTGGTTTGGAAGTCGAAGGCATTGAAAACCCCGCCGAGTCACTGTCGGCCTTCCGCATCGCAAAGGTCATCAGCGCTGCCCCGCACCCACAGGCTGACAAATTGCAGGTCCTGTCCGTTGATGCAGGCGGAGAGCCACTCCAGGTCGTATGCGGCGCGCCCAATGCCCGCGCTGGCATGCTTGGCGTGTTTGGACCGGCAGGGGCAGTCGTGCCCGCCAATAATATGGTATTGAAGGTTGCAGCCATACGCGGCATCGAATCAAACGGCATGATGTGCTCCATCGCCGAGCTTGAACTTGGCGATGACCATGATGGCATTATCGAGCTTCCAGACGACGCACCCATAGGACAAGTCTATGCCGATTGGGCGGGCCTTGATGACCCCGTCATCGATGTGAGCATAACGCCTAATCGTCAGGATTGCATGGGCGTGCGGGGCATTGCACGCGATCTCGCGGCGGCAGGCTTGGGCACGCTAAAGCCGCTAGGCGACGTATATAAAATTGACCTCTCAACGCCTTTGGAAGGCAGCGACCCTGCGCCGAACGTTCGCACCGATGACGCAGCTGGGTGCCCCGCATTTTATGCTCAATCGGTCTCCGGCGTACGCAATGGCGAGGCGCCCGAATGGATGCGCGCCAAGTTGAAAGCGATTGGGCAAAAGCCGATTTCCGCTTTGGTCGACATCACCAATTTCCTGTCGATTGACCTTGGCCGCCCTTTACACGTCTATGACCGCGCAAAATTGAACGGCGCACTTGTCGCCCGCAAAGCCGTTGATGGTGAGCAGGTGGTCGCGCTTAACGGCAAAACCTACGCCTTGGATGCCAGCATGACCGTCATCGCCGATGACACGATGGTGCACGACATTGGCGGGATCATGGGCGGTGAGCATAGCGGTGTATCGGAAGATACGACCGACGTCCTGATCGAATGCGCCTTTTTCGACCCAGAACATATTGCCCGTACGGGACAGAAGCTTGGCCTGACCAGCGATGCGCGCCAGCGTTTTGAACGCGGCGTTGATCCTGCGTTTCTTGACGATGGACTGGCGATCGCTACCAAGCTCGTCCTTGACCTTACGGGTGGAAAGGCAAGCGCCATCACCCGCGTTGGTCAAGCGCCTCTCACGCCGCGCATATTTGCTTATGACACAGATTATTGCCACCGCCTTGGTGGAGTTGATGTTGCGCCCGAAGAACAACGCAACATCCTAACACGACTTGGATTTTCTGTAACCGACGATTGGGCCGTCACCGTGCCATCATGGCGTCGTGACGTCGATGGGCCTGCCGATCTGGTAGAAGAAGTCGTCCGTATGGTTGGTCTCGACAATGTTGTGTCGGTGCCATTGCCCCGCGCAGACGGCGTGGCTCAGCCAACGGCGACGCCCGCGCAATCTTTGGAACGCAAAATCCGGCGCACGGCAGCGGCGCGTGGATTGAATGAAGCAATCAACTGGTCCTTCCTGCCGCAAAAGGCGGCCGATGCTTTTGGCGGCGGCGCTTGGAGCCTGGCCAACCCAATTTCCGAGGACATGAAGGTCATGCGGCCTTCCTTGTTGCCAGGGTTGCTCTCAGCCGCCCAGCGCAACATAGATCGCGGCGCATCATCGGTTCGATTGTTCGAGATTGGGCGGCGCTACTTCGTTGGCACTAACGGTTCGAGCGACGAGCGCGCAACTGCAGGAATCGTGCTGGCGGGCGACAAATCTGTACGCAATTGGGCCACCGGTAAATCGGCAAAATTTGACGCCTTTGACGCAAAGGCAGAAGCAATTGCCTTGCTCAAGGCTGCAGGTGTGGCCACAGACAATCTGCTGGTGATGGATGATGCCGGCGCGCATTATCACCCAGGTCAATCTGCTACCTTGCGCATGGGGCCAAAGAACATATTGGCGGCCTTTGGCACTTTACATCCGGCGAAGGCGAAAGCGTTCGACCTTGATGGCATTGTCGTTGCGGCGGAAATCTTTTTGGATGCCATACCTTTGAAGAAGGCGAGCGATTTCATGCGGCCAGCTTTCACCCCGCCTGCCTTGCAAGCCGTGACACGCGATTTTGCGTTTCTAGTAGCAGAAGACATGCCGGCCAATGATCTCCTTCGCGCCATAAAGGGATGCGACAAAGACAACATCGTCGCAGCGCGCTTGTTTGACCGCTTTTCCGGGCAGGGCGTACCCGAGGGCCAAGTCAGCCTGGCGGTTGAGGTCACGCTTCAACCCACCGACAAAAGCTATGGCGATGATGATCTGAAACTGATTTCAGATAAGGTCATTGCGGCCGCAGCCAAACTGGGCGCGGTGCTTCGCGGATAAAAAGAAAGGCCGGGCATGATGACCCGGCCTTCTTTTTCATGCGCCTTCGCGCAGTTTTTAGAACTTCACGCCAGCGGTCACAAACAGCTGACGCGGGTTGCCATAAAATGCGGTCAGCGTGCCTTCGCGGCCCAGTGACGCAACGGGCAAACCGTTTCCGCCAATGATCGGCACGCCAGTCGTCGCATTGCCAGCAATGAAGCTGTAGCCCGAAGTTTTATATTCCTTGTCGAGCAGGTTCTTACCATAAAGCCCAATGCTCCAACGATCATCAGGCGCGGTATACACCAGGCTTGCGTCGACGAGGGCATAGCCCGATTGATCGATATAGGGGTTCGGAATTTCGAACTGCGTGGTGCTGCTGCGATACGAAACGGTTGTGCCCAGATTCAAGCGTCCCGCGCCAACTGGTGTCATGTAGGCAAGCGTTGCGCTGGCGGTCCATGAAGGTGTGTTCTGCACATCGCGGAAGGCGGCAACATCGGTCGGGACGCTCGCGATGTTCGAGATATATTGGTCGAACTTCGCATCAATATAACCCACTGCACCTAGCAGGTTCAAACGATCACCATCATTGGCAACGCTCTCGCCAAGCCGTGCGTTAATCTCAAGCTCGACGCCTTTGAAGGTCGCCTTGCCTGCGTTGGACGTTACGCCGCAGAAGGATGGCAGGCCGCTGACAATACAAGCAACCGAACCGGGGATTTGCACGTCCTTATAATCAGCGTAGAAGCCCGCGAGCGCGAAGGTCAGGCCGCCGTCGAACGCATTGCCCTTATAACCAACTTCGTAGCTATCGACGCTTTCTGGACGGAAGCTCAAAAACGCAGCCACTTCGTCATTTTCGCCGCGGATGCCATTGCCGTTGAGGTCGGGCGCATTGGCACCCACGCCGCGCGGGTCAAAGCCGCCACCCTTAAAGCCTTGGCTGAAGCTGGCGTAGATATTGTCGTCTGGCGTTGGCTTAAAGCTCAGCGATATGCGGGGCGTGAACTTTTTGAAATCACGCTGTCCGCTGAAGTTTGTGCTGGCTGCACCAAAGGCGACGCCTGCCCCGCCAAAGAATGGCGAGCCAGCGCCAAGATAGTTTTGGCGCAGGATATCCGCGGTGCGCTTATCCCATGTGTAACGGCCACCAACCGACAGGCTGAGCTGTTCGGAAAGATCGTACGTAAAATCACCGAAGATGGCATAGGTTTCCGTATCAACCGCAGCCTTCGTAAATGCCGTCAATCCATTAAGCGTCGTGAACAGGCGCACATCGAACAAGGTATCTGCCGTGGCATCCAGATAATATGCGCCGACCATGCCGCTGAACGGACCAGCGTCCACAAGCAATTGCACTTCCTGACTGACCTGTTCGTTGAAATAGCCACCGGGGACGTCAACATCGGCGGCAGGCAGCGCGTCAAAGTCGATGGGTGTCAACGTGTCATCTTTGCGCCATGCACTGATGGAACGCAGCGTCAGGGTGTCGGACAGGTCCACCGAAATGTTCATGGCGAGACCATAAGCTTCGATATCCTGTTTCGGATCAACAAGCCCGCCGCGTGTGTCAAAAACATTGTCCAGCACGGGTGCGCCCGACAACAATCCGGGAATGATGCGATGACCGCCGCGTGGGTCGCTCTTGTCATGGCTATAATCGCCGCTGATACGCACCGAAACCGGCGCGCCATATCCGCCAAGCTCCAACGTGCCGCGCGCTGCCCATACGTCCTTGTTATAATTTTCAAGACCGGTGGTCAGGTTATCGCCAAAGCCGCCGCGTGAAAGCCGCGCGACGCTGCCGCCGACGCGAACGATCTCACCAATGGGTGCCGATATGGTCAAAACACCATCGGCCTGATCATAAGTACCAACGGTCGCACGTGCGCTCAGTGCAAATTCTTCTGGTAAACGCTTAGTCACATATTTCACCGCGCCACCAATGGTGTTGCGTCCATATAATGTGCCTTGCGGACCACGCAGCACTTCAATACGCTCAACTTCATAAATATCGAGTACAGCTGCTTGCGGGCGATTTAGATAGACATCGTCAAGATAAATGCCGACGCCGGGTTCAAAGCCGGAAACTGGATCCTGCTGCCCGATGCCACGGATGAAGGCGGACAATGTCGAGTTGCTGCCACGCGATGTTTCAAGCGTGGTGTTTGGAGTAATATTTCCGATTTCGGTGATGTCGAGCGCGCCGCGCAACTCCAGAGATTCACCGGAAAAGGCGCTAACGGCAATTGGTACGTCGATCAGATTTTCTTCGCGGCGACGCGCAGTCACTATGATTTCACCGCCGCCCTCGGCTTCGTCCATCGCGGGCGCAACGTCTTGCGCGAATGCTGGCGCCGCGCAGGCAATGCCTGATGTTGCAATGCTAGCCAATAATGCAGCACGAAATACAGAAGTTTTAGGGGGTTTCATGGTTCACTCTCCTCCAATGTTGCCGGTCTTTACCCGTTCACAAATTTCTTTATAATGAAAGTTGAACCATCTTTCAATTTAATGTATTTAGAAAGCGTAGCGAATGTCCGCAGAACGTGGCATATCAGCAACAATGACACCGGCTGGTAAAACCCCGCGCACCGATAGAGGGCGCAAGACCCTTCGCCTCTTGCTAGATGCAGCCGCGGCAGAGTTTGGCGAAAAGGGTTTTCATGAAAGCTCCGTTGTATCGATAACCCAACGCGCGGGCGTCGCACTTGGCAGTTTCTACACCTATTTTGATTCGAAAGATTCTTTGTTCCGCGCGCTGGTACGCGATATGTCGGCACAGGTGCGGCGCAATGTCGGCCCAGTGATGGCAGCGGAACCCGACCGGCTTGAGGGCGAACGAAAAGGGCTTGCCCGCTTCCTTGAATTCGTGCGCGAACATAAGGAATTATACCGGATTATCGATGAAGCCGAATTTGTCGATCCGCCAAGCTACCGCGCGCATTATGAGGACACCGTCAGCGGCTATCTCGCCAGCTTGAAAGACGCCGCTGCCAAGGGCCAGTTGCGCGAGGATGTCGACGAGGTCCACGCATGGGCGATTGTAGGCATGAACGTGTTTCTAGGCCTACGATACGGTGTCATGGGCGAAGATCGCGACGTGACCGATGTCGCTAGCATTGCCGCTGACATGCTCACAAACGGGTTGAAGCGATAATCAATCGTCCCTAAGCCGCGCTGCATGACGCTGAACCGCCGAACCTTTGCCATTATTTCGCACCCTGACGCGGGTAAAACCACGCTGACGGAAAAATTGCTGCTGCAAGGTGGCGCAATTCACTTGGCCGGTGAGGTCAAGGCACGTGGGCAAGCACGGCGTGCCCGTTCGGACTGGATGAAAATCGAACAGCAGCGCGGCATTTCGGTGACATCGTCGGTGATGACATTCCAGAAAGATGGTATTGTCTTCAACCTGCTCGACACACCGGGGCATGAGGATTTTTCCGAAGACACCTACCGCACACTCACCGCCGTTGATTCTGCCATCATGGTCATCGATGCGGCCAAAGGCATTGAGCCTCAGACCCGCAAGCTTTTTGAAGTGTGCCGCCTGCGCAGTGTGCCAATCATCACCTTCGTGAACAAGGTTGATCGCGAGGGCCGTGCCGCTTTTGAAACCATTGACGAGGTGGCCGACGCGCTCGCGTTAGATGTGTGCCCGATGAACTGGCCTGTCGGTATGGGTGGCGAGTTTGAAGGCCTATATGATTTCAACAGTGGTCGTCTGAGCCAACCGTCAGGCGACAGCAAGGCGTTTGAAGGCAAGACGAGCGACCATGAAGGCTTAGACGCGGCAACGCTGGAAGAGGTGCTGACGCCAGCCGGCGTAAACCGACTGCGCGAAGAGGCAGAGCTTGCCCAAGCCGGATATTCGGACTTTGACCTAACCGCATTCCAGAACGGTGACCTGACGCCAGTTTACTTCGGGTCAGCGTTGAAGGAGTTTGGCGTGATTGAGCTCATCAACGCCATCGCCGCTTATGCCCCCCCGCCGCGGCCGCAACCAAGTTCAAAGGGCAATATTGATCCTTCGGAAAAGGAAGTCACTGGCTTTATCTTCAAGGTGCAGGCCAATATGGACCCGCAGCACCGTGACCGTATCGCCTTTATGCGGTTGTGTTCAGGCACGTTCAAGCGCGGCATGAAACTCACGCCGTCCGGACTTGGAAAGCCCGTTGCGATTCACTCGCCTATCCTGTTTTTTGCCCAAGATCGCGAAATTGCCGATAGCGCCGAACCCGGCGATATCATTGGCATTCCCAACCACGGCACGTTGCGTGTCGGCGACACCTTGTCGGAACGTAATGATGTGCGTTTTACGGGCCTACCCAATTTTGCTCCGGAAATCTTGCGCCGTGTCGTATTGCGCGACCCCACCAAGACCAAGCAATTGCGTAAGGCGCTGGATGACTTAAGCGAAGAGGGCGTGATTCAGGTATTCTACCCTGAAATCGGTTCTAACTGGGTCATTGGCGTGGTCGGGCAATTACAATTGGACGTGCTGATCTCCCGGCTTGAGGCCGAATATAAGGTCGATGCGTTTTTGGAAGCGGCGCCTTATGACACAGCGCGCTGGCTGATTGGTCCGGATAGTGCATTGGCGCAATTTGTATCGTTCAATGGCGGGAATATGGCCAAAGATCGTGATGGCCACCCTGTGTTCATGGCGCGTTCGTCATGGGATGTCGGCTATCAGCAGGAAAAGCATCCTGACCTAAAATTCAGCGCGACCAAAGAACGCTAACGCCAGACAGCTACGCCAAAAGGTTCGATTTCCGCACCACCGATGATAAACACTGCGCCGTTTGGAGCAGGGGCGTTCACAGCGCTATCCGCCAAATTAAACGCGAAGGTCAGGTCACCCCGGCGGCGCAAGCGCAAGGTCGGCGGCAGCGGCGTTATCGCGACCCCAGCCTCCGCGCACAGATCCACCAGCAGGTTTTTGATAAAGGCATCGTCCGTCAATGTCGCGAGATATAGGCTCCGCCCGGACCGGACGGCTGCGGGGGCGTCATCTTCATAGGTGGCAATGACATCCACCGCGCCAACCTCAATCGTCTCGCGCCAACGGCCACTTTCATGGACTTCGTTCTTGTAAGTGATCGTCCCGTTACAATCGGGCCGGAGCGTTTCCACCGACGTCACTTTGATAGGCACAAATTCCCGCAATCGTCCCGGAGGAAGGCCTTCGCTTATGGAGAATTCTGCCGTCTTAGCGCCGGAGCGCGGACCAAATAGCAACAGCCCTTCGCTCGCCCTTAGCGTATCGAACGCAGCGTCATCGACAACTGCCAGCGTTGGCACGATAATCAACTTGTAACTATCCAACCTCGCTTCGCCTGCCGAAACAAAGTCCACATCAACGCCAAGGCTGCGCAACACACAATAATATTGGAACAGCACAGCATCATAACGATAGCCTGCACCTTGGCGTTCAATATCATCTACCCAGCCCGATACTGGATCGATGAGGATTGCCACCGATGCCTTTGGCGCCACTGCCGAAACATCGCCCAGTAACTGCATCTCTGCCGCTACCTGCTCCACCTCCGCCCATGCTGTCGCGGGCATATCGTCGGGTCGCAGTAACCCTGCATGCATTTGTTCCTGCGCAAATGGCACTTGCCGCCAACGAAAATAGGCAACACAGGCCGCGCCATGGGCAAAGGCCTGCAGAGTCCAATGCCGCACCATACCAGGCGCCGGGCGCGGATTATGCGGTGCCCAATTAACAGGGCCCGGCTGTTGCTCCATTACCCACCACGCACCCTTAGATAGGCCGCGCACCGAATCGAAATTCAGCGCAGCAAGGTCGGGGTGGCCTGTGCGCATGAATGGCCGCCATTCCTCCGCCGACGCTGTCGCCATCAATTGATCGGAAAAGCCGAGCGGATAATTGTCATAGCTCACGAAATCGAGCGCCTGCGTTAGGGCCACATTATCTATGCCCGTGGTCGCCGGCGGAATGATGTTGTGCGTCACCCATTGTTCCGGCCCGGCATGACGGCGAATGGCCGATATCATGACGTCATGGAAATGTACGACCTGTTCCGATGCAAAGCGGCGATAAGCCAGCCGGTGCGCTGGGTTCGTTTCACATACGGTAAAAAATGGAAGGTCGATCTGGTCAAAGCCATCATATTCCATGGACCAGAATACATTGCCCCATGCCGCATTCAACGTTTCGATATTACCATAACGCTTTGCACAATAGGCTCTGAACTTTTCCAAGGCCGCTGGCGACGCGCTCATCGTCGTGTCGTGGCAGCACAGTTCATTGTCCGTTTGCCAACCCACGACATGGGGGTGCTGTCCGTAACGTTCTGCCATCGCTGCGGTGATACTCTCGGCCTGCCGCAGATAGGTTTCGCTCGAAAAATCATAATGCCGCCGCGATCCGAATCCGCGAACTTGACCGGTTTGAATATCAACGGGAAGAATATCCGGATATTTTGCGCATAACCATTTGGGCGGCGTTGCGGTTGGCGTGCCCAACACGACCTTGAGGCCCGCAGCGCCGAGCGTTTCAATCGCACGGTCCATCCACGCCCAATCAAAAACGCCCTCGCTCTTTTCAATCCGTCCCCAGGCAAATTCGCCGATCCGGACATAGCTCAGCCCAAGCGCATGCATCCGGCGGGCGTCACGTGCCCAATATTCTTCCGGCCAATGTTCGGGATAATAGCAAACACCTAACATAGCGCATGTTTAGCGGACGACGAGCGCCTGACAAGCCACTAGGACCGTAAATTTCAGCGTGCGTGGCGACGCAAGCGATAGGTATGACGCCATAATTCACGCATTCTGCCATTTTCTCGCCACGACTGGCGATTATCAAAGGTGGCATGACATTAAATACACCTACGCCTAACATGACCGTCACCGCGCATTCCCCTCTAACGGATGTCCAGCCGGATACCGATGTTGCGAAGCGCGCGGCTGCACTCAAGCGCGTGCCCGATGACAAAGCGATGCTGCGCGCTGTGGCGGAATTGACACGCGACTTAGGCACACCCAATCCGCGTATTTTCTGGTCCGACTTTCTGGCTTCGGCCTTTTTGGGTTATGCGGGCCTTGCCGTAGCTATCTTGTCCGGCAATCTGTGGCTGCAGTGCGTGGCGGCTCTTGTGTCGGTGCTTGCGCTCTATCGTGCGGGCGGTTTCATCCATGAAGTCAGCCATGTTAAGCATTCCGCCCTGCCCGGTTTTCGCTTTGGCTTTAATGCGGTGATTGGCGTGCCTCTCCTTGTACCGTCCTACATGTATGAAGGCATTCACAATCTGCACCATGCGCGTACGCGTTATGGCACCGATCAGGATCCAGAATATCTGCCGCTAGCGTTAATGAAGCCTTGGACGCTGCCGTTGTTCATATTCGCCTCAGTGCTGGCGCCCTTTGCCTTGCTGTTCCGCAACGCCGTTCTGGCGCCGCTTTCGCTCTTTATTCCCGCGCTTCGCCAGATTGTAGTCGAACGATATTCGGGCCTTGCGATCAATCCCGCCTTCCGCCGCCGGCCGGCCGAAGGTGAAGCGCATCGCAACTGGATCATACAAGAAACCGCCGCGAGCATTTGGTCGATTGTCCTGCTTGGTGGTGTGTTTAGCGGCTATATTGCGCTGAATGCCTTTCTGATATTTTTGGCCATCGTCTCAAGTGTTGCGGTGCTGAATCAGGTCCGCACGCTCGTGGCCCATTTATGGGAAAATGATGGCGAGCCCTTGAGCGTCACTGCGCAATTCCTAGACAGCGTGAACGTGCCACCGCCGGGCATCCTTGCGTCGATCTGGGCGCCCGTAGGGCTGCGTTATCACGCGCTGCACCATTTGCTGCCCAGCGTGCCATATCATGCCTTGGGTGAGGCTCACCGCCGCCTGACGGCACAATTGGCCCCCGACTCTGCCTATCACTGCGCAAATTATGATGGGTTAACAGGATTAGTCGCGCGGCTAGCCCGCAGCACGCTTGTTCGGGGCGCTTAACCCAAAACAGTCATCGCTGATCCCCAAGGTCCGCGATAGCAGTCATCAAAATTATCGATAAACTGGAACGGACGAAGGGATTCGAACCATTAACCCCAACCTTGGCAAGTTTCGGCTCGATGAAATTTTGTCTTTATAATAGATTGTTATTTGAGGCTATGCTCAGGTTTTCATACATGTTCTGAGTGGCTGCTTTGCGCCCAGATAGGCATTCGCGGCCAAATAAGAAGTGCCCCATAAATGACAAATGCCGTCGCTGATAGCCGAGATTATATTGTTGAACACTCCAGTCGACCTATAATCGGATCTGGAATGCCTTTCGGCTTCTATTTGCCAGTGCCTTCCTCGCCGACTGTCCAGACCAGCAAGATGTTCCCTTTGGTGTAAATAGCATGCTGTTCCAGCGCCCGGGCAACCAACAAAGCGATACCAGATCGCATGAATTGTCGCCAATACCCGGGTCCGTAAGACGGTCACCATCCCGCTCTAACGTCGCGTCCACGTCTTTGGTAAAAACGGTATCAAGATGGGCGGCCAGCATGACGGAAGAACCTGTGCCGATTCCTTTGCGCCGTGCGTTCACTTTCCTAACTGCGTCATTAGGAACGTCGAGGCCACCAATTTCACGCAATAAAGGGGCAAAAGCAAGCCCGCGCTTTTCCCCTTCGAACGGCGGAGCAAGTATTTCGGTGAGTTCAATGAGCCACTGGATTACCCAATCGCTTTCAAGCTTAACTATCGTCGCCATTGCCGCTTTGACCGGCATGCGCGACCGTAATTATTCAAGATCAGCTTCGGCCTTAACGGCGACTTGCAGCGATGGTGCGCTGGCAGCTGCACCTAAAAGGTAGGGAATAGCAAACGGAGCCATTTGGCCATTGTCGTGCCCAACCTCCGGGGCGTAAACGATCTTCCAGTTGAGCGGCATGGCAGCGCCTGCCTGCTTGTGTGCAGCGGCTAGAAAACCGTGCCCCCTGTCGAAACGCGTTTGGCCCTGCTTGTCTGCTTCCTCGTTGATGCGCAAGTTGGGATCTTTGCGGTCAATATCTTGAGTGCCCAGTAGGATAGTGAGCGGCCGCTGAAACGCCTTCGCAGGCGAAACCAGTCCTGCCACATCGCCGCCCCAGCCATAAGGGAAAGCTCGATCGTCCGGCATCGTGTACCATCCCGAATTCGCGGCAACTGCAGCTTCCATACGGGGCGCATCGGCAAAGGCGACATAACGATGAACGAACTGCCCACCAGCAGAATGCCCATAAAGTGCATAACCCCGCTGGTTGCCAGATACGCGGCAAACGATGTTGTCGAACAACGGCTCGATTGCGGAGAAGGACCATTTTGCTTTGGGCGCTTTGTGACCTTTCTTATCGACTATGTTGCCAAGATTGTAAGAGCCGGTGGTGGGAAAATCCTTTCTGCCAAACGTCGGCACGACGACGATGAAATTGTGTTTTTCAGCGAGGTCGCGCCATTCATCTCGATAACGGTCGCCGTCACGTTGCACGCCGTGCATGACGAAAACGATACGGCTATCGACCCCAGCCGTTTGCGGCTTGTGCACGAAGACAGGCAGTTTAGGCCCTGACCAGCCGGAAAAAACAATCTGCGAGGATCCGGCCGAAAGCGGCGCGCAGTCTTTTGCCATAACGGGCGCGGCCGAGAGCGATGCCGCAAGGAAAGAAAGGGCCGCTGCTGCGCGATAGGTGATGGTAAGGCTCATTAAAAATCTCCGGATCGAACTGAGCAGCGCCCCTGCACATATGCAGGTGCATCACTCTTTAAGCGGCATAACCAGAGATGGAACCAAATTTTGAGCTAACGCCTCCGCAGCAACACGCACCGCTGCCGGGTCTGAGTCATCTCCGACCTCGTAGGTATAGGCCGGAATGCCATATTTCGCGCTGAACCAATTCTTTGTCGTGCCTGAACCAGGATTGGCATCGCGCGCCTCGATCTTGAACGGATATCCTGCAAAGGCATTCTCCTTTCCCCCGAGCCACGCAGCAAGGAACGCCTTGCCTTGCGCATTTGCCTCATCACCCTGTACGTAAAAAAGGTTGCGGTTGGTGGAGTGGAAATCGAGCATCAAAACCGGCCTGACTTGTGGCGGTAACGAGGCCAGCCAATCATTTACCGCGCGCGTTTCAGGCTGCTTGAAAGTGCCCCAGTCGCGGTTGAGGTCTGTCCCACCTAGATTACCCCGCCAGTGCCCACGGGCCACGCCGTCGGGATTGAGTAACGGCACAATCAGAAACTGAAATACTTTCCCGTTTATGGACCCGTTACGGACCAACTCTGCAATCTTAAGTGAAAACGCATCCATTGCGAAGGCACCCGACACTTCAGGTGGATGCTGCCTGCCAAGCAGTACCACAAGGCGCGGCGCATCAGCAGCGCCCAAACGAACGGCTTCGACGGGGCGGCTATCGTGTGATTGGCCAATTACAATCCGACTGCCGCCGCCGATTTCCGCAAGCTGACTAAGAACATTGTCGTAATGGGCACTCGTCAAAAGCGGCTGGCCACTGACGACACCTTCCCCCGGCGGCAGTGTAATTGACACCGAACTGGCGTCTTTAGCAACCTCGACGGAAAGCGCTGAAGGGTCACCGCGTCCGCGCCATTTGGGTGCATAACGATGCCGTGCGCCAAGGTAACGTACATGAACCGTAAGATTTCCGCCTTCCTCCGCGCTGTAGCGAAAGGCATACCATGGGCTGGGATTTATTGGCGGTAGATGTTCGGGTGTAACTAAAATTGAGAGCGTCCGTTCTCCCTCTACGAAACAAACAGAGCGAGACGCGCCCTCAAAATCAAATTTAACGCTAGCTTTCGCTGTACTGCAACCTGACAGCGTAGGTTTGGAATCAGATGATGCTGGGGAAGCGGGCGGCTGCGCATGTGCAACCGACCCGATTCCGATCCAAGCGGCGAGCGACAACAAAGTTCCTGCCCGCCGCATCACATTAAAACTTCTTGCGAAGTTCGACGTGGAAGACACGCCCGCGCGCTGTGTACAACTCGCTGTAGAAACCATAAGTTTCGTCTGCGAGCGGCGGATCCTTGTCGAACAGGTTGTTTATTGCGAATCTCAAACGTGTTCCGCTCAGCGCGGTATCGTTATCAATCGTATAAGAAACCGACAGGTTCGTAAGGAATTGGTCTTTCACTCTGTAGTAATTGGCATTTGGATTGTCGGATACCAACAGAATATCCCGGACGACACTGGTGTCCCATACCTTGCCCGTATACTGACCGAATAGGCCAATTTCTACAGGACCGCTCTCCCAGTTGACGGATCCACTTACCCGCCATTTGGGACGGCCATCGATTTCGAGCAATTCACCCAATCCGCCAACAGTAACGTCAGCCGGCAGTTTACCAGCAGCAATGCCGGCAAGCAGCTCTTCGCCGTCAACGCCAGCTGACTGAACAAAGCTTTTCAATCTTGCGGCGTTCAGGCGAAGACGGAACTGCCCGATCCCAAAATCTGGAACCTTGTAATTCATACCAATGTCCCAACCCTTTGACACGCGGCTGTCGAGGTTCAGATAAGGGTCAAGCACCTGCACAATCTTACCTGCTGGGGTGAGGCCAGTGCCGGTGAACAACGCAATGTCATCCGCGGTCGGGGCGGCACGGATAACATTTGGATTGGTGCTGCCACCAAGACGACGCAGAAGGTCAAGCGCAATCGCGTTGTCGTCACCAAATGTGCCTACCAAGGCGGTCTGCTTGACCTGCCAATAGTCTGCGGTCAGCGTCAGCCCCGGCATAAACTTTGGTTCCAATACGATACCAAGGTTGATGCTCTCGCTATCTTCCGGCTTGAGGCTACGCGCGCCCGA
Organism: Sphingorhabdus wooponensis; assembly: GCF_003933235.1. Taxonomy (GTDB): domain Bacteria; phylum Pseudomonadota; class Alphaproteobacteria; order Sphingomonadales; family Sphingomonadaceae; genus Sphingorhabdus_B; species Sphingorhabdus_B wooponensis. Next base: position 296,084 of record NZ_RWJI01000002.1, read on the forward strand.
ACGGAAGCTAATCACACCAGCCCCTGGACAGGCGTCCAGGCTCGATAAGAGACCTTTGCGGACCTGTGCCTGGCAAACCACGAAATCGTCGCGGGTATTGGACCGGGTCGTGCCGTCGTCGTTGACTTGCACCAGGTTAGGCGCGCGGAAGCCTTGCGACCATGCGCCCCGGAATGTCACGCCGGGAATGGTGGTCCATGATGCGGCAACGCGCGGAACCACTGCGGTAGCGTCGATATCTTCAAAGCGCTCAATCCGTCCAGCCATCTGAACGTTGAAGTCCTCAACCAACGGGATATTCATGTCGCTGCTGACCACAGGAACGAATAGTTCCGCAAAAGCCGAATAGACTGTGCGCGTTCCATCAGTGTCTGGCGATGGGCTGGTGCCCGCGACGTCACTACCGTTGAATACGCCCGTTACGCTATCGGTGAATGTTATTGTGCCATCCAGCCGTGCATCGCGATCATCATAAAAGGTTTCGCGTCGCCATTCGACACCCGTCGCGACACCAAGATTTCCAGCAGGCAACACAATCAGGTCATCGCGGCTGATCTTGAAATCGGCGAGCGCCAAGCTGGTGCCGCCCACACGAGACACATTAATGCGGAACGTGTCGATAACCGATGCTGGGTTCGGGGTACAATCGCCTTGGCCGGGATCTTCGATGCAGCCACCGTTGAACGGATTATAGGCATCAGATGTAGTCCGATTGATAGATTGCTGCATGGCAGTAAGAGAAACGCGGTTGGTTTCGAGATCGGTGACCTTTGACTCCGAATAGACAAAGCCGGTGTCAAACTCCCAAGCGCCGAAATTGCCGCGGAGACCGCCAACAAGCCGGTATGCGTCCTTGTCAACAAGCACAGTGCGGTTGCCAGCATCGACAAAGCGATACCGCTCCATTATGACATCAGCGCCAGTACTGGGGATAGTTGTGCCAGGTAGGCGGTTGGGATTGGCTACGCCAGAGACTGTCGTCGGACCAAAGGGGTTCCAATAGGCGTTACGCGAAATGCCGACCGGTACCGCGCTAAGAATAGCGGATGCATCATTAAGGCGTTTATTTTCAGACCGATAATAGCTGCCTTCAAAATATGCTTCCACACTGTCGCTCAGTTCATAGTTCAACAATGCCATGGCGTTGTAGCGGTCCTTGCCACTGATAAGCGTGTTGCCAAATATGGTGTTATAACGCACCGCCGTCGTTGGCGTTTCCCCGTTACGAGCACAGATACCATTACGGAAATCCATACGGCAGCCAGTGAATGAACTTGGCTGCAGATAGAAGTCATCGTCATTTATTGGAGTGCGGCTATTAGGAGACGTTTGAATGTCGAATTGCCCAAACGGCCCGAACGTGTTGCGGTTGTTGAACGAAGCTTCCCCTTCGAAATCTGTTCCCACCAGCAATCGCGTGCGATCATCGTCGCGCGAATAATCCCGTTTTTGCGCGCCAAGCCCATTTTCATGAAAATGGCCGCCATACACTGTCAAATTACCGCGGCCGCCGCCAAAATCAAAGCCGAGCCCTCCATTGATAGAATAGCTGTAAAGGCTGGTGCCGTCAGAGGCGCGCCAGTCGGCCTCCAAAAATCCGCCCTTCATATTGCCCTTGAGCACAGTGTTAATGACGCCTGCAACTGCGTCGGCCCCGTAAATTGCGGAAGCGCCGTCGCGCAAAACTTCGATCCGGCGTACGCTGCCAGGTGCAATTTCGTTGGTGTCCGGGCTGACAACGGGAACTAATAACTCCGTTTGAAAGCCGGGATGCAAGTTCATCCGGCGGCCATTCATCAGCAACAAGGTATTGCCCGTTCCTAGGTCGCGCAGGTTTACCGAACCGACGTCGCCACGCACATTGTTTTGCGTAGTGGCGTTTTGCTCATTGAAGGCAACGGTTCCAGCCTGCGGAATGGAGCGGAACAACTCGTCACCTGACGATGCGCCTGTATTCTCAATCTGCTGTTCGTCGAGCACAGTTACCGGTAGAACGTCATTAATCTGCGCGCCTTGAATTTGCGAACCGGTAACGACGATTGTCGCCTCCATATCCTCGGTAGACTGGACCGCAGGAGTGGTCGCATCCTGTGCGTGCGCCATAGTTGCAGTCATTAGCCCTGTCGTGCTGAGCAGCGCCAGCTTTCGGAACAATCTAGTTGCCATCTTCATTCTCCCTATTTTTCTTCTGATGTTTTTAGTAAACTAAACCACTTTATGAACATTTGTGGCCATTGGCTCAATATCTGATCGGGTCGGCCAAGACCCCAGCCATGTCCTCCGTCTCGAAACAGGTGCAGTTCTGCCGAAGCTCCAGCAGCATTAAGCTTTTCAAAAAGCATGATGCCATGGCCTGGCGGCGTCGTCTTATCATCGGCTGATGCAAATATAATCGTCGGCGGCGCGGCGGCGCTAGCATATGTGTCGAGCGACCAAGCATTCTCAGCCTCAGCGCTGGGCGTTTCGCCGATGATTTCACGCCGTGTGCGCGTTGTATCATAGGGCTTCCGGAGGGAAACGACTGGAAACAGCAGTACCGAGAAATCGGGTCTGGCGCTGACTTTCTCATATGTGTCCGACCCGGCATAAAGCTGTCGTGGCGGCTGTAGTGCAGTAAACCCGGCGAGGTGCCCGCCTGCAGAAAAACCCATAATGCCGATTTGCTTTGGATCGATGCCGAACTCTGGTGCTCTGGTGCGCACGATCCGCATTGCCCGTTGTGCGTCCATAAACGGGACGGATGCATCCCATCCGTCGTTTGGCAGACGGTAAAGCAACTCGAAAACTGTAAAGCCGCGCGCTTGCAGCCAAAGGGCAATTGGCGTGCTTTCCTTCCTCAACTGAATACGGAAATAACCTCCACCGCCACACACGACAACAGCCGCTCCGTTTGTCTTTTCCGGCCGATAGACGCGCATACGGGGCACCGAGATATTTGACAGTGCACCCAATCCTGCGCCCGCTTCGCCGACCTTTTCCGGACCGGTCACCCCACCCTGGCCAGGCGGCTTGCCGGGCCATAATAGGATTTCTTCGCGCTCTTCAGCAAACGCGGGCATTAAGCTGCCCAATTGTACGGCGCCAAACGCCGACAGCGCGGCAAGGTTTTGCAGCAAGGTACGTCGCGCAATCATAACGGCTCGTTCAATGCCTCTGCCAAAGCTTCGCTGCGCGGCCCGCTGCGTTCATGTCGTTCGATATCTTCTTCGGGCAACGGCATGGGTGCCCCCGCCATCGCAGCGGCCAAACGCTCGGTATCCAGCGCACCTTCCCAGCGTGCGACTACAATCGTCGCTACGGCGTTGCCGATGAAGTTGGTCAGCGCGCGGCATTCGCTCATGAACCGGTCGATACCCAGTATCAGCGCCATGCCTGCTACGGGCACAGATGGCACGACCGAAAGCGTTGTCGCAAGGATCACAAATCCTGCACCTGTAACGCCAGCAGCGCCTTTTGAACTAATCATTGCAACCAAAACCAAGGCCAATTGTTCGGACATGGAAAGATCTATGCCCACGGCTTGGGCGATAAACAAAGCGGCCAACGTCATATATATATTAGTGCCATCGAGGTTGAAGGAATAGCCGGTAGGTACAACCAAGCCCACTACCGATTTCCGTGCGCCAGCAATTTCCATCTTCTCCATTAAGCTGGGAAGTGCTGCTTCGGAAGACGATGTGCCAAGCACCAGCAAGAGTTCTTCACGCAAATAACGGATCATCTTAAAAATGGAGAACCCGGTGAAATATGCAACAGCGCCAAGCACGACGACCACGAACAGGAGCGAGGTAAGATAGAAAGTAGCCACTAGAGCTGCGAGGTTAGCAAGTGAGGCGATACCGAATTCGCCAATCGTGAACGCTATCGCTCCAAACGCCCCGATTGGAGCCAACTTCATTAACATGTGAACGAGCTTGAAAATCACCGCATTGAATGAGGCGAGGACATCAAGCACCAAATCGCTATGGGGGCGCGTAGCAGACAGCGCGAGCCCGGTCAGTATAGCGACAAGCAGCACTTGCAGTATGTTGCCGCTGGTCATGGCGCTGAATAAAGTCTCTGGAATTATATTGAGTACAAAGCCAGCAATTGTCTGCCCCTCTGATGTCTTGGCATAATCTGCTACTTTGCTGGCATCAAGCGAGGCAGGATCAATATTTAGGCCAGCACCGGGCTGTACGATATTGCCGACCACAAGACCGATAATCAGTGCAAGCGTCGAGAAGAAAAAGAAATAGGCAAATGCCTTTCCCGCCACACTGCCGACAGCCGACAAATCGCGCATACCGGAAATCCCCGTTGCAACGGTGAGGAAAATAACGGGCGCGATGATCATTTTGACCAACTTAATGAAGCCATCACCAAGCGGCTTTAAGGCAGAACCGATATCGGGATAGAGATGCCCTAACAATGCACCGAGGAAGATGGCTAATAGCACTTGCACATATAACTGCCGCCAAATCGGCAACTTGGATGGCGTATCTGCTTTGATCGATGTCGGGGTCGTAGCCCGCATATTTGCTGCTTTCTCTCGCCAGCTCAATTTACAAGCGGCGAAGTAAGATAAGAAGGAGGATAGCACAAGCTTGATTTTACTCTGTTGAGAGCAGACCGGCTAATGATGGGTTCCCGGCAAATCGGCGAGACGACATAATGAAGCTAGTTCGTCATATTCTGCGTCAAATGGAAGCTGAACTCATATTGTAGCATCGCAGGATGTCCGACGATGTCTGATGAACAAATTGAGGTATATTATGTTCGGTGACGGCTCGGCAATGCCCATCGGGGCAAGGGATTTTGACGAGCTTTTTGCAACCGCTCTGTCGTTAATTTATGCTTTCTACTTAATAGCGCTCAGTCCGCTACTGGCCCAGAAGCCGCCATGACACCTGATCAAGCACGAGGACCGATTAGGCTGTCAGCCAAAATAGACTGTTCGAATTTGAACGCTGGCGAACGGTGTTCGACGCCAACGGCTGTTCCCGGGCAAATGCGATTTTTCTAAGGTTTGGGATTGCGCGTACCATTCCCAGGGCTGAACACCAAGATGAGCGCAATACCAATCGCGCAAACCGGCCGTGCCGCATCCCCGGCCGACTTAAACACTGAATTTCTATGATTTTTGCGTGGGCGCTCCAATCAGAACGCTCATAACAACGCAGGCTGCAACCCCGCTTTGGGTAGCAAAGGCGGTATCACCTAAAGCATTGAAATCATTGGAGCGGGCGAAGGGATTCGAACCCTTGACCCCAACCTTGGCAGGATTCTGCTCTATGAAATTTCCGTTCTAGATCAGCTTTTTATAAAGCTCTTGAAAAATCCGAACACGATCCGAACATTTGCAGCGCAATTTGCTCAGAAGGCTTTGTGCTTAATGTATTAGCGGCAGCTTTGCGCCCAATATACGTCATTAAGATTAGCATGGGATGGCACCAAAAGGGGACATACAATTCCTGATCTGGTTGACACCCTCGAAATCCGCTGAATGGTTAATGCAGGCCTTTGAAGGCCTATCAGTTGAATCTTTGATCGAGGCAGGATGAGTTTTGCGCAAGCAACTGACGACCAAAATTGGGTAACTGCCAGCACCTGGGACCGATCTGGCGGCAGAAGTGATGCCGGAAAGGGCGGGCGCTTTAGCGTGCGTGGAAGACGGCCGTTTCCTTCTAAAATAGAAGTGGCCGGATTACTTTTCTACCAAAATAGCAAAATTATGCTCTATGCGCTGCTACCGCAATCGTGTCATGGGTTACCCTGCGGCAACGTTTCCGGTCCACAAATGGTCAATATAATTGCAGCCACCTATAAGCGCTTCATATCCATGGAAAGGGAAGGGTATGTTTTCTGAAATGCTAGAAAGCGCAATAGATACGCTCTCCAAAGTGCTGGATCCCAACGGTCCTGCTCAGGCCGCGACTGCAAGTAGCTTCACGCCAACAGATTTTAGCGTCCACTTCTTTTTGCAGTTAGCTATCATCATATTAACCTGCCGGATTGTCGGCAAACTGGGCCAAAAGTTTCTTGGTCAACCTCAGGTTGTTGGTGAAATGATCGCGGGCGTGATCCTCGGTCCATCATTATTTGGCTATTTTTTCGCGGATGCACAGGCCGCGGTTTTCCCCGGACCGACTAAAAACGTGCTATATTCTGGCGCACAACTTGGGGTCGGTTTGTACATGTTCTTGGTCGGCACAACGTTGCAACTGGACCATTTCAAATCCAAAGCAAAGAGCGCGATAAGCGTGTCGTTAGCTGGCATCGTGGTGCCGTTTTTGATTGCAATATGGCTAACCCCATGGCTGCTGACCGTTCCGGGTCTATTTACACCGGGAATTTCGCAATCAAGTGCGACTTTGTTCATGGGCGCCTGCATCGCGCTGACCGCGTTTCCGATGTTAGCGCGCATCATTAACGAACGAGGGCTAGCGAAAACGGCGCTCGGCACATTGTCGCTTGCCGCCGGTGCATTTGACGACGCTGTATCTTGGTGCGTGCTGGCAGTGGTGCTGGCAACCTTTGGCGCGGGCCCCGGCGTTGCCGTTCTCGCAATAGGTGGCGGGCTGCTTTATGCCACGTTTATCATCCTGTTTGGTCGTAAAATTTTCGCGCCGCTTGGCCGGATAGTCGAGCGCGAGGGCGAAATGAGCATGACTGTGCTTGGCATAACCATCGCTGCATTCTGTCTGTCCGCGTTCATCATGGACGCAGTTGGCATCCATGCAATTTTCGGCGGCTTCATTCTGGGGGTTGTTATGCCGCGGGGCCTTTTCGTTGAAGAGTTAAAGAAGAAAGTTGAGCCGCTTGCCGTCGTTCTATTGCTGCCGATGTTCTTTACCTATTCTGGGCTCAACACGCGTATGGATATGGTCAACACGATTCCGTTACTGCTGATCGCACTGGTCATTCTGGCGGGATCAATCGTCGCCAAATTTGGTGCGTGCTATGTCGCCGCGCGGGTTGCTGGCGAAGACAATCGCACCGCATTGGGTATCGGGGCTCTGATGAACTCGCGTGGTTTAATGGAACTCATCATCATCAACATCGGCCTGCAAAAAGGCATAATCGGACCGACATTATTCTCAATGCTGGTGTTAATGGCGATTGTCACCACGATGATGGCAAGCCCATTGTTTGAGTTGGTGTACGGCCGAAAAGCCCGCGAAACAGGCGAGCTCAGGGCACTGGGAAAAAAGGATGCGGCTCTGGCCGATTGAACCCCGGTTTGATTAGGGAAATTGCCTTTTTCATGCAGGGGCGGGGCAATATCGGTTCAGATATTCGCCATGTGACGGCATGTGCTGGACCACAAACTGGATCGATTTTTCCATTTCGTCAATTTCGCGCCGTGTATTTGGTTCTCTCACCGCGTCTGCCATGGCGTTGTGCCCGCCCATCTTGATACCCTGCCCCATCATGACCGCAGCCCAGCTGGTTTCGGTAAATAGCTCGTCATCTTCGCGGAATATTTGGCCGTTTTGACGGAAAAGCTCGACCTTCTCGGTGAGGCTGTCGGGTACAGGCATGTTGCGGCAATAGTTCCAGAACGGACTGTCGTCACGCGTTGTGCTGTTATAATGAAGGATAAGGAAATCGCGGATGCGCGCATATTCCTTGCCGGTCAGGCGATTGAACGCGTCTTCTTGCGCTTGCGTCACCCCATCAAGAGACAGCAACGCAATCAGCTTGTTAATCCCCGTATTCACAAGGTGCAGCGAGGTGGATTCAAGCGGCTCCATAAAGCCCGATGCCAGACCAAGCGCGACAACATTCTTGTTCCAAAACTTTTTACGTCGACCTGTCACAAAGCGCAGGAAATTTGGCTCGGCGCCGGGTTTCCCAGCGATGTTGTTGACCAGAATGCTATGTGCCTCATCATCAGACATATATTCATTGCAATAGACATGGCCGTTGCCGTTGCGGTGCTGCAACGGAACCTGCCATTGCCATCCCGCCGAATGAGCGGTTGCGCGGGTATAGGGCAATGGTCCACTGCCATCTTCTCGAAAGCATGGCAGTGCTACCGCGCGGTTGCAGGGCAGATAATTGGACCAATCGTCATAACCCGTTTTCAGCGCCTGTTCGATCAACAGGCCGCGGAAGCCAGAGCAATCAATAAACAGATCGCCCTTCAACACGTCGCCATTTTCCATGGTCACCGACGATACAAAACCACTTTCATTGTCTAATGTGACATCAGAAATCTTTCCTTCACGGCGGACAACGCCACGCGTTTCTGCATAATTGCGCAAATATCGGGCGTAGCGTCCAGCATCGATATGATAGGCGTAGTTAACGGGCGGCAAATCGTCGCGTTGATAATCTTCCGTTCGTGCAAAGCGCCCGAAATGCGCTGCCATTGTTTCGACGTTGAAAACCTGAATGGGGCGCTTGTCGCCCGCTTGCTGATATTTGTGCCACACATGGTGAAATGAAATGCCATCGACCTGATAGCCATAATTGCCAAAGGGGTGGATATAGCTGTCGCCAATCTTGCCCCAGTTTACGAACTGAATCCCCAGCTTGAAACTGCCTTGGACCATGGAGAGCAGGTCGCGCTCGTCAATTTCGAGCAAACGGTTAAAGTCCAGAAACGGAGGTATCGTCGCCTCGCCAACACCGACAGTTCCGATCTCTTCCGATTCGATAAGCGTAATCGCCACGGGACGACCCGCGCGAAGACGGGACAGCGCAGCAGCGGCCATCCAACCCGCTGTTCCGCCGCCCACGATGATGATGTGATCGATGGCCATCAGACTTCTCCCGTAAACATCCTGGGTAGCCTTATAGACGAAAACTGCAAATTGTGAACGTTCATTTTATCTCTTGTGAACGCTCTCAATTGTGGATATGTGTTATGATAAAGGGGGAGCTTATATCCTCCGAATCGACATCAGGGAGGATCATTTGGCACGCAAATCTTTATTCGGAGCATCGCGATCGCAACGCCTTGCTGTTTTGACAACCGCTTCCAGTATTGCGCTATGTGCAGCGCAGCCTGTTTTTGCACAGACCGTTGATCAGTCTGATGATGCGGCTGAAGCTGCCGAAGCTGAAGACGTAATTATCGTTAGCGGTTTCAAAAAATCTTTAGCCGACTCTCAGAGCTTAAAACGCGATTCTGATACTTTTGTTGATGTCATCACATCCGAAGATATCGGCGCGCTCCCAGATCGCTCTGTTGCAGAAGCATTGCAGCGCGTTCCCGGTGTAAACATCTCACGTTTTGAGCAACGCAATGACCCTGATCGATTTTCGGTTGAAGGCTCAGGCGTTATCATCCGCGGATTGCCATATGTTCTGTCCAACCTGAATGGCCGCGAAATCTTCTCGGCCAATGGTGGGCGAGAGCTGTCGTTTAATGACGTTTCGTCTGAGTTGTTGGGCCGAGTAGAAGTTTTCAAAAACTCGACGGCTGACATGTTGGAAGGCAACATTTCAGGCTCGGTCAATCTTGTGACGCGCAAGCCACTCGACAAACCTGGCTTTCATGTCGCTGGCGCGATTGAAGGCAATTATGGTGACATGGCCAAAAAATGGTCGCCGGGTTTTTCCATTCTGGGATCAAATACATTTGAGTCCGACATCGGTACCTTCGGCTTGCAACTCGCCTATAGCCAGTCCGAACTGGCCACCCGCACCGATGCATCGCAAATTACCGATCCTTGCTATCGTGACCGCTCACTCACTGCAGCATGTATCCGCGTCCGTCCGGTCGGATCTGGCGGTTTTGGTAGTGGCACGCCTTTGAACGCATCCAACTTTCCGCCAACAAATTCGGTTTTTGTACCGAAAGGTGCCGGCGTTCGCACAACCGACCTAAACCGTGATCGCAATTCATTTTCGGCAGTAGGGCAGTGGGAAAGCAATGACGGTCGTGCCGAGGTTACCGTTGAATATCTGCGTGCATCAACCAATGCTACACTGAATGAATATGCCGTGCTGGCTTTGGTCAATGACGACGCGCTGTTTCCAGTGCTCGCACCAGGCACAACTGCAATTTATGATGACAACCAATTCGTTGCAGGTACACTCACGCAATCCTCCGGCGGTGTCAGCGGAATTCCTACCGAATTGCTGCGCTTCCAGCGTGAAGATACAGCAAAGACTGAAGATTTCTCTGCTCATATCAAGTTGAGCCCGACCGACCGGCTGCGCTTCAACTTTGAAGTGCAGCACATCAAATCGGACCGCACCGAAGATGGTTTTATCTCAGCGATGCAGACCTATGCCGATTTGCGTATCGACAACCGTGGTAGCACGCCGCTCGTCGAGTTTTTGAAACCTGGGCTCGCTACATCACCGTCGAGCTATTTCAATGACCCGAGTAAGACATTTTACTGGTTCCTCATCGACAATCAGGTGAAGAATGACGGTGCATTGACCAGCATGCGCGCTGATGCTGAATATGACGTCAGTGATGACGGCTTTTTCAAAAAAGCCCGTTTTGGCGCACGTTGGGGTGATCGCAACCGCGTAACGCGCAGCGCAAATTTCTCGAACTGGGGTAATCTGGGTGCGCCATGGACTGGACGCGGCGGTAATTGGAACTGCGGAGATTACCAGGCATTCGGCTGTGGCGGTGCTTATGTTCGCGACTTCCCGAACTCGGCTAATTTGCGCAACCCATTTGGCGATAGCTTCCAGCGTGGAAATGCGCCGGTTCCGCTTGGGGATGGCTCTGCCTTCTTCTTCGGCGGTGATAATATGGTCGCTGACTATCTGAGCGGCGCCATCCGGACGCAGGCGAGTGCAATTACAAGCTCAACTCTGACGCCCAATGCATGGTTCCCGATTTCAGCACGTTCAGCCAATCTTCCCGGTGGCCCATGGACCGCTGGTGAAATTTCCGACGTCGAAGAAAGCACGTCTGGTGCCTATGCACGCGTCGATTTTGGTACTGATTTTGGTGGCGCAACACTCAGCGGCAATATCGGCATGCGTTATGTCAGCACCAATGTGAGAAGTGGTGGGTCTTTCAGCCTGCCGACGCCTGAGTTCTTCGACAATAACGGCAACCGTGATGGCATCGTCCAACTGGCAGAAGTGCAGGGCTCATGCGCCTTTATTCTCGCCAATAACATCACGCCGGTGCCCGGCTATTGCGGATTGTCAGCAGCCCGCCAAGCCACATACGCGTCGTTGTTTACAGGTGAGGTCATTTCCGATCCGCTCAACATCCGCTACACAAACTGGCTGCCAAGCTTCAACGCCAAGGTTGATTTCGGCAATGGTGTTTTGGTGCGTGGCGCTATCTCTAAGGGCATTTCCCGGCCAGATCTATCGGCGTTTACATCGGGTGGCGGTGCCTATGACAACACCAACAATCTGCGCGCCGGTGGGCTTTTGGCCACTGGTCCGTTGCTTGCTATCAATACGGGCAACCGCTTCCTTCGTCCTGTTGAATCGGTAAACTATGACCTTTCATTCGAATGGTATTGGGCAAATATTGGTTCGTTGACGGTATCCGGTTTCGTTAAAGACATTTCGAACATTGTGAATAGCGGCGCTATCGTTCGTCCCTTTGTCACACCAAAGGGCGTCAACACCGATATTCTGTTCAACACACCTGTGAACAGCGACGGCGGAACACTAAAGGGCGTCGAAATCGCGTATCAGCAAGCCTATGATTTCCTACCGGGCCTATTGAGCGGCTTGGGTGCTGGTCTGACCTACACTTATGTGGACGCAGGTGATTTCAACAACGCTTCGCTTGGTTCAGAACAGAGCCCGCTTTCGGGCGGTCTGCCTTTGGCCGGGGTATCGAAACATACAATCAACGCCGTCGGATTTTATGAAAAGGGTCCGTTGTCGTTCCGCTTAGCATATAATTGGCGGTCTGAATTTGTGCAGACACCCCGCGATGTCATCTTCCCGTTCTCGCCAATTTACGGCGAAGCGACAGGCCAGCTTGACGGGTCAATCTTTGTCTCTGTGACCAAGCAATTGAAGCTCGGCATTCAGGGTGTGAACTTGCTTGATGAAGTCACTCAGACATCACAAGTGATCGATTTTGACGGCACCCGCGCGACCCGCTCGGCGTTCCGGAACGATCGACGCTTCACTTTCCTTGCTCGATTTGAATTCTAACACTTAAATATCAGTGTTGCGAAAAAGCGGACCCTGGTCATATGACTTGGGTCCGTTTTTCTTTCAGTTTGCTTCTCAGGAGAAACCTATGCAGTCCAAAATTGCTTTGCTTGGCGCTATGATCGGCTTGACGGCTGGCTGGACAACAGCAGCTAAAGCACAAGCTTCAGAAGATGGCTGGAGCCTTGTCTGGGCTGAAGAGTTTGATGGCACCAAATTGGACCGCAAAAAATGGAAACCTGAAATATCCTGCTGGGGCGGCGGCAACCAAGAACGGCAATGCTACACGGATCGTCCCAAAAATATTAAGGTAGCCGATGGCAATTTGCATTTAATGGCGCATAAAGAAACGTTTACTGGTCCAGATCTGCCCCCTGAATTCTCGAATAAGCCTTATCCGCAGAAGACGCAGGAATATACGTCCGGCAAAATACGAACCCTCGGTATTTCAAGCTGGAAATACGGAAAAATCGAATTTCGTGCGAAGCCACCAAAGGGACAAGGAACCTGGCCGGCGGTATGGATGATGCCCGCTAACAACGTCTATGGCGGATGGCCGCTGTCGGGCGAAATCGACATATTAGAAGGCGTTAATCTTGGAGCTACTTGCGACACATGCAAAGGTGGCGTTGGGGAAAACCGCATGATTAGTGCTATCCATTTTGGTGACTACGCACCGAAAAACAAATTCCATGATACGCGTGTGGCTTTGCCTTCCAACGCCTTACCTTCGGACGAATTCCATATTTGGACACTCGAATGGGGTGAGGGTGTGATGCGTTTCTATCTTAACGGCCGGCAATATTGGGAACGTACAAGCGCTGATTGGGAAACAGCCTCGCCATTGGCGAAATCAAATCCCGTTGCGCCTTTTGACCAGCCCTTCTACATCATGGCCAACCTTGCCATTGGTGGTGGTCTGTCCGAGAAGAATAACGATAAAGGGGTTGCAGCGAATGTAACACCAGCTGCGTTTTTGATTGACTGGATCCGCATCTACCAATGCAGCAGCGATAAAGAAAAAGGTCTGGCCTGCATGCAGGACGGCAAAGAGAGTAAGTAAGTTATGGCGAGACGCCGCCAGGCCGTCACTATTAAACATGTCGCAGCCGATGCGGGGGTTTCCCTGCAAACGGTAAGCCGCGTCATAAATAATGAGCCGAACGTCCGGCCTGCCATGCAGGAGCGGGTGCAGGCGTCTATTGATAAGCTTGGCTATGTCCCATCCATCGCCGCGCAACGGATGAGCGGATCACGGTCGTACCTGATCCTTGCCATTAACGACCGGGAACGCACAATTGCCGATTGGCGGAACCGCCAAGGGTCGGACTGGGTAGACCAAATGCTTTTCGGCGGCATGCTGAAATGTGCCGAACATGGATACCGGATGATCTTTGAACTGGTCGATACCCACAATGATCATGTCGAGCGCGAATTGGGTGCAGCGATTGCCGCGCTGCAGCCAGACGGCGTCATCCTGACGCCACCCCACTCTGAAAACCCGCTCATCACCGGATTTCTTGCCAAACGCAAAATCCCCTTCGCCCGCATCGGATCGGTCACATCAGGGCCGGGAATAGCGATGACGATGGATGATGAGGGCTCGGCCCGACGTGCGACGGAACATCTCATCGCGCTTGGCCATAGCAGGATCGGTTTCATTGCTGGCCCCAAGGAATATGACCTGTCCAACTGGCGTATCGACGGGTGGCGTGAAGCGATGACCAGTGCCGAGCTTTCCTGCGATGCGTTATGCGTCAGAGGCGATTTTGGATATGATAGCGGTGGGCTGGCCGCCAACGCGTTGCTCGATTTGAAAGATCCGCCCACGGCGATCATTGGCAGCAACGACCAAATGACGCTTGCCGCTTTGGATGCAGCCAAGGCGCGTGGCTTACACATTCCCGGCGATCTATCCCTTATCAGTTTCGACAATACGCCCGTTGTGCGTTTTACTGTGCCCGAACTCACTGCTGTTGATCAGCCTATTGCCGCAACCTTTTCGAAGGCGGTGGAGCTATTGATTACCAATGGTGATGCGCTTGTGCCGCATCAACCTGTTGTCATTGAAGGCAGCCTTATTGAGCGAAGCAGCACCGCACCACCGTCTGCACATGGTCGCGCCTAAATCTGCGGGCAGCAGCCGGCAGTCGGCAAGGTTCATGTATTTGTACGCGCTCGCCGTATCCGGGGGCGCCGTCGCCTATATGCCGTTTCTGACGATATTGCTGCCGCTGCGCGCGACCGACATCTCCGGCAATGGCGCCCTTGGCATGTTGGCGATCGCGGCCTTTCTGGGCGCTGTAGCCGCAAGCGTGGCCAATATTGCCTTCGGATGGGCCAGTGACAAAACCGGCGCACGCCGCCCGTGGATATGCGCCGGATTAGCCATATCAACGGCTTTGCTGCTCATCACCGCTTATGCAAAGAGCCCGGCGGCGATGATTGCCATCATCATAGTCTGGCAAATTGGCCTGAACATGATGCTTGCGCCCTTAACCGCGTGGGCCGGTGACACTATTCCCGATACCCAAAAGGGCTTTCTTGGCGGTCTATTGGCGCTCGCGCCCAGTATGGGCGCGCTTTCAGGCGCATTTGTGACCATGAACGATGCTGTTCCGTCGCAGCACCGTGAAATCATTGTCGCGATATTGGTGATGGCCATGGTCAGTCCGGTGCTGATTTTTGGCAGACCGATATCGATGCCGGGGCTGAACGCCGCGCCGACGGATCAAACAATCGATGGGGAACAGAACGCCGAAACACGGCGCGCCGCCGTTAAAATGTGGATTGCGCGGTTATTGATCCAAATTGCGGAAGCGTCATTATTTGCGTTTCTTATTTTATGGTTCCGCAGCGTCGATCCTGATTTCGGCGAAAATAATGCCGCGAATATCTTTGCGCTTGTTCTGGGTACGGCTGTATTTTTAACATTAGCTGTCGGCCGCTGGTCCGACAGTGCAAACAGCCCCATTCTCCCGCTCATTTGTGGGGCAGCGGCAGCAGCGGCCGGACTGATCATCATGTCGGTTTCGTCATCTTTACCGGTCGCCATCGCCGGCTATGTGGTCTTTGGCTTGGCGAGCAGCCTTTTTCTAGCGTTGCACTCAAGCCAGACTTTGAGGGTGCTCCCCCGTCCACATACGCGTGGGCGGGATTTGGGCATTTTCAACCTGACGAACACCGTGCCGTCGCTCATCATGCCATGGCTGACGCTGGCTTTGGTGCCCAATTATGGTTTTGGCAGCCTGTTTCTGTTGTTAGCGGTGCTGGCGCTCATTGCGTGCCTGTTATTGGCAACAATGCCGCGCCAGCATGCGCGCGATTAGGCAGGCTTGCGCGCGTATATACCGAATGCCGCGATGATCGCATAGCAAAGCATGGGTAGCGTGAACGCTATGGCGAGACTTCCGGTCACGTCAGCGATGATGCCCGTGAGCAGCGGAATAACAGCGCCGCCGACGATGGCGACGTTGATGATGCCAGAACCATCGGCAGCACGTGACCCCAGCTTTTCACATGCCAGCGTGAAGATCGTCGGGAACATGATCGCATTGGTCAGGCCGACGGCCAACAAGGCATAGCCAGAAACTTCGCCCGTGCTTTGTGTGGAAAAGACCAGCAGTGCAATTGCGGCCACCGATACAGACGCCAGCACCTTGCCCGGGCTAAGCACACGCAGCACCGCAGAGCCGATGAAGCGGCCCACCATGGCACCGCCCCAATATAGGCCAATAAGCTTGCCGGCATCCTGCTCGGGCAGAGCCATGACATGATCTTGCATCAAATAATTGACGATGAGCGAGCCAATCGCAACTTCGGCACCGACATATAGAAAAATGCACAAAGCACCGAAACCGAAACGAGGCCGCTTCAACAAGTCGAGGCCAGCCAAGCCTTCGCTCGCTTCATGCTTCTCGCCTTTCAGCGCATCGCGAAACAGCCATACCACTGCGGCAACAATCGCCAGTGCCACTGCAATACCCAAATAGCCGTTCACAATGGCTTGGCTCTCTGCAGTGCGATAAGCGTCAAGCTCCACACCGGATAGTTGGTCAGCGGTTACCGTCGCGAGGCTGCCGAGGATAAGTATCGAACCAACGATCGGGAAAACAGTGGTGCCAAGCGAATTGAACGCCTGTGCAAAGGTGAGGCGGCTATGCGCCGTGGCAGGTTTACCAAGCATGGAGATCAACGGGTTGGAAACCACTTGGACAATGACCACACCGCTTGCCAATACAAACAATGCCAGCAGAAATACGCCATAGGTCGCGGTTTGGCTCGCTGGAATGAACAACAGACAGCCAGCCATCATCGTCAAAAGGCCGGCAACCGCGCCGCGCATATAGCCGATTTTCTTCACGAGCCGCGCGCCGGGAATGCCGATGACAGCATAAGCGGCAAAGAAGCAGAACTGCACAAGCATCGCTTGCGTATAATTGAGCGTAAACAGCTCCTTTAACTTCGGGATGATAACGTCATTTAGGCTTGTGATGCCGCCGAAGATGAAGAACAACCCCATCACAAACAATTGCAATTGCGGTGCGTCGATATGGGTATCGCCATTATCTGCTGACGCAGATGCGCCGGGTGCCAATGCCATCTTCTCTCTCCCTTGGTTTTAGCGCGTTTTGCCGGGGCAGGCCGCGCCTTTTTTTGTTGTTTCGATATGAACGTTGCGAATTGTCGCAATAAGGCCCTTCACCGCCTGCACACGTATGGGGGAACCGACAGCGTCAAACTTCGCACCAGCTGCAGCAAAGCAACGCAGCGGAATGCGGGTTTGTGTGGGCACCCCTGTGGGCAGCGCGCGCATCGTGGTGTGTATATCTAGCGCAGCACCGCTAAATGACAGCATAACTGGCCCGGTCGCTGGCTGATCAATTCGCCAGTCGATGAGCAGCGACCAGTCTTCCTTCAACGGCTTGCTCAAATCGACAGCAGGTCCATTGACAACGAAAGCGCCATCTGCGTTCCAAGTGAATTGGCGCGCATCTTCCTGCGCGGACATATCAACGGCCCGCGCACTAATCGAACCGTCCATCTGCAAATTCCAAGGTGCGGGCACCTTGCCACGGACGAAATATTGGGTGGCGATGGTCAGCGATGACATATCTACGCGTGGGTCTTCGTTAACTGGAGCAAGCTTGCTCGATTGCGCGTAATTCAGACCATAACCTATTGGAAAAAGAGGCGTATCAATCGGTGAGCGTGCGTCCTCTGGCCAATTGAAAGGCAAGCGTCCGGTGAA
Source organism: Sphingorhabdus wooponensis (assembly GCF_003933235.1). Lineage (GTDB taxonomy): Bacteria > Pseudomonadota > Alphaproteobacteria > Sphingomonadales > Sphingomonadaceae > Sphingorhabdus_B > Sphingorhabdus_B wooponensis. The sequence continues at coordinate 313,422 of NZ_RWJI01000002.1, forward strand.
GTCACGCAATGGCTTTCCGTTTGCGCCAGCGACCAACACATCGGCGACACCACGGCCTTGCGTGCCCGGCAACCATGCCGCCACAAAAGCGTCGGCTTGGTTGATAAGCTTGCCGGCAAACATGGGCCGTCCCGAAAGGAACAGGACCACCACAGGAATATTCTGTGCTTTAAACCGCGCGATCATTTCCTCTTCGGCAGGCTGGGGCCGGAATGCGAGGTTGGGCACATCGCCTTCAAACTCGGCATAAGGCTTTTCGCCCAGGACAATGATCGCCACATCGGGCTTTTTTTCAAACATGCCCGTTGCCGAAATATTGGCCGTGCCGCCGCCTGTTTTAACCGCCTCTGAAATCGCACGGCCAATCGTCTGGCCATTGGTGAAATCGGCGGCAGTGGTGTCCGTGCCTTGCCAGCTAATTGTCCAGCCGCCGGCCTGCATCGCCATATTGTCCGCGCCGGAACCGGCAATCAGGACATTGCTGCCATTGCGAATGGGCAGAACGCCGTCATCATTTTTGAGCAGCACCAGTGATTTTGACACCGCCTCACGCGCAAGATCGAGATGCTCTTGCTTGCCAACCAAAGAGGTTTGCCCCCGCACAGTCGGCGCATCGCCCATGAGGCCAAGCTTGTATTTCACGCGCACGATTCGCCGCACGGCATCGTCCAACCGCGCGGCTGGAATGCGGCCCTCACGCACAGCACTAAGCGTTGACGCGAACAATCCCTTCCAACTGTCAGGCGCCATGAACAGGTCAAGCCCGGCATTAATGGCCGCAGCGCAGTCGGTCGCAGAGCAGCCCGCGACTTGGCCATGGCCATTCCAATCGCCAACAACCAGTCCGGCAAAGCCCATCCGATTTTTCAAGACATCGGTCAGCAGAGAGGCATTGCCATGATGCTTCACCCCGTTCCAGCTTGAGAAGCTGGCCATAACGGTGAGTGCGCCTGCATTGATAGATGCGGGGTAACCCTGCGCATGTTTTGCGACCAGTTCGGATTCGCTAATCTGGGCATCGCCTTGGTCGCGGCCGTCCATGGTACCACCGTCCGCAAGGAAATGTTTGGCAGTTGCGGCAACATGCGTGGCGTCCAGCGGCGCACCTGCAACAAGATTGCCTTGCAAACCGATGGTCATCGCACCGGCATAAGCCGCAATCAATGCAGGGTCGGAGGAATAGCCTTCATAGGTTCTGCCCCAGCGCAAATCTTGCGGTGCGGCGAGCGTTGGCGCAAAAGTCCATTCAATCCCGCTGCCTGAAATCTCTGCCGCCGTGGCTTTACCAATGCGTTGGATGAGGTCGACATCACGGGCCGCGCCCAGTCCGATATTATGCGGAAAGATGGTTGCCTGTGGCAGGTTTGAATGCCCGTGCACCGCATCGACGCCAAATAAGATAGGTATACCAGCGCCTGATGTACGTGATGCATCGCGAAATGCGGTCACCAATTGCGCCCATTTTGCAGCGTCGGCGCGCTCGTCGCCATAAGGTCCGGAATTGCCGCCCGCAAGGATCGAGCCAAGCGGATATTGCTTTAGATCCTCAGGCGTGATCGCGCTGATGTCGGCCTGTATTATTTGGCCGACCTTCTGTTCCAACGTCATTTTTGAAATCAACGCCGTTATCGCGTCTTCGGTTTTTTTATCGGTAATCGCCGCAGGACTTTGGGCCATTGGCCAGTTGGCAACATTTGCAGTAGTCGTAGCAGAAGGCGCCGCCGGCTTCGCAGTCACTGGGTGCGTAACCGCAGAAACACATCCCGCCGACACGAAGGCCATCAGTGCCATCGATCCCCTTAACCGCATCAAACCCACTCCAGAACTTCGTTGTGAACGTTATCAGGATTTGATGGCAGCAATGGTGGGAGAAATCAAGCGTCATGATAGCGCCGCTCAGCCAAAAACGGACAGTCTGCATCCGGCTCAATTTCGGTCATTACACCGAAGCGAATAAGGTGGTCGCAACAGCGGCAGCTTTCAGGCGACCGCCACCACTTTCTTAACGACGACATTTGGGTGGGCAGCGGACGGTTCGTTATAAGGACATCGAAACCAATAGCAGCAGCCACCGACCAAGCATCCGATCTTTCGCAGATGACAAGAGTTCTTGACAGGCAAATGTTCGAACTGTAAAGAACTCTTGTCACCAAGGAGTTCGCGTTGGAAAACCGTTTGAAAGACTATCGCGAGGCAGCTGGGTGGAGCCAAGGTGAATTGGCCCAGCAGCTGGGTGTGTCGCGGCAGACAATAAACGCCGTTGAAACTGACAAATATGACCCCAGCCTTCCGCTCGCTATGCGGATGGCGAAATTGTTTGTCTGCCAAGTGCCGGACATTTTTATCGACCATTGGGAAGCAGAAAGGAATTAAGATGACCATCAAGAAAAGCGCGGCATCGGAAGTGAAAATGCAACGGGGTCGCAAACTGGCTTTCCAATTGATTGTTGGTGGCTTGGTTGGCGGACTTGCCAGCTATTTTGGCTTGGGCCTACTAGGTGCTAAAAATATGGCAGGCGACCAGTTGGCTGTCGGCGCTGTTGGCCTCATCTATTTGTTGATGGGCGTAATCTGCGGTTTTGGCTTGATGGCGCCCAAATTAGGGGCCAGCATTCTAAATGTTGAGGACGCAGACGAAATCCGCGACCAGAGCCGCATTTTGAGCGGATCAGCAATTTGCATGATCGCATTGGGGGCGGCGTTGATGCTGATAACCATGGCCGGACCGGATGGGCCAATATCGCGTTCAGCGGCCATGGGCGGATTGCTCGCTGCGCTGGCGCTGTTGATTGCAATATCTATCCGCGATTGGAAATTTTATGACGAGATGTTGTTGCAGCTTAGTCGCGATGCTGGAAGTATTGCCTTTTCTGGCGTTGGTTTAGTAACCCTGATATGGGGATCTGCATCATGGCTAGGGCTTGTTACAGCGCCAACGCCCCTTGCGATGATTACACTAACATCGGGGGGATTTTTGATGGCCATCTTTGTCGCCAGCGCCCGAAAAGGGTTAATGCAGCCACGCTGAGTTATTGGAGTAGTTAAAGGCCTACCCCAAGGTCCGCTTTTGGGTCGAAACCGGAAAGTCCGCTTTGCGCGTTCGTCGAGCCGAAAGCAGACAGCCAGCTCCCGGCCCAGAATCTGCCATGGCCCCTAATCAAGGACGACAGCCGATTAGGCTTTCCGCCAAAATAGCCTGTTCCAATTGGAACGCTGGCAAACAGTGTTCGACGCCAACGACTCTTCCCGGGCAAATAGGACTTTTGTGGGGTTTGGGATTGCGCGGACCGGTCCCAAAGCGTTACGGATGATCTCGCTCATCCGTTTTTAGGAGCGAGCTGAACACAGAAATGAGCTCAGTGCCAATCGCGCAAACCGGCAATGCCCCATCCAAGGCCGACTTAAACGCTGAATTTCCAGGATTTTTGAACCGGCGTTCCAATTAGAACGATCATAAAAACGCACGCTGTAGCCACGCTTTGGGCTGCAAAGGCGATATCACCTAAGTCATTGAAATAATTGGAGCGGGCGAAGGGATTCGAACCCTCGACCCCAACCTTGGCAAGATTCGGCTCTTTGAAATTTCCGTTCTAAATCAGCTTTTTATAAAGCTCCTGAAAAATCCGAACACGATCCGAACATTCTCCGCGCAGTTTGCTCAAAGAGCTTTGTGTCCCTATGAGCGGATATTGTTCCAGCAAGATTGCTATGATTGCGTTTTACGACGTTCTGCACCGTCCGCTTTGAAGGCCAAAGACCCAGCGATTTGCCATTCCTTTTGATAGAATGGCCATGCTTTGATGGCAAAAACATCAACCCCGTTAAATGATGCGTGCGAAGCCTGCCGTGCCAGGTGCCGGGGGTGAAATTGCCTCAGGCTTGTTCAATTGCAGGGCGGTATTCAACATTTGCCCCACATCGCCTTCGTCCCCAAGGATGGCTTCCATGCTGCGAACGCATAAGCAGACTTTATCATCCACTAAGTCGTACCAGATTTGCTTGGACGCACGGCGCGTTTTGACGAGGTCGTTGCGGCGCAGTTCCGCGAGTTGCTGGCTAAGCGCAGGTTGGCCTATGCCCGTTGCGGCATCGATTTCGCTCACCGTCCGTTCACCGCGCAAAAGGCAAGACAAGATCATGAGCCGCTGCGGCTGCGCATAGACTTTTAGCTTGTCCGCCGCTTTTACGGCGCGGTCGCGACTTTCAAACAGCGACGTCATTTCGTGTCGGCCAAATGGCAAAACCAATCATCGTCACCACTGATTTCGGCGCTGTTTATAATTGGTAATGCAAGCAATTTGTCCCCTGGTTGCCATCCTTCTGGCGCAAGGCCAGTGCCGCCCTGAGTAGCTTGCAATGCGCGAAGAAGGCGCAGCATTTCACTGACCGAGCGCCCCACATTATGCGGATAAGTGGTGATGGCACGAATGATGCCGTCGGGGTCGATGAAATAGGTTGAGCGAACCGCGGCGCTATCCGCTGCAGTATCGTCAATCATGCCATATGCGCGGCCAATGGCCATGGAGGGATCTTCAATGATCGGGAAAGGAACATTCACCCCAAATTTATGTTTAATCGCAGTCACCCACGCAATGTGCGAATGGATACTGTCCACGGAAAGCCCGAGCAATGCACAACCAGTTGCTTCGAACGCAGCGGCCGACTTGGCAAGCGCAACAAATTCCGTCGTGCACACGGGCGTAAAGTCTGCAGGGTGCGAAAACAAGATGAGCCACTGGCCCCGATATTCCGATAGGCTCCGTTCCCCGAGCGTGGTCCGCGCGCGAAAGTCCGGCGCTGTTTCGCCGATCCTAATGGGCTGTGCTGCAACTGCTTTCGTGTCGTTCATTTCTTCATCCTGTTCATCGGTCGGCGCTGCCACGAGACTTGTATTGACGCAACACGGATAATCGATTACACAATTTATGTAAATATGAATTTATAGGAGTTTTCCATGCCCGACTCAGCGTTAGAAAATGCCATCGCGCAGGTGAGTGATGCCCAAAAGGGTGTTCCGATAATTCGTGCCTTTTTCGACAAACCGACTTTCACGGTCAGTTATGTGGTCCACGATCCTGAAACCAAGCAGGCCGCGATCATTGATAGCGTGCTTGATTTTGATCCTGCCTCAGGGCGAACATCGTTCGCGTCGGCGGATGCCATTATCGCATATGTTGCACAGCAGGGCTTGGCCGTTGATTGGCTGCTCGAAACCCATGCGCATGCCGACCACCTTTCGGCAGCACCTTATTTGCAGCAAAAGCTTGGCGGCAAAATCGCCATCGGCGAACATATCGTTACCGTCCAGAATGTATTCGGAAAGCTGTTTAACGCTGGCACTGATTTTCAGCGTGACGGATCAGATTTTGATCAGCTTTTTGCCGATGGCGACCACTTCCAAATTGGGAAGCTGGACGTAACCGTCCTCCATGTCCCCGGTCATACGCCTGCGGACATTGCCTATGTCATTGGTGACGCCGTGTTCACAGGCGACACAATGTTCATGCCCGATTACGGCACGGCGCGCGCGGATTTTCCCGGCGGAAATGCGCGGCAATTGTTCCAGTCGTTGCGCCGGATTTTGTCGCTGCCTGCCACGACGCGGCTCTTCATGTGCCACGACTATCTGCCTGCTGGTCGCACGGAATATGCATGGGAAACGACTGTGGAGGCAGAGCGTAAAGGCAATATCCATGCCCATGACGGCATAACCGAAGATGAATTTGTCGCGATGCGTGAGGCGCGCGATGCAACGCTCGATATGCCGCGCCTGATTTTGCCGTCGGTGCAAGTGAATATGCGCGCAGGCCATATGCCCGCGGCGGACGACAATGGCATCACATACCTCAAAATCCCGGTCAACGCCGTATGATATCGGCCTTTCCCAACGCCATGCCTGTTGAGGGCTTTATGGGCGGCTTGCTGATTGGACTTGCGGCCGCAATAATGCTGCTCGGCCTTGGCCGGATCGCCGGCGTCAGCGGAATGGCGGCACGGGCAACCGGCATCGCGGATAGCGGAGCGCCGCGAAATGTCGCAATCGCATTCGTCGTCGGCCTTCCGCTTGGTGCGCTTCTGATCGCGCAGACCGTTGGTGCGGTGAACGTCAGTTTTCCAGCATCCATCTGGCCGCTGATCATCGGTGGCTTACTCGTTGGTTATGGCACACGGCTCGGCTCGGGCTGCACCAGTGGCCATGGCGTATGCGGGCTGTCGCGTCTTTCGCCGCGGTCGATGGTGGCAACCGGCATGTTCATGGCAAGCGGGTTTGTGACCGTGGGGCTTCTGCGCGCGGGAGGCTGGCTATGACCCGGGCGCTTATCGCATTGCTCTCTGGAACGCTGTTCGGGGCAGGCCTTGCCTATTCGGGCATGTCAGATCCTGCCCGCGTTCAGGCGTTTCTGGATCTGCTTGGCCAATGGGATCCAACGCTCGCTTTCGTCATGGGTGGCGCCATGCTGCCAATGGCCGTGGCTTGGGTGATTAGATCGCGGCTGTCTGCGCCGCTTGCGGCACCAACGTTCGATTTACCAGGCACGACCAAGCTCGATCGCCCGCTTGCCATTGGGGCCATATTGTTTGGAATGGGTTGGGGCATTGCCGGCCTTTGCCCCGGCCCTGCGCTTACTGACTTGGCGATTGCGCCGGGCGATGTCGCGCCATTTGTCGTTGCGATGTTTGTCGGCATGGCCGCGCAACGCTTCACAGCTTTTACATCCCAAAAACCAAAACAAGCGGGGCCTAAATGACGTTCAAATCCATCACGCCGGGCTTTTCTGTGTCAGGGCAATTGACGACAGAAGATCTGCATCACGCTGCCGCGCAGGGCTTCAAATCGGTTATCTGCAACCGGCCAGATGGCGAAGAGGCGGGGCAACCATCCGCCGCCGCCATTCAGAAAGAAGCAGAAGCGCTTGGCCTGTCATTCACATATATTCCAGCCATCTCAGGCGCAGTTACGGACGATGATGCGGCGAAGATGAAGGCGGCTCTGGCCCAAATGCCACCCCCCATTCTTGCCTATTGCCGCTCCGGCGCGCGTTCAGCCAAGCTTTGGGAAATGGCGACAAAAGCTCAGGATGCAGCGCCATCCTCCGCCAAAATCTATGATGTGGTTATCGTGGGCGGCGGCAGTGCCGGCATCGCCACAGCCGCAAGCCTGTTAAAGCGCAATCAGAAGCTATCGGTTGCCGTAATCGAACCTTCAGAAGACCATTATTATCAGCCCGGCTGGACTATGGTTGGGGCTGGTGTTTTCTCGGCTGAATTCACCAAGCGCACCGAAAAATCGGTCATGCCCAAAGCGGTTGACTGGATCAAAAAAGCAGCGTCGGGATTTGTGCCTGAGGACAATAAAGTGCTGCTCGCCGATGGCAGTTCGGTTGCCTATCGCGTGCTGGTGGCTTGCCCCGGGATCAAGCTGGATTGGGAGGCGATCGACGGCTTGACCGAAACACTCGGTCAAAATGGCGTAACGTCCAACTATCGTTACGACCTTGCCCCTTATACCAACCGCCTTGTGAAGGATTTCAAGCAAGGCCGCGCGCTGTTCACGCAGCCGCCAATGCCGATTAAATGTGCAGGCGCGCCGCAAAAATCAATGTATCTATCATGCAGTGCGTGGGAACGGGCAGGGGTATTGAACGACATTGATGTGCAATTCCACAATAGTGACGCAGTGCTGTTCGGGGTTGCCGCCTATGTGCCCGCACTGATGGAATATATCGAACGCTATGACGCGCACTTAAATTTTGAATCGAAGCTGGTTGCGATCGATGGCCCTGCCAAAATTGCGACATTTGAACAGAAACGCGGCGACATCATCACGCGGGTCGACGAAAAGTTCGACATGATCCATGTCGTCCCGCCGCAAGTCGCGCCGGATTTTGTGCGCAACAGCCCGCTGGCTGCCGCAAATGGTTTCATTGAGGTCAATGAAGCAACATTGCAGCATGTGCGCTATCCTAATGTCTTTGCATTGGGCGATGCCTGCTCGGCGTCAAATGCCAAGACAATGGCGGCAGCGCGCAAGCAAGCGCCGGTGGTCGCGGTGAACGTATTGGCTGCTCTTGAGGGCAAGCCACCTGTCGCCGATTATGACGGCTATGGCAGTTGCCCGTTAACAGTCGAGCGCGGCAAGATTGTGCTCGCCGAATTTGGTTATGGCGGGAAATTGCTGCCGAGCTTCCCGAATTGGCTGATTGACGGCACGCGCCCATCGCGCCTTTCATGGCTGTTAAAGGACACCATCCTTCCGCCAATTTACTGGCACGGTATGCTCAAAGGGCATGAGTGGATGGTCAAGCCGCACAAGATCGGCGCGGCATAACCTTTATGAAATTGGCACGCTATCTAACCATATTGGAATGGGGACGCGGCTATGGCGGCGTGACGTTGACCAATGACTTGGTGGCCGCTGCAATCGTCACAATCATGCTCATTCCGCAAAGCCTGGCTTATGCCATGTTGGCGGGCTTGCCACCGGAAATAGGGCTATACGCGTCTATTCTCCCCATCATTGCCTATGCCTTGTTCGGGACGAGCCGCGCACTCGCCGTTGGACCGGTGGCGGTGATTTCGCTGATGACTTTGACAGCGGCGAGCGCCGTTGCTGCACCGGGCAGCGCCGAATTTATTGCCGCCACGCTTGTCCTCGCGTTGCTGTCCGGGCTGATCCTGATTGTCATGGGCGTGTTGCGTCTGGGTTTTCTCGCAAACCTGTTATCGCACCCTGTGGTGTCAGGGTTTATCACCGCAAGCGGTATCATTATTGCCACCAGCCAACTCAAGTCGCTGCTGGGCATTAAGGCGTCGGGTGAGGCACTGCCCGAGCTGGTCACGACGTTGATCGAAAATGCCAAGGACACAAATCCTTACACCCTCGCGATTGGCGTGATTGCGACCGGATTTCTATTCTGGGTGCGCAAGGGTTTGAAACCCATGCTCGTCGGTTTCGGGCTGGCGGCGCGGCCCGCTGATCTTGTTGCCAAAGCCGGCCCCATCGTCGCGGTCGCGTTGTCGATTTTGGCGGTCATTGCCTTCGATCTGGAAGCCAAAGGCGTGAAGGTGGTGGGCGACATCCCGCAGAGCTTGCCGCCCTTTACTGTTCCCTTATTCGATGCGGAACTATGGCAGCGACTGGCCGTTCCTGCTTTATTGCTCAGCATTATTGGGTTTGTGGAATCGGTCTCGGTCGCGCAAACGCTCGCAGCGAAAAAGCGGCAGCGCATTGTTCCGGATCAGGAACTTATCGGCCTTGGCGCGGCCAATGTCGCCGCCGCTTTTTCGGGCGGCTATCCAGTCACGGGCGGATTTGCCCGCTCGGTGGTCAACTTTGATGCGGGTGCGGAAACCCCTGCCGCAGGTGCATTTACCGCGGTTGGCATATTGCTCGCGGCCTTGTTCCTGACGCCATTGCTCGCCTCTCTTCCCATCGCAACATTGGCAGGTACGATCATCGTTGCGGTCTTGAGCCTCGTCGATTTTAAAACGCCGCGCGCGATCTGGCATTATTCCAAAGCCGATTTTGCCGCGATGGCAGCGACAATAGCAGTGACGCTCCTGATTGGCGTTGAACCTGGCGTGATGGCCGGTGTCGGCCTGAGCCTCGCATTGTTCCTCTGGCGCGCCTCACGGCCACATGCCGCCATTGTGGGGCGGGTTCCCGAGACGGAGCATTTCCGAAATGTGAAACGCCACAAAGTGTTCACCGACCCCCGCATCCTGACCATTCGCATCGACGAAAGCCTGACCTATCTCAACGCGCGCTGGCTGGAAGAATTCGTGCTGGAGGAGATTGCCGCACATCCCAAGCTCAAGCATCTCATCCTGATGGCCTCGGCGGTCAACGCGATTGACGCTTCTGCTCTGGAGAGCATCGAGGCCATCAATCACCGCATGGCCGATGCTGGCGTGTGCCTGCACCTGTCCGAAGTCAAAGGCCCGGTGATGGACGCGCTCGAACGTGCGCATTTTCTGCACGAACTTACCGGACGGGTGTGGCTTTCACAAAATGAAGCTTTTGAGGCCGTGCTGGAAATCGCCAATCGCGAAGAAGAAACGCAAACGCCAACCGATTTGTGGATGGCAAGGGGACTGATATGATGATCGAGCAGGAATGGGCAATAATTCTGGCCCGCGCACAATTTGCTTTTACCGTAAGCTTCCATTTTCTGTTCCCGGCGTTTTCGATTGGGCTCGCGAGCTTTCTCGCGGTTCTTGAGGGGCTGTGGCTGAAAACCGGTAAGGGCGTGTACGCCAATCTGTTTCGTTACTGGCTCAAGATATTCGCCGTCGTTTTTGCGATGGGCGTCGTTTCGGGCATCGTCATGTCCTACCAATTCGGCACCAACTGGTCGGTATTTTCGGACAAGGCCGGCCCCGTCATTGGGCCGTTAATGGCCTATGAAGTGCTGACGGCGTTCTTTTTGGAGGCTGGCTTTCTCGGCGTCATGCTTTTTGGCATCAACAAGGTTGGGCGTAAGCTCCACTTTGTTGCGACGCTGGCCGTCGCCATCGGCACCTTCATTTCCGCATTCTGGATATTGTCGGTGAACAGCTGGATGCAAACTCCGGTGGGATATGAAATTGCGGCCAATGGTCAGTTCATGCCTGGTGATAGCTGGTGGACCATCATCTTCAACCCCAGCTTCCCCTACCGCCTCGTCCACACTTTGCTGGCGGCCTATCTGACAACGGCCTTTGCCGTGGGCGCGGTTGGTGCCTGGCATTTGTTGAAAGACAAAGCCAATCCGGGCGCGCGCAAAATGTTCTCTATGGCGATGTGGATGGCAGCCATCGTCGCGCCACTTCAGGTCGTGGCGGGTGACTTTCACGGCATCAACACGTTGGAGCATCAACCAGCTAAAGTCATGGCGATGGAGGGGCATTATCAAAGCCATCCCAACGGCGCGCCATTGATTTTGTTTGGCATTCCGAACAGCAAAGAGCGAACGGTCGATTACGCCATTGAAATTCCCAAAGCATCGTCGTTGATCCTGAAGCATGATCTGAATGCACCGCTCGCTGGCCTTGATACCATCCCCGACGCAGACGAGCCGCCGGTTGGTATTGTCTTCTGGGCATTCCGGATCATGGTCGGTCTCGGCATGGCTATGGTAGCCATTGGCATGTGGAGCCTGCTCGCGCGGGCAAGAAAGCAGCTATATGAATGGTCGTGGCTCCATAAGGCGGCATTATTAATGGGCCCATCCGGCTTCATTGCCGTGCTTGCAGGCTGGGTGGTAACCGAAGTTGGACGGCAACCCTTCACAATCTACGGCGTGCTGCGGACCGTAGACAGCGCATCACCGCTTGATGCACCCGCCGTTGCTTTCTCGCTTCTAGCCTTTGTCGTGGTGTATTTCGCAGTGTTCGGCATGGGCATTTGGTATTTGTTGCGTTTGATGAAGAAACCACCGGAGGCGCACGAAAGCGCGCTCGATGGTGCCCCTATCCGAAGCGCAGGCATCACCCCTGCACCAGCGGTATTGGAAGGAGCATCGACATGATTGATCTGACGGTCATTTGGGCCAGCATCATTGGCTTTGCCATCATTGCCTATGTTGTCATGGACGGCTTTGATCTTGGCATCGGCATATTGTTTCCCTTTTTCAAAGTGGGCAAGGACCGCGATACCGCGATGAACAGTATCGCGCCTGTCTGGGACGGAAACGAAACATGGCTGGTGATGGGCGTCGGCGGTTTGCTTGCGGCCTTCCCGCTGGCGTACGCTATCATTTTGCCTGCGCTCTATGCCCCGATGATTGCGATGCTGCTCGGCCTTGTGTTTCGCGGCGTTGCGTTCGAATTTCGCTGGCGTGACCCCGCGCATCGCGAACTATGGGACAGGGCGTTTACGCTGGGCTCGTTCATTGCCACCTTCGCGCAAGGGATAGCGCTTGGCGCGCTGCTCCAAGGCATTACCGTTGAAGGCCGCTCCTATGCCGGTGGATGGTGGGAATGGCTGTCGCCATTTAGCATTTTGACCGGCTTTGGGCTGGTGGTCGGCTACGCGCTTTTGGGCGCGTGCTGGCTGAACTGGAAAACTGAGGGCGCATTGCAGCGTCAAGCGGTCACTTATGCCGGACGACTGGGCATAAGCTTGCTATTGATGATCGGCCTGATCAGCCTCGCCACATTGACGCTTGAGGCGCAATATTATCTGCGTTGGTTGAGCTATCCGGGTGTGCTGGCAACGGCCATAGTGCCGATTGCTACCATTGCCGTGACGTTCCTCTTCTATCGCAGTCTGCGTCGGACCAAAGACGCGCAGCCGTTCTTCTGGGCACTCGCATTGTTCGGCTTATGCCTGGTTGGCCTTGGCATTTCGATCTGGCCAAACGTCATTCCGGCGCGGGTCACCATCTGGGAAGCAGCGGCGCCGCATCGCAGCCAAGTCTTCATGTTGATCGGCGCGTCTATCATGGTCCCGATCATCGTTGCCTATACCGCATGGTCCTATTGGGTGTTTCGCGGCAAAGTCGGCCACGACGGATATCATTGATGCCGCGCGCTAAACAATTGGGCTGGTTCTTCGGCATCTGGATGCTGAGCGTCGGTGCTCTGGCGATTATCGGCGGTGTCATCCGTTGGGTATTGCTTTAAACGTTTGCATAGGGAGAGGCGCAAAATGACCGAGATGAACAATGGCCCGGAAACGTTGAAGGGCGAAGATTGGGCAGGCGAGATGGGGGCCAAATGGCTTGCCAATCTCGCATGTTTTGAAGGCATGATTGCCCCCATTGGCGAGGCGCTTCTTAGGCAAGCCGATTTTAAACCCGGCGAACGCGTGCTTGATATCGGCTGCGGTGGCGGCGGGACGACAATTGCCATAGCCAAGGCCGTTGCGCCTTCGGGCGAAGTGGTTGGCATCGACATTTCACCCGACTTGACGACCGCGTCTATGCGGCGAGCCAAAGACGCTGGAGTAACCAACATTGGATTCATCTGCGCTGATGGAGCCACGGTCCAGTTAGAAGATGCCCCGTTTGACAGGCTCTTTTCGCGCTTTGGCAGTATGTTTTTTCCCAAACCGCATAAGGCCTTTGCAAATTTGCACAGTCTGCTGCGTCCCGGTGCGCGGATTGATCTGGCGGTATGGGGTCCACCACGCGAAAATTTGTGGATGATGGAAATGATGGGCGTCGTCCGTCGCTATGTCGATATCCCCCCGGCGGTTCCCCGCGCGCCCGGGCCATTCGCGTTTGAAGACCTCGACTATCTGAACGAAATACTCGCGAGCGCCGGTTTTTCGGAAGCCAGCGCCGTCACCTATAATGGGCTTCAACCGATTGGCGGCGTGAATGCCACACCGCATGATGCGGTATCTTTTGTGCTGTCTTCAATGGCGGCTGGACGCGCTCTAGAGGAACAAGGTGCAGATGTTCGCGCGGCAGCTGAAGCGGATTTGGTCGCGCTATTCCAGAGGCATTATGTAGCCGGACAAGGCGTGATGATGCAGGGTAAGGCTTGGCTCGTGTCGGCGACTGCTTAAATATGGCCTCTTCTAATTGAAGCCGTGCTTTGGCCAACCTAAATGAGCGGCCGGTATGGTCGCGAGAACTGCCAAGCGTCCTGAGCGGCCTAAACGGCGGCTATTTGCGGTCGATGTATGAATGCAGACAGTCCGCTTCCGGCCCAATTTCGGTCATTACACCGAAGCGAATACGGTGGTCGCAACAGCGGCAGCTTTCAGGCGACCGCCACCACCTTCTGAACGACGACATTTGGGTGGATCCCGGCGAAGCTCGCTTGGGTCAGGAAGAGGCCTGTTGGGTCATTCCGATAGTTCTTGGGGCTCAGGCATATTTTTGCCATAAGCGGGCATGGAAGAAAAACTCGAACCAAGCGAAAATCAACTCGCCAAGCTCATTTCGTTGTCCATCGAAACGCCATTAGCTGTGCTCAATCTTTTCGAGTTCAACACCATGGCGAATTATCAGTCCGGCGATCCTGAATATGCAACTAGCGCTTCTGAAATCTCCGGCCAAGAAGCGTTCAACCTATATGGCGATGTTGCAGGGAAGACCATTGAGGACCTTGGTGGCCGGGTCGTCATGCAGGCGCCTACTGAGCAGATCTTGATCGGAAATGAAGCAGCAAACTGGCATGCGGCTGCCATTATGTATTTTCCAAGTCGGGGTGCGTTCCTGCAAATGATGTCGGATGCAAATTTTCAGAGGGCGTCGCGGCATCGCAAAGCCGCGCTAAAAAATCATTATATGATCCACTTGAACGGTGAGGCATTCAAAAACTAGCTTTCGATTGGCTGCCGATCACTTTGAGGACTCCAACCTCCGCTTTTGGGTCGTAACCGGAAAGTCCGCTTTGCGCGTTCGTCGAGCCGAAAGCAGACAGCCAGCTCCCGGCTCAGAATCTGCCATGGCACCTGATTAAGGATGACGGCCGATTAGGATTCCCGTCAAAATAGACTGTTCCAATTGGAACGCTGGCGAACGGTGTTCGACGCCAACGGCTCCTCCCCGACAAATCGGACTTTTGTGGCGTTTGGGATTGGCGGACCAGTCCCAAAGCGTTACGGATGATCGTCGCTCATCCGTTTTTAGGAGCGAGCTAAACACAAAGATGAGCGCAGTGGCAATCGCGCAAACCGACAATGCTCCATCCAAGGCCGACTTAAACACTGAATTTCCAGGATTTTTGCGCGGGCGTTCCAATCAGAACGCTGATAAAAACGCACGCTGTAGCCACGCTTTGGGCTGCAAAGGCGATATCACCTAAGTCATTGAAATCATTGGAGCGGGCGAAGGGATTCGAACCCTCGACCCCAACCTTGGCAAGATTCGGCTCTATGAAATTTTGTCTTTATTTCAGATTGTTGTTTGGCTCTTGGGAAATCCGAACACGATCCGAACATTCTCCACGCAATTTGCCCAGAGCGGCTTTTGTGCAATGTTTTGGCGGAAGCCGCCACATTTAACGATCCCGCCACTTGTGATTCCGGTGTTCAGGTTTCCAGAGACGTGCGGAAGGTAACAGTGCCCCGAGAGCAATAAGACATCCGCTTATTTTTTTGCGGAGTTTCGGCTAAGCAAAATGCCATGAGATACAGCGAGATGGCACCACGAGTATTACTCGCGATGCCATCCTACCGGTACCTTTGTCCCACGCACTTAGCCAAAGTGCGAGAATGGAATTCAACTACCAACTTCTGTTAGTGCGTATGGTCGGTCTGATTAAAATTTGTAGCCCACTTCGACACCCATCAGGCGACGTGCGCCTGGCGAGATAAATGAACCGCCAAATTCAATCGCTGGAATGGCTTCGTTGATATATTTGCGGTCGAGCAAATTGTCAGCGAATGCAGTGACATTCCAGTTGTCACCTTCGAGACCAAAGCGCAGGTTCAAGACACCGAACGGATCACGCTTGGCTACGCTGTAATTGGCGTTTCCAACTGCCCCGGGAAGTGCGAGCGCCGAAATTGGCAAAAGCTGGCTGAAAATCGTTGAACGTGTTTGATCCTGAACGGTGTGAAACCACGTTGCACCGGTAATCCGGTAATCGGCACGCAGAACCAAATCCATGCTGTCATTCAGCGGTGTATCGATCTGGCTACCGAGGTTGATTGTGTAGTCTGCGGTATAAGGCGATTTGTTGCCCACGGTGTAAGGCCGTGATGCATTTTCCTTAATTTCGCTGTCCGTCAGGTTGACCGAACCGAAGACCTTCCAACCATCCATAATTTTGGCTGTTGTGTTCAGCTCGACGCCCTTAACATCGACCTGATCGATGTTGGAAACAACGCGGAGTAGACCAAAGGAGCCCACGAAGAATTCAAAGAACTGCATGTCTGTGATGCGGGTGTAATAACCAGCAACATCAAACGTAACGCGGTTGTCGAACAACGAACCCTTGATACCCGCTTCAAATGAGCTCGACCGTTCTTTGCGGAACAGGTCATTGATCGTCACGCCTGCACCGATTGCAGGAATGTTGAAGTTTGCGTTCACCAGAGCAGACGAACCGGTGTTGTTGAAGCCGCCGGATTTAAATCCGATGCCCCAGTTGGCGTAGATGTTTGTCGAGCTATTCGGCGTGTAGCTAAGTGTGACCTTAGGCTGGACTTGCTTAAAGCTTGCCGATTTATCGGCAATTCCGCCTGTTGCGGGAAGGCCGGGATTGATCTTCGCACCGGTAATCGGGTCGAACACATTTGGCACGAGGTTGGACGTTGTGCGATCTTCAACGTCATAGCGCAATGCAAAGCCAGCTTTGAATTGATCGGACATTTTATAGTCGAGCGAACCAAATGCCGCATAAACATCGGTCTTGAACGTGTCATTGAACAACTGCGAAGTCGGGTTGCTGCTACCCGGGGCATTGTACAGCGCACGGCTGACACCCTGACCCAGATCCGCGCCGAGGCTGACGCCTACTGTGCGGTCGATGTGCAGTCCATAGACACCCAATTGCCAGTTCAGCGCGCTATCCGTGTTCGAGGCCAACCGGATTTCGCCGCTGATATCCTTTTGGTTGCGAATTTGCAGCTGCGTACCGTCGCAGGTTGTCGGGCTGTACGCACCGAAGGTCGAGCCCGTGGCTGGTGCAAAGATAAATGGCACTGGAACCTGTCCGATGAAGCCCGGTGCGTTGACCGGGAAGCCCGTCAAAGATGCAGTCGTTGCAAAGCACTTGTTCTGGACTGCAAGGTTTGTTGCGTTCGAAGGCGCGCCCAGCGCTGGTGAAATATAACGTGCGAAATCAGCCGAGGTGCCGTCGGCCGTCAGGCTTTGGTCAACATCTGCATACAAAGCCCACGCGGTGAGCCGCGTTGAACCAAAGTCATGATCGATCTTCGCCGAAAGGTCGATCGAACGCTGGTCGTTCGTCGGACGGATGTTGCTGTAGTAACGCAGTTCGTGTGCATCGACGTCTTCGAAGAATGCGCCGCCAAATGCTTCGATATGAAATACCGAGTTGAAGTTAATCGACGCACCGGAAAACTTGGAATAGCGTGCTTTTACATCAAGTTCAGTCGCATCGCCCAGTTGCGCCATAAAGCGGCCGTCGATGGAGTAGACTTCCTGATCATCGACCACCTTTTGATCGAGATACAAATTGCGGTAAAAACCGTCCGTGCTGCGGTAGTTGCCCGACAGAACGAAGCCTGCATTATCGCCCAACGGCGATGAAATGTAGGCCGATCCTTCCATCGTTTTTTCATTAGCGTAGCTGAGCTTCACTGCGCCTTCGAGGACATCGCCTGGCTTCACTGTCGATACGACGATTGCGCCAGCAGCAGCGTTGCGACCATAAATGGCGCCTTGCGGGCCCTTCAATATTTCGATCTGGCGCAGCGTGCCTTGCGTTTGGTTGAGCTGCGCGGTGTTTGTCTTCAAGATGCCGTCAACAACAAGAGCGACGGAGCTTTCCGCGTCGCGCGCGCCGTTAATCCCGCGGATGTTGATTTGGGTATCACCGGCTTCGGCCGTTCCCGTTACGATTGTTACGCCGGGTGTAAGCTGAGCAAAGCCTTGCGCATTGTCTGCGCCGGTTTTTGCAAGCGATTCGGCATCAATGACGGATACAGAAGCTGGGACGTCCACGAGCCGTTCATTCTGACGACGCGCGGTTACGATGATTTCTTCAGCTTCAACGCCCTCTTCGGCCGTCTGTGCGAAAGCCGTGGTCGGAACTAAAACACTGACTGCTATCGATGATAGGAGTGCACTTTTCCCAATACGCATGTAACCTTACTCCCCTAGTTTTCCAATTATTGCTTTGGAATGAGCTTATTGTATACAAATGGCATTCGTCAAGAGGAGCGTTACACTAATGTCCCGGGCATCGGAACGAGCATATAATCACATACGCAGCATGATTTTGTCCGGCGAATTACAGCCCGGGTCTCAAATTCGTGAGGAAGCGCTTGCTGAATTATGCGGGGTTTCACGCACGCCCGTGCGTGATTCTCTTCGGCGACTTGAGGCGGAAATGTTCATTCGGCGAAACGACTCGCAGCGGAGTTTTGTGGCAGATTGGTCGCTGGATGATCTGGAAGATGCTTTCCAGTTGCGCGCTATGCTGGAGGCGCATGCGGCAAAACGCGCAGCGAGCCGGATTACCCGTGAGCAATTGAAGCGGCTTCGTCTGCACAATGCTCAGCTGAAGCAGGCAATCGATATTCCGAATCCCGATGTACCAAAATTTTTGGATCACAACCGGCAGTTCCATGCAATTATCGTTGCGGCTGCCGCATCCGAGCGACTTGCCAGCATGCTTGGGCAGGTTACCGAACAACCGGTGGTCTTGCGCACTGCGCGACAATATGACGCAGAAAATCTGCGCCGTTCGCACCACGAGCATGACGAATTGCTTATCGCGTTTGACAATCGTGATGGTGAGTGGGCTGCGGCCGTAATGACTGGCCATATCCGGCGCGCATTCCATGCCTATGCGGAAGCGCATTCGACCGATACGGAAATTCGAAAGTCGAATTTGGCTGCATAATCCTATTTTATTTTGTATACAATTATGCCATTTAAGGTGTGATGAGCATTTCTGACTTTATTGAGTTTGTCGAAGTTGGACCCCGCGATGGCCTTCAAAATGAGGCTGTATTGGTTTCGACAGAGAATAAGCTGGCGCTGATAAACAGGGCCATCGACGCCGGCGCGCGTCGTATTGAGGTGACCAGTTTTGTGAACCCAAAGCGCGTTCCTCAAATGGCGGACGCAGAAGACGTCTGTGCCGGTCTGCCGGACCGCAACGACGTCACGTTTATTGGCTTGGTCATGAACTTGCGTGGCGCAGAGCGGGCCATTGCTTCTGGAAAAATTGACCAGCTCGGTGCGGTATCGGTTGCAACCGATACCTTTGCGATGGCCAATCAAGGTCAAAGCAGCAATGAATCGGTCGAAGCTGCAAAGGCCATTATCACGCTTGCGCAGTCCGAAGGACGCACGGCGCAATGCACGATTGCTGCGTCCTTTGGTTGTCCATTCGAAGGTGAAGTGGCGGACAAGCGCGTAATCGAAATGGCGGTCGCCATTGCCGAGGCTGGCGCCGTAGAAATCGCGTTGGCGGATACTATTGGTGTTGGAAACCCAGCACATGTTGCGCGGCTCGTGGAACACATTCGCAGGGAGGTTAACCCGCTTCCTGTCCGGGTGCATTTCCATAACACACGGAACACAGGCCTCGCGAACGTATGGGCCGCTGTTGGCGCTGGCGCGAGCGTCGTAGATGCCTCGCTAGGCGGACTTGGCGGATGTCCATTCGCGCCGGGTGCAGCCGGAAACGTGCCCAGCGAAGACGTCGTCTACATGCTTGAGCGCGCAGGCGTCCGCACAGGAATGAATTTACAGAGTTTGATTGAGGCCAGCAATTGGCTTTCAGAAATTATGGGCAGGAAATTGCCCGGCATGGTGGCGCAATCGCCATCATTTCCAAAAGCAGCGTGAGGAGAGTTTAATGGGGTATCGTTTGGGCGTGGATGTCGGCGGGACTTTTACCGACCTGTTGCTGTTCAATGCAGAGACTGGCGCGTTTTGGAGGCACAAAACGCCGTCGACGCCGCATGACAGCAGCGAGGGCATTTTGAACGGCGTCAACGCGATTTGCGCGAACGCTGGCGTAGATGCGGCAGGCATCGAATATTTTCTCCATGGAACCACGGTGGCGACCAATGCTGTGCTTGAAGGTAAAGGCGCGCGCGTCGGCCTGATCGTCACGGAAGGATATCGCGATATCATGCAGATCGCCCGGTCTTATGTGCCCGGCGGTCTTGCCGCATGGATTATCTGGCCCAAGCCAACGCCATTGGCCGCTTTGGAAGATACGGTCACTGTCGGCGGCCGCATGAACGCACAAGGCGAAGAAGTTCGCCCCTTGGATATAGCCTCGGCAAAAACGGCTCTGAATTATCTGAAAGAGCAGGGCGTCGAAGCGATTACTGTTAGCTTTATGAACGCTTACACCAATGGCGCGCATGAAAAGCAGGTTGGCGATCTCGCGCGTGAAATGATGCCGAATGTTCCGGTATCGCTCAGCCATGAAGTTCTTCCGGAAATGCAGGAATATGAGCGGACACTGACAACCGTTGCGAACGCCGCGGTCCGTCCGGTGGTCGGCAAATATATCTCCAATCTGCGGAGCAAGTTGGCTGACGCTGGCTTTAGCGGCAAACTGTCATTGTTGCGGTCCGATGGTGGATTGATGTCCGCGCAAAAAGCGCAGGAGCATCCCGTCGACATTTTGATGTCGGGTCCAGCGGGTGGCGTGACCGGCGCGCTTTGGGTCGGTAAAAACGCAGGTATCAAGAATATCCTGACGCTTGATGTCGGCGGTACGTCGACCGATGTCGCGCTCATCGAAAATCTCGAACCACGCCGCGTGCGTACGACCGAGGTCGGCCATTTGGCGGTGCGGGCGTCATCGCTTGATGTCAAAACCGTTGGTGCAGGTGGCGGCTCGATCGCTTATGTACCTGAATTGACCAAGGCCTTGCGCGTTGGTCCGCAGTCGGCTGGCGCTGTTCCGGGGCCAGTTGCTTATGGCAAGGGTGGCGAAGCGCCAACCGTGACCGACGCCAATGTGGTATTGGGCTATCTTCCCGAGAACCTGTTGGGTGGAACGTTCCAGCTTGACCGCGAGGGCGCGAAAAAGGCGGTGCAGACCATCGCTGACGCGCTCGGCATTGATCTGATGGCGGCTGCGCGCGGCATCATTGATATTGTGAACGAAAATATGTTCGGCGCGCTGCGCATGATTTCGGTTCAGCAGGGTTATGACCCACGGCATTTTGCCCTGATGGGCTTTGGCGGGGCGGGACCCTTGCACGTGAACGCCGTTGCACGGTTGATGGGCAGCTGGCCTGCCGTGTCACCCGTTTCGCCAGGCGTATTATGCGCATTGGGTGATGCCACGACGCGGATGCGTACAGAAACCGCGCGCAGCTTTTCCCGGCTGGCGACAACAACCGACGCGTCCGAGCTCATCGCTATTTTGAAAGAAATGGCAGAGCAGACGCGCGCGCAGTTGCAGTCAGATGGCATCAACGATGCGGACATCACCAGCGAGTTCGAAATTGACGTCCGCTATGCCGGGCAAGCATTTGAAGTGCCGTTGACGATTACGCCCGACGTTCTGGAGCGTGATGGCGTTGCGGGCATTCTGGCACGCTTCGACGAGGAACATCTGCGGTTGTTCACCTTTAACATGGATACGCCGCACGAAATCGTGAACTTGCGTGCCGTTGCCTTGGGGCAGCCGCTCGACTTGCCAGCGGCAGAATTGCCCAAGGGCGATGGAAACCCCGCAGCGGCCAAAATGCGCGACCATGTTTTGTGGATGGACGGCAAAGAACAGGCTGCGGTCATCTATGACCGATCAAAGCTGCGGCAGGGGGATGTCATTCCTGGCCCGGCCATTGTCGTCGAAATGGATTCGACCACACTTATCGAAACTGGCTGCGTCGCAATCGTCGACAAGGTCGGCAATATCCTGATCAATCTGGCTTGAGGAGGCGAACGACATGCCCGCCCAAATCATTCAAACGAACAACACTCCCTTCAACAAGATCGCTATCGATCCGGTAACGCTCGACATCATCGAAAACGCGCTGCGTAATGCCCGCATCGAAATGGATGCAACGCTGGTGCGCACAGCCATGTCCCCCGGCATTCGCGAACAAGGCGATGCATTCCCCTTGATCGCGGACCACACTGGCAAGATGATTGTCGGCCAATTTGGCAGCTTCATCGGCGGCTTCCTCGATAACTTCGAAGGAACACTCGAAGACGGCGACATGATTTTCTTGTCCGACCCATATTCCTGCGCAGGCGCGGTTAGCCATTCCAACGACTGGCTCGTACTCTTGCCCGTGTTCAAAGACGGGCGTTTGATCGCCTTTACGTCAATGTTTGGTCACCAGTCCGACATCGGCGGCAAAGTCGTCGGTTCGATGCCCATCAACGCCCGTTCGATTTTTGAAGAAGGCGTCCGCATTCCGCCCGTCAAAATCTGGAAAAAGGGTGAATATAATGACGATCTGATGAAGCTCGTCATGCACCAAACCCGCAAGCCCGATTGGTGTCAGGCGGATTTGAACGCACTTATCGCTTCATGCCGGGTCGCCGCACGCCGCGTCATCGAAATGGCTGCCCGCTTTGGTGATGATGTCTATATCTCGGCAACGCAGGAGCTGCTGGCCCGCAACCATCGCGCCATGAAATCGCTCATCGCCATGGCCATTGGCGAAGAACCGGTCAGCTTCGAAGATTATATCTGCGATGACGGTATGGGCGCTGGCCCGTATAAAATTAAGTGCACCATGTGGCGCGAAGGCGAAAAGGTTGTACTCGATTTTGCCGGTACGGACCCGCAAAGTCAGGCTTCCATCAACTTTCTCCTGAACGAAAACATGTTCAAAATGTTCTTTGGCATTTACATGATCATGGTCTTTGATCCGCAGATTTTGTTCAACGATGGCTTTTATGATTTGATCGATGTCCGCATTCCGGACGGCTCACTTCTCAAGCCGAAATTTCCAGCAGCGCTCTCTGGTCGCACCCATGCGCTGGGCCGCATTTTCGACATTTTAGGTGGCCTTTTGGGACAAAAAACACCGGAATTCCTGAATGCGGCGGGTTTTTCCTCAAGCCCCCATGTCTTTTATTCAGGCAATGATAAAAAGGGTGATTGGTTCCAACTGTTCCAGATCGGCTTTGGCGGAATTCCTGGACGTCCGATGGGCGATGGGCCAGACGGCCACTCGCTGTGGCCGGGCTTTACCAATGTGCCCAACGAATTTCTGGAGCGGTATTTCCCGCTGCTGATCGAACGTTATGAAACCGAACCCGACAGCGGCGGCGCTGGTCTGCATCGCGGCGGCAACGGTATCCACATGACCTACCGTTTTCTGGCAGCAGGCACGATATCGATCCATGATGACCGCTGGTTCGTTCCACCATGGGGCGTCAATGGCGGTGAACCGGGCAAGCGCGCACGCAAGATTCTCGAAAAAGCTGACGGCACTTCGCAGATCATCGGCAACAAGGTTGAGGACGTGCATGTCGAAGAGGGCGATCAATTGCACTTCATCACCTGGGGCGGCGGCGGCTGGGGCGATGCGCTTGATCGCGACCCCGCGTTGGTTGGCAAAGAAATCGTCCAAGGGCTTGTCACTGTCGAAGGTGCAAAAGCTTATGGCGTCATTGCTAACGCAAATGGCGACGTTGATGCCGATGCTACCGAAACATTGCGCAGCCGTTTACGGCAAGAGCGTGGTGAGCTTCCCTTGTTCAATTACGGACCCGGCATTGAAGCCTTGCGGGCCAATTGCGAGGCCGAAACAGGCTTGAAGGCACCGGTTCAGCCCGTCTGGACCACGCTGGAGGCAGCCGAGTGAGTGCACTTAAGGGGTTACGTGTAGTTGAACTCGGGCAGTTACTGGCTGGACCGTTTTGCGGACAATTGCTCGGTGATATGGGTGCAGAGGTTATCAAGGTCGAGCCCCCGGGCGCGGGCGACCCCATGCGCGTGTGGGGCCAAGGCGAAGAAAAGGTGCAATGGGAAGTCATTGCACGAAACAAGAAATCTGTTTCGGCCAATTTGCGGATTCCCGAAGGGCAGGCGCTGGTCCGTCAATTGATTGGCAAAGCCGATATTTTGGTCGAGAATTTCAAACCCGGCACGATGGAAAAATGGGGTTTTTCTCCAGAAGCGCTTTTGGCCGAACATCCCGGCCTCATCATCGCGCGCATGTCGGGCTACGGCCAGACGGGCCCATATTCAGACCGCGCAGGCTTTGGCGGCATTGGCGAAGCGATGGGTGGCTGGCGCTATATTGTGGGTGAACCTGACCGCTCGCCAAGCCGGATGGGCATTTCCATCGGTGATACGTTGACCGCCACATATGGTTGCATGGGCGTTCTTGCCGCACTGCATCATCGCAGCGTGACGGGCCATGGCCAAGTTATCGATGCCGCGCTGTATGAAAGCGTGTTGCAAGTCATGGAGGGGCTGGTCCCCGAATATGACCACAGCGGCTTTATTCGCGAACGCTCCGGCTCAATCCTTCCCGGTATCGCGCCATCTAACGTCTATATTTGCAAGGACGGGGAATATATGATTGGCGCGAACAAAGACTCGCTGTGGCAAAGGTTGGCAGAAGCTATGGGCATGCCTGACCTTGGAACCGACCCGCGGTTCGCAACGCATCTTGCACGCGGTCACAACCAGTTTGAGCTTGATGACATTATCAATGCCTGGGCGGCCACGCTGACCGTTGATGAAGTCGACGCGTTGATGATTGCATATTCCATTCCAGCCGGACGCGTATACCGCGCGCCAGAGATGCTGGAGGATCCACATTTTCAAGCACGTGAAGCGATTATCGAGGTCGAAACCGAGCGTTATGGCAAGCTGAAAATGCAGGGTGCCTTTCCGAAGATGTCGGCGACACCCAGCAGCGTTCGTTCACCAGCGCCGTCGATTGTCGGCCAACATAATGCCGAAATATATGGCGGCTTGTTGGGAATGGATATTGCGGAGTTGGATCAGCTGAAGGCGGCTGGTGCAATCTGATGACGCAAAAGAATGACGATCTGACCGCGAATTATGTCGGCGCGTTCGACGGCCGTCTTTCTTTTGGCAAACGCCCGGCGCTTCTGATCGTCGATTTTGTTATGGCCTATCTGGACCCGGCATCGCCTTTATACGCTGGGGTTGAGGATGCGTTGGCCAGCAATGAACGTCTTTTGGCGGCTGCGCGGGCTGCCGGAATCCCGGTCTTCTTTACGAATGTCGTGTATCAAGCAGATGGCGCAGACGGCGGTTTGTTCTACAAGAAAATCCCGTCGCTTCGGGTGTTTCTGGAAGGGTCGCCATTGGGGGCATTTCCTCCGTCGCTTCAACCGGTGGACGGCGAGCGCGTCATTTCAAAACAGTTCGCGTCGGCGTTTTTTGGGACATCACTTGCAGAGACGCTTTCCGAAGAAGGCATAGACACATTGCTTATAACAGGACTGTCGACCTCAGGATGCGTGCGCGCCACGGCGCTGGACGCGCTGCAGTCCGGCTTTGCGCCTTTCGTCGTGCGTGAAGCCTGTGGCGACCGGCATCCGGCACCACATGAAGCCAATTTGTTCGACTTACAGGCCAAATATGCCGAGGTTGTTTCGGAACAAGAGGCGTGCGCACTTATATCGGCGAACGCAGAACTATAGCTGGGTTAGGGACAGAAGGTAGATATCAGCCATCTAAATTCTCAACCGACCATAAACCCGCCTACACGCAGAAACACCGAAGTAGTACGTGGTCTTGAAAAATGACTAGCAGCTTTCAGCGTTTAATTGCCAAGAGCAGGCAGTCCCGTTCCGGCCCAAAATCTGCCACGGCACCTGATCAAGGACGAAGACCGATTAGGCTTTCCGTCAAAACAGACTGTTCCAATTGGAACGCTGGCAAACGGTGTTCGACGCCAACGGCTCTTCCCGGGTAAATGTGACTTTTGTGGCGTTTGGGATTGGCGGACCAGTCCCAAAGCGTTACGGATGATCGTCGCTCATCCGTTTTTAGGAGCGAGTTAAACACAAAGATGAGCGCAGTGCCAATCACGTAAACCGGCAATGCCTCATCCAGGGCCTGTCTAAACATTGAATTTCCAGGATTTTTGAGCCGGCGTTCCAATCAGAACGCTGCTTAAAACGCACGCTGTAGCCACGCTTTGGGCTGCAAAGGCGATATCATCTAAGTCATTGAAATCATTGGAGCGGGCGAAGGGATTCGAACCCTCGACCCCAACCTTGGCAAGATTCGGCTCTATGAAATTTTCATTTTAAATCAGCTTTTTATAAAGCTCGTGAAAAATCCGAACACGATCCGAACATTCTCCAAGAAATTTGCTCAGAGCGCTTTGTGTGCATTGTCTGCATTGTTTTAACGGAAGCCGTCACCTGTAAAAATCTAGCCACTCATGATGCCTCTGCTCAGCGTTCCAGATAAATTCGGAGCGGCAGCTTTGCGCCCAATTAAAGTCCAGCAAGCTTATCCAAAAGCAATTCTACGGACGGCTGATGCAATCATGGCACAGCTTTGGATTAGCTTCTCCGAGTGCTAAATCACTCAAGCAGCAAACTTCTAATGTAATTGCCGTATTCAACGCTTAACCTTGTCAAACAGGTCAATAAGCTCGTTAAACTTTTCGCGCTGCTCGGTCAAATCACCAGACGCGATTGCATCAGCAACGCAGCATGATGCATGATCTCTAAGGATTGTACTTTCTACCTTAGCAAGCGCTGCCTTCACAGCTTGCACTTGATGCAGAATATCAATGCAATAGCGGTCATCGACAACCATCTGAGAGATGCCCCGCACCTGACCCTCGATCCTTTTCAAGCGATTAATGGTGCTGCTGCGATCTTTGGC
Source organism: Sphingorhabdus wooponensis (assembly GCF_003933235.1). Lineage (GTDB taxonomy): Bacteria > Pseudomonadota > Alphaproteobacteria > Sphingomonadales > Sphingomonadaceae > Sphingorhabdus_B > Sphingorhabdus_B wooponensis. The sequence continues at coordinate 339,816 of NZ_RWJI01000002.1, forward strand.
CATAAGCGTAAATACTCTATTGATATACCCTATGGGGGTATTTTATACGTCTGCCATTGAGAAGGATGCAAGCGTAAATGAATACCTCCATAACGCGACGCGGCATATTAGCTGGATTGGGTGCTGGCGCAACTTTGGCAGCCGTCCCTGCATGGGCACAAGGCCACAGCATGCGTAGGCACAATGGACCACCAATCCGAGTCGGTTTTGACGAAGTCAGTGGTGAAGTCATTGACCTTGCGGTGGCCGGGGGTCGACGGAATGTCCAAGGCCGAAGTGGTCATGGTATCGCGGTTAATGGAAGCGTGCCGGGACCGCTTATCCGGCTACGCGAAGGGCAAAATGTCCGTCTTAACGTAACGAACCATCTGAACGAGGACACATCAATTCACTGGCACGGGCTTCTGGTTCCATTTCAATATGATGGTGTTCCGGGAGTTAGTTTTCCTGGAATTAAACCGCACGAGACCTTCACCTATGACTTCCCGATACGGCAGTCTGGCACTTATTGGTATCATAGCCATTCTCATCTGCAGGAACAATCGGGCCATTATGGTCCGCTCATTATTGAACCTGCCGGCGCCGAACCGGTTAGCTATGACCGCGATTATATCCTCTTGTTAAGCGAATTCACACCGCTTCACCCGCACTTCATAATGAGCCGCCTGCGCACTGGTGAGGGCTATTTCAACGACAAACTCTCAAGCTGGACTGACAAATATCCAATGTCAGGTGCTGAAAGACGTATGTGGGCAGAAATGCGCATGCTTCCGACCGACATCGCTGATGTAAGTGCGCCTACATATACCTATCTTGCCAACGGACGTGGCGCAGAGGAAGGCCTGGAATATCTCTTCCGTCGCGGTGAACGCATCCGCCTGCGCGTCATCAATGGCTCCGCCATGACCTTTTTCAATCTGCGTATCCCCGGCTTACCAATGACCGTTATTGCTGCGGATGGGCAGAACGTAAAACCAGTTGAGGTTGATGAACTACAGATTGCAACTGCTGAAACTTATGACATTATCATCGAGCCGGGCAAAGCTGATGCATATGCAATAGTCGCCGAATCTATGGACCGATCAGGTATGGCGCTGGCCATGCTAGCTACCGTCCCCGGTGCGAAAGCAAGCGTACCGCCACTACGCGATGCGCCTTTGCTAACAATGGGCGACATGGGCATGAACCATGGACCTACTGCAAGTGACATGGCTGCAGGGCATGATGGACATGCAGGAATGCATCATGGCGGTGGCGGGGATGCGAATGCCGCTGAGAGCCACAGCATGGATGGCATGAGCATGCGCGATAAATCGCTTTTGCCACCCGATGTCGAAATTGGCCCTGGCCTCGATATGGTATCTATGGCCCCGGTCGATAAAATGGGCGACCCAGGAATAGGGCTGCGGGACGTCAAACATCGCGTGTTAAACTATCGCATGCTTTCAGCGCTTGAGCCCAATCAAGATACCCGCGAGCCGTCGAGGTTACTGGAGATCCATCTGACAGGGAACATGGAACGCTATATGTGGTCATTCGACGGCCGCATGTTTAGTTCAGTTGACGACGTCCCGATCCGTTTTGCCTGGAACGAGCGCGTGCGTGTCAAGCTGGTGAACAACACGATGATGGCGCACCCCATTCACCTGCATGGTATGTTCTTCGAACTGGTGAATGGCGAAAGCGCTATGCACCAGCCGCGTAAAAATGTTGTTGTGGTTCAACCAGGCGCAAGTGCCCAGTTTGATTTGACAGCCAATGAGCCGGGGGACTGGGCATTCCATTGTCATCTTCTTTACCACATGCATGGCGGCATGATGCAGACAGTAACGGTTGTAGGTCCAGAGGGCGCAACATGACCACATTACCTTTCATTGCTGTTACATTAGTCGCCACCGCATTGTTATCGGTGCCCGCGCGTGCGCAAGACCATGGCGGTCACGATGAACAACCCGCCTTAGCTCCCAGAGCGCAGAGCAGCCCACCAGTGAAGGCCGACCTTCATGCTGGCCATTCGCCATCTGTGGCTAATCCTAAATCCGCTATGGATCACAATATGATGGACCATGGCGCTATGGCGCACGGTTCTGCGAACGATACGGCAAGCAGCACTGGCGTGTCACCAGGTCCAATGATGGAAACCCCGCAACCCATCGAAGCCGGCAGCGGTCCTTCGCGCGCAGCTGACGCAATCTGGGGTGCGGACGCAATGTTCGATTCCAGAAAAAGTCTGCGGGAATCGCATGGTGACTTTCCAGTATTCTGGTTTCAAGGCGACCGATTAGAAGCCCAGATTCGCGGTGGTCATAATGGTTATCTGTGGGATTTTCAGAGCTATTATGGCGGACCGACAAGCCGCCTCTGGTTCAAAAGCGAAGGCGAAGGTGATTTCGGCAAGGCGCTTGAAGATGCTGAAGTCCAAGCTCTCTATTCGCGCGCAATAGCACCTTTTTGGGATTTGCAGCTTGGTGTGCGACAGGATGTGGCAGGAGATAAAACTACACATGCCGTTATCGGTGTGCAGGGGTTAGCGCCCTATATGTTTGAAGTCGACGCGGCGATGTTTGTATCGCATCGCGGCGACATCATGGCACGCATTGAAGCAGAACTTGACCAGCGCATCACAAGAAGGCTGATTTTACAGCCGCGGGCAGAAGTTAATCTGTCTGCACAAGACGTTCCGCGCTTAGGGATCGGCGCAGGGATCGACAGTGTTGAAGCTGGCGTCAGGCTTCGGTACGAGATCACACGAGAATTTGCACCTTATATAGGCGTTGAACAAAGCTGGCGCCTAGGTCGCAGCGCCGATTTTGCCCGAGCTTCCGATGAGGACCCCTCAGTCACAAATTATGTTGTCGGCGTCCGTTTCTGGTTCTGAGATAAAAGGATAATGTTATGAAATATTTTTCCCTGGTAGCGAGTTTGGCACTCGCCTCAGCAGCGCTTGTCAGCCCAGCCGCAACGTTAGCGCATAGCAAGATTGTGTCATCAACACCTGCCGAAGGGACCACCGTCGCGAAGCCGCGAGTGGTTCAGTTGAACTTCTCTGAAGGTATGCTCACGCCAACTGCCGTTGCCAGCATCGTAATGACTGACATGCCTGGCGTAAAAAACCATGGTGAAATGATAATCCGCAATTTCACGCCAAGCTGGTCGAACGATAATCGGACCTTAACTTTGAGCTTGCGCCAACCGCTTCGTGCAGGAAGCTATGAAGTCCGGTGGCAGGCGGCCGGTGCAGATGGTCACCGCATGACCGGAAAAGTCAGCTTTAAAGTCAGCTAATCCGTGACCATGGACGACTGGCTATATCCATTATTGCGTTTTGCACATTACTCGCTGTTATTGGGGCTGTTTGGGATAACGGCCTTTCGCTGCATCGGGTTACGCGAAACATTGGCGCAGCAGCCTCAGCGTAAGGACAATGGTGCACTTGCAGTTGCTGCGGTGGTGGCACCTGTCCTGACCATCACATTAATGTTTTTGAGTATCGCCGCCATGATGGCGCAGCCTGTCTGGCAACTAGAATGGACCACAATAGAGGCGATGGTGATGTCGACCAGCATTGGTTGGGCGTTTGTGGTTCGCCTTGGAATTCTTCTTGCAGCTGCTATTTTGATGGTGTTTGGAAGAACATCATCTGCCGTTTCAGTTGCCGCCCTGCTTTTCGGATTGGCCCTCACTACCCTTGCCTGGAATGGTCACGCTGCTGCGACAGAAGGTACATTGGGCACCGTGCACAGATTGAACGATGCGGCACATCTATTGGCCGCTGGTCTTTGGATTGGCGCTATTGGCTGGTTTGTGCACTTGATCAAGGTTGTTCACCGCCAGCCCCACCTTTTTGCACCTGTATCCTTACTCTCTGACATGCATCGGTTCGCTCCACTGGGTTCACTGCTTGTTTGCGTGGTTGGCATCACGGGGATAGTTAACGCACAACTTATCTTCGGCTTGCACAACAGTGCTGACGTGTTGAAAACGAATTATGGATGGCTTCTTGTCGCCAAGATCGCACTGGTCGGCTTCATGCTTTTGTTCGCTGCGCGGAACGCACTGCTTGGACGGCGACTTCCAGCCGCCCCGAATTCGGTCGATATTAGTTCTACCCTTGCAAAATTGCGGACCAGCCTTGCAGCAGAGGTCACTTTGGCCTTAGCAGTTCTCGGGCTGGTTGCTTTCATTGGCATGATGTCGCCGTTAACCCACTAAAACCGGCCATTTAAGTTCACTAACGAGGGGGTATAAGGTTATGAAAATCCAGCATGGTGCCGTTGTGCGAACAGCACGCCTTTTGGGATTAGCGGTAACGCCTTTATTGTTGGCAGCCATTCATGCCGATGCCAATGCGATGTCATCGGTCGCTAACCCGTCACTCCAATCGGATGCTGCCAATACCGCAACTGACGTTGTAAATGCGTTCCATGCGGCGCTGAAGCGCGGCGACGCCACTGCGGCGCTCATTCTAATGGCTGAAGATGTCGTCATTTTTGAGTCCGGTGGGGTCGAACGAAATCGTGCCGAATATGAAACCCACCACCTCAAGTCCGACGCGGCCTTCAGTGCAGCGACAACGAGAACGCCCGTCAGCCAAACGATCGCTTCCGACGGAAACCTCTCATCCGTTATGAGCGTTGAGTTCGTAAAAGGAACCTTCCGTGATCGTCCGGTCAATACGCGTTCGGTTGAAACGATGGTGCTGCGTAAAACCGAAGGGCGGTGGCGCATAATTCATATTCACTGGTCGTCAGCAAACATTCAGAGCAAATAATGTCGAAGACTTCGGGGAATATAATCATCCCAAAAGGCCAGGTTATTTGCGGCCGTTCTGCTATGCGCCCAGTTGCAGTCATTATAAGCGCCTGCTCGTTCCAACATGAGCGGACGTCGCTCTAGCAGCGTAGCTATGGTTGATTTGTTGGACGATCCGGAAAGTCAGCATTGCGAATGCCAATGGCGGCACTCTGCCGTTCCCGTTGAGTGACTTAGTTAACAGCATTTCACACCAATCACTAGCAACTACGGCCACGCTACTCGAAAGCCGTCACTGGGGCTTACGGAACCGGAGGCGTTTTGGCATAGAGCCGCCATCAACCCTTCCTCAGTCTCGAAGGAATGCCGCCGCTTCGGCGAGAGCCGCATCCGCTTCGGCGAGCTTGCCCATGAAGATGGGCCAGCCATGCGGCATGTCTGGCCACAGCGACAGGCGAACCGGTCGACCGAGTGCCCACGCCCGCTGCGCGAACAAGAGAGCCTGCCCGCGCAGCGTCTCAGCCGCGCTTGCCTGGATCAACGTGGGCGGCAACTGCGCCAGCACCCTGTCATCAGCCAAGATCGGACTGATCGCAGGATCGCCGGGATGGCGCGCAGGCGCATAGAGCTGCGCGACAAAGTCCATACCCTCGCCCATGACAGCTGGATCGTCGGGTTCACCGACGAAGCCGCCTGAAATCGGTGTAACTCCCAGAAACGGGCTGATCAACAGCAGCCGGTCGGGAGGTGTTGTGCCGCCGGCTGGATAGAGGCCGAGCGCAATCGCAGCAGCGAGATTGCCACCAGCCGAATCGCCAGCAAGTGCCAAGCGCTGGCACGATCTGGCTCCGTCAGGCCCGTTCGCTGTCGCAAAGGCCAGCGCTTCCGCGCAATCGGCCAGCCCTGCGGGGAAGCAGTGTTCTGGGGCTAGTCGGTAATCCGGCACAAGAACCGCAAGCCCACTGAGGGCAGCCAGTTCGGCAGCGATCGCCCGGTGAGTGTTCAGCGATCCGGCAACCCACGCCCCACCGTGGTAATAGACGACGCGCCGTTCCCCCGCATCAGGCGGCACCAACCACTCCGCTGCCATCGCCCCGATCTGGACTGGGACGACCCGGCAGGCTTCAAGCCCTGCTCCGGTGCATCCCATACCGTAGCCTTCCACCTTTGCGCGGATGGCGGATATGGGATCCATGCTCCCGTCCGGCTCGCGTCGAAGATGCGCAAAAACTTCGGCAAGTTCGCTGCGCATAGGATCAAAACCTCCGCTCTAGGCCAATGCCAAAGTGGCGAGGCGGCTCGAGTGAGGCCACCCGAACAGAACCCAGCAGAGGCGCAACCGCTGCGAGTGAAGACAGCACCTTGTGGTCGGTGAGATTGCGGGCGAAGACGTTGACCGTCCAGCGATTATCCGCGCTGGTCCAGGCCGCGCCTAAATCGAAGCGGGCAAAACCGCCCTGCCGCGCATCAGCTGTGTTGAACTCAGTGAAGAAATACTCGGAACGCCACTGCATTGCGCCACCAAAGTCGAGCCGGCTGCCGCCGGCCAGATCCGCGCGGTATTGCACCGAGACCGTGCCCTGCCAGCGTGACGTCAGCGGCAGTCTATTTCCTGAGACATTGAAGTCCTGAAATCCCCGGCGTTGGTCGGTCGAGACGAAGGTGCCGAAACTTGCATCCATCCAGCTTCCCGACAAGCCGAGTGTTAGTCCGGGAGCGGGCCTGACTTTGGCTTCCAGTTCAAGTCCGTTGATCCTTGCCGAGGTGGCATTGGCAATGATCTGACTGATGGGGCCGATCCGCACGATCTGAAGGTCGCTGTAGTCCGAGGTGTAGCCAGTGAGATTGAGCGTCCAGCCTGCGCCAGAAAGCCGCGCCCCGGCTTCAAACGTGACGTTGATCTCTGGATTGACCGCCGGGGTAAATGCCCCGACATTAAGCGCGCCCGATTTGAACCCGCGCGCGGCCGATGCATAGAGCAGCACATTATCTGAGGGGGTGAAGTCGAGACCCGCCTTGCCGGACCATTCGCCCCAGCCATCGCTTTGTTGACCGGTGATGGGGGGAGCAAAGAAAGTCAGAAACTCGCTCGCCTGCTTTTGGTCATCGCTATAGCGCCCGCCAATCCGCAACGCGACGGTGTCTGACAGTGCCAGCTTGCCGTCGGCATAAGCGGCCAGCGCTTCGGTCGTTACCGTGCCGCCACCAGCAAAGGTGAACGGGAAAGGGAATGTCAGCGGCAGACGCGGATCCAGAAACGCGCCGGGCAGAAATCCCTCGACAAACGTCGTGCGGGACTGACGGAAACGCAGCCATATCGCGCCTGCCAGCCAGTCGAGCTTGCCACTGTTACCTTTGAGATAGGCCTCGACGCTGCTCTGGCTGCTATCGGTGTCGAGCGAGGAGGTACTGACGGTACGCTCGGTGCCGTCCTGATCAAAACTGATGAAACGGTCCGAGCCGCGGGTGTCAGCGATCAGCACCAGTTCTGCCGCACCGATCGGCTGTTCGAGCCGCCCCGTTACCGACCACACCTCGCGGCGGTTTATTGAACCCTGGCTCTTGAAAGAGCGAGGCGCGGCAGAGGGGCGCACGCCGAAAAGCAGCGCTGCGGGATGCGGTAATGGGTCTGGCAGGATTCTCAACGCCGGACCGGCATCGTTCTGCGTATAGCCGTTAGCGGTCAACTGCAGACGGCCTTCGCCGAGCGGCACTGCGACCTGCAGGCGACCGGCGAAGCTTTCCTCCGCATCGCCGCGCTCGGGTGCGCCAGGCGTACCGGCGAGTTCGTTTCGGGTGTAGCCTGAAAGTTTGCGATACTGTGCGCTAGCCCGCGCAGTGATTCCGCCGAAGAGCGGTCCGGACAATACACCGTCGCCCTGAACCCGGCCATAATCGCCAAGCTGCAAGCCGATGCGACCCTCGAGACTTTCGCTCGGCGCGGCGGAAACAAGGTTTACCGCCCCGCCGGTGGCGTTACGCCCATAGAGCGCTCCCTGCGGCCCACGCAGCACCTCGATCCGCTCAAGATCGAGAAAGGCAACGCCGGTCGCTTCCTGGTCTGACAGGTATACCCCATCGGCATAGGTCGCCACACCTGGGTCTCCGCCGGGTGCAAAGAAGTTGTTGCCTACCCCACGAATAAAGATTTGGGTGATGCCGAAGCTCTGCGCGAAGCTGAGACTGGGTACCTTCTGGGCGAGTTCGGTCAGCCCCTGATTGCCTCCCTGCCGAAGGCTATCACCGTCCAGCACTGAAAGCGCGAGCGGGGTGTCCTGGATGCTACTGCTGCGTCGCTCGGCCGTGACAAGGATCTCGTCTGGTTCGGCAGAGCCGACAGAGGCAGCGCCTGAGCGATCCTGAGCTAACGCACCTGATGCCGCGACTAGCGAAAGCAGTGATCCCGCGCTCCCGAGAAATAGTTTACCTCTCATTGTCGATTCTCCCCTTCTTATGTTGCGACAAGTCTAAGCTCGGCAGTTAGGGTGAAGGAAGGACAGCAGTGCACGCACCAAGCGGACAAATTAGCTCAAATTTATCATTGATTCTGTCGGTGTTATAAACGAACGTGTCGCCATGACCGCGCAGATCCCCTTTACCTTTCTCGGAACGCTGCTGGGCGACTCGAGGGCGCGGGAGATACTCGCCGCAGCCGGTCTGCCCGATCAAGACAAGCCGATCGGACATCTAGATTGCTGGCAGTTGCTGCGCAACAATATCGAACAGACCGGCGATGAGCGGCACGAAATCTGGCCTGGTTCGGTGCCCTATGGCAGCTTCGGACTGCTACTCGCTGCGATGCGACTAGGGCACGACCTCGGCGATGGGTTGGTACGGATGGCTTCGGCGTCGCGGATCGTTTGGCCCGATCTGCCGCTAGCGGTCCGGCGCGGGCAAGATCTGCGGTTGCAAGTACCGGGCATCGGCAGCTTCCCGGCGCAGCGGCGGCTTTATGTCGAGATGGTGATACTCGTGCTTCACACTGCTTGCTGCTGGATGGCAGGCCAGAAACTCGAACCCCGTCGCCTAATCGCACCGCGTGATAATGCACCGGGCAATGGCGCGGCGTTCGCTCTACTCGGCTGCCCCGTGATAAGGCGCGGTAGCGACATGGAGCTGGTCTACCCAGCGGAGGCCGCAAGTATGAGGATCGTCGCCGATCGCTTCGACTTGTGGCCGAATATGCTGTTTGAAACCTACCGACATATAACTGCCGAGCCGCTCGCACGGGTTAGCACTGCCGATCAGGTGCTCGATCTGCTAAGGCAGGCACCGTTCGATCAGGGCACGCTTGCCGGGATGATGGGCCTTTCAGTGCCTACTTTACGGCGCCGGCTGGCCGAGGAGGGTCACAGCTTTCGAAGCCTCCTTAGCCACGTCCGCCAGCAGCAGACGCTTACCGCTCTGAAGGCCGAGGTGGGCCTCGAGGACCTGGCGGCCAGTCTCGGCTATTCCGAAGCGCGCAGCCTGCGCCGCGCCACCCGCCGCTGGTTTGGGGCACCCCCGAGTGTGATACGCAAGTTTAAGATGTAGGCACCTTTTGTCGCGGTAACCTAAAGGATACGCCGAACATTGAGCAGACTCAGAGTTGACTTAATTTTTTCGATTGCAAGGTAAATACATTCCGCCACCTCCCTTTCTGGTACGCTTTTACACAGTCGCGGCAATCGGCGCACCCTGAATGAAAGGCGGCTCTGAGTAAGCTGAACCGGAGCAGTAAACGGTGGCATTGATAGCGGGAACAGCCGAGCGTTCAGACCGACCTAAACGGCAGCTATTGATCGATCCCCGCACAGAAGCAAACAGCCAGCTCCCGGCCCAGAATCTGCCATGACATCTGATCAAGTACGAGAGCCGATTAGGCTTTTCGCCAAAATAGACTGTTCCAAATGGAACGCTGGCGAACGGTGTTCGAGGCCAACGGCTCCTCCCCGGCAAATCGGACTTTTGTGGCGTTTGGGATTGGCGGACCAGTCCCAAAGCGTTACGGATGATCGTCGCTCATCCGTTTTTAGGAGCGAGCTGAACACAAAGATGAGCGCAGTGGCAATCGCGCAAACCGACAATGCTCCATCCAAGGCCGACTTAAACACTGAATTTTCAGGATTTTTGCGCGGGCGTTCCAATCAGAACGCTGATTAAAACGCAGGCTGCAACCCCGCTTTGGGCAGCAAAGGCCCTATCACCTAAGTCATTGAAATCATTGGAGCGGGCGAAGGGATTCGAACCCTCGACCCCAACCTTGGCAAGGTTGTGCTCTACCCCTGAGCTACGCCCGCTCTGGCGGTCAGGTATATAAATCCTGACGGGTGAGGCGCGCCGTTAGCATGGGGCATATTCCCCCGCAAGCCCCAAATGCCGCCTTTTTACGAAAAGGGGGTAAAGCCTGTCTTGTGAAAGACATCGTTTTACCCACATAGGGGGTGAAACGAATCCTGAAGAATGGAGAATGAACGTGGCGACGATGGGGCTGACCACCGACGAACAGAAAGCCGTTGAGCAATTCCGGACCGACGTTGTCGCGCCGTCAATGGAGCGTTTGGTGATACTCGATTTCTGGGCCGAATGGTGCGGTCCGTGCAAGCAACTGACGCCGATATTGGAAAAGGTTGCGGCGGAATATGCCGATCGCGGTGTGGTGTTGGCCAAGGTCAATGTTGACGAGAATAAGTTTATTGCATCGCAATTTCAGGTACGGTCCATTCCGACGGTTTACGCAATCTTTCAGGGGCAGCCCGTTGCGGACCTGTCGCCGGCACGCACAGAGCCACAATTGCGGCAAATGCTCGACCAATTGTTGGAGAAACTACCGATCACGGCTGGAGATGCCGTTGCGGACCCTGCTGCAGCATTGGCGCCGCTTGTGGACGAGGCAGAGGCCCTTTTGGCACAAGACGGCGCGGAGCAAGCTTATGCCCTATTTGCCGAGGTGCTGTCAGTATTACCTGAACATCCTCCTGCCTTATCTGGGCTGATCCGTGCATTGACCATATTGGGGCGTCAAGATGAAGCGCAGGCTATTTTTGATAGCCTAAGCGACGAACTCCGCGCCGAACCAGCGCTGGAAAAGGCGGGATCGGTATTGAGCATTGCCGCCGCGGCCGTTCCGCCGGAAGAATTGGCGGGGTTGAAATCCGCCGTTGCCGCATCGCCCGATGACCATGCTTTGCGCCTTGAACTTGCCAACGCCCTCATGGCAGCGGGCGACCGCGATGGTGCCGCCAAAGCCTTGTTGCATATCATCGCGGCGGACCGCGAATGGAATGACGGCGCCGCCAAGGCACGGCTGCTCGAAATATTTTCTTTAATTGGATTGGAAGACCCATGGGTAGCAGCGACACGCCGAAAACTGTCAGCGATCCTGTTCGGATGACAAATCAACGGATTTCGATTTTTCCGCTCACCGGCGCGATTATTTTCCCGAGCATGCAGCTTCCACTGCATATTTTTGAGCCGCGCTATCGCGATTTGGTCAGCGATTCGCTGGCCCGTGACCGGAAGATTGGCATGATCCAACCCAAGGGGCAGGGTAACCAGCCAGCCTTATTCAACGTGGGCTGCCTTGCGCGCATTCACGATGTGGAGGCGCTGGACGACGGGCGGTACAATATTATCCTTGAAGGCGTGCAGCGCTTTTCCGTGATCAATGAACTTGATGTCACCACAAGCTTTCGTCAAGTTGAGGCAGAATTGTGGAATGAAGATGAAATGGACGAAACTCTCTCGCTCGCGGAACGGGCGTCCATGGAAATAGAATCACGCCGCTTTGCCGAATCGCAAGGGTATAGCGTTGATTGGGCCGCCGTTTCACAACTCGACGATTATTCTTTAGTCAACGCCATTGCCCAAATTGCACCCTTTGATTTTGCCGCAAAGCAAGCCCTGTTAGAAGCACGCGGGCTGTCCGACCGCGCCGAAACTATTGTGCAGTTAATGCAGTTTTTCGGACGCCATGACGGTCGCGACGACCGCGTAACGCTGCAATAATTAGGGTCAGGACCTAGGCTAAAAAGCTCGCCCGCAGGCCGTCGATGACAAATTGCGCGGCCAATGCAGCGAGCAACACACCCAATAGCCGCGTGATAACAGCCTCGGCATTGGCGCCCAGAACGCGCATGATAGGGCCCGCGGCGAGTAGTGCCAAAAGCGTCAGGACAAGCACGGTCCCCAATGCCGCCAAAATGACACCCGCGCGATCAATGCCGGTATTTTGCGACATCAACAGCATGACAGAGGCGATGGACCCTGGCCCTGCGATCATCGGCATGGCCATAGGGAAGACGGACACGTCCTCAATTTCGGGCGTGTCGATGATTTTCTGCGCGCGCTCTTCGCGTCGTTCAGTGCGCTTTTCAAAAACCATATCGATGGCAATCAGGAACAACATGATACCACCTGCGATTCGGAAGCTGTTCAATTCAATATGCAGCGCGCTCAGTAATTGTTCGCCGAACAATGCAAAGACCAGCAAGATGCCCGATGCGACCAAGACGGCGCGCAACGCCATATTGCGTCGCTGGGCCGCATTGGCACCCTTGGTTAAGCTCGCGTAAATTGGTGCGCAGCCCGGCGGATCAATCACGACGAAAAAGGTGATGAAGGCCGAAAGAAAAAGTTCAATCATCATTGCGGCGCGACCTCATCCATGATGACGGTCTCACTTACCGTGCCATTCCATAATTTGATTTCGACTGTACGCGCGCCATTGGGCTGAACGGCATAAGAATAGATCAACGATTGGTCAGCTGCATAGCCAGCCTTTTCGATTATGCCGTCAGATGGGATAGCAGTTGGTGCAGGTGCTTGCCCTTTGCAACTGGCGACCTTTGTTTCAATCATCTCTTTCGGCGCTCGTGGCACGGTCAGGATGTCATGATGGTGCAGTACCCATTTCCATGTGCCATCACCGCGCGCATTTTTCTCTACAAACTGCCAGACGGTGGTGAAATAGCCGAATGTGCCATCTGGTCTCTCCCACGCGCCCGTCGTGACACCTGTTTTGCCATCGCAGGACATAAGCGCTTTATGTGGTTGCCACTTAAGCGGCGCGGTCGGGTCTGCCTTGCCCTTCAGCCATTCCAATGCAAGCGTCGGTTGCGGCGCGAACATTACTGCGTCCTTGGCAGCAGTTTCACGGAATGCAGTCCATTGCCCCTTTTGTTGGGCAAACTGATTAAAGCCAATATCTGCCGCAATAATCGCACTTGGGTTGGCGATTCTGGGCTGAAACTCATAAAATTGGCGACTTGGCGATGCCGCACAAGCCGACAACGCCACTGCAGCAAGAAGGGTAGGAAATGCTTTCATCACCTCAAATTCCTTCTGGTGCTGCAACTCCTGCACGGCGGTGCGCGGCAACCAAAGTATTGCGCAGCAAACACGCAATCGTCATTGGCCCAACACCGCCCGGAACGGGGGTTATGGCGCCAGCATGGCGCAACGCATCGTCAAAGGCAACGTCGCCGACCAAACGGCCTTTGCTTTGGCCTGCTTCGGGCTCCAAGCGATTGATACCAACATCAATCACTACGGCACCTGGCTTCAACCAATCGCCGGTCACCATCTCCGCGCGGCCAACAGCAGCCACAACAATGTCTGCACGGCGTACGACATCGGGCAAATCCTGCGTGCGGCTATGCGCGATAGTAACAGTGCAGTTTTCGGCCAGCAGCAATTGCGCCATCGGTTTACCGACAATGTTGGACCGCCCGATGACCACGGCGTTCTTGCCGGACAGGTCGCCCATATGGTCCTTCAACAGCATTAAGCAGCCTAGCGGCGTGCACGGGACAAACGCCTCTTCACCAACGGCCAGACGCCCCGCGTTGACGACGTGAAAGCCATCAACATCCTTGCCAGGATCAATCGCGGCGATCACGGCTTTATCATCCATATGCGGTGGCAGCGGCAGCTGCACCAATATGCCATCAACGGCGGCGTCTGCGTTCAGCGTTTCAACGAGCGCGATGAGTTCGTCTTGCGAAACCGACGCAGGCAGGCGATGTTCGAAACTGTTCATGCCCGCTTCGACCGTCGCTTTCTTCTTGGATCCCACATAGACTTGGCTAGCGGGATCTTCGCCGACAAGGACCACGGCAAGGCCAGGCTTGCGCGCCGTTAATGCGATAAAGCTTTCAACGGCAGCGGCCACGCGCTGACGCAATTGGGCGGCGAATGCCTTGCCATCAATGATAAATGCGTTGCTCACATGCCCGCCGCAGAAATATCATTAGCCACACCCACCAATAGCATCTGCAATATGCGCAGACCGATCAATAACACCATCGGCGAAAAATCAATCATGCCAGTGTCCGGCATGATTTTGCGGATAGGTTTCAGAAACGGATCTAAAATAACCGAAAGCGCGTGCCAGATGGAGGCGACGATGTTGTTCGATAGGCTGACGACGTTAAACGAAATCAACAAACTGAGGATGAATTGAACGATGACAACGGTCGACAGGATCGTCATCAAATATCCAATAATGGAAATAAGCGCGAGAAGCATGAAATTCTCCGGAAAAGTGTGTTGCAGCAATTAGCCGAGGCTGCGCGCTGTATCAACTGCCCAAAACAGCTTAGGCCTTAGTTTACTTGTGAATCAGCGTTCCCGCACCCTTTACGGTGAACATTTCGATCAGCATGGCATGGCTGGTGCGGCCGTCTAAGATAACTGCCGCATCGACGCCAGATTCCACCGCATCAACGCAAGTCTGTATTTTGGGAATCATACCACCGCTGATGGTGCCGTCCTTTTGCAGCTCGGCAATCGCCGCAGGATCAAGATCCGTGAGCAACTCACCCGATTTATTCAGCACGCCTGCTACATCAGTCAAAAGGAACAGGCGCGATGCACCCAATGCGCTCGCCACCGCACCCGCCATTGTGTCGGCGTTGATATTATAGGTGTGGCCATCTGCGCCAACACCAATCGGCGCGATCACAGGAATCATGCCCGCCGCGCTAATCGTGTCGATAATGCTGCGGTCAACATTGGTTGGTTCGCCGACAAAGCCCAAATCGATATTCCGTTCGATATGGCTGTCTGGATCCTTTTGTGTGCGCTGCACCTTAGTGGCGGTAACGAACCCACCATCCTTGCCCGATATGCCAAGCGCCTTGCCACCCGCGGCATTAATCCAGCCGACCAGTTCCTTGTTAATCGCGCCCGATAGCACCATTTCGGCAATTTTCGCGGTTTCCGCATCGGTAACGCGCAGGCCATCAATAAACTCGCTCTCGACGCCCAATTTTTTGAGCATGGCGCCAATTTGCGGTCCGCCGCCATGGACGACAACGGGGTTGATACCGACGGCCTTTAACAACACCACATCATCAGCGAAATCGCGCGCTAGGCTGGCGTCACCCATCGCATGGCCGCCATATTTGACGACAAAGGTTTTGCCCGCATAACGCTGCAGATAAGGGAGCGCTTCGGTTAGCGTTTCGGCCTTGGCGAGATTTGCTGGATCAATCGTCATGTGCACTGACTGCTTTGGGGTCTGTGCCGTCCAGCTTATGGCCGTAGCGCACAAAGAAAGTGATGAGCAAAGGCACCATGATCATACTCAGCACGACCTTCGCCAACATTTGGCCTAACAGCAAGTCCGTGATCGGGAACACGCCGTAAAAGGCAATGCTGACGAACAATAAGGTATCAATTATCTGTGATAACACGGCGGCAATGGCACCGCGCAATGCGACATATTTACCCACGGTGCTTTTCAGACGATCAAATAGATAGACGTTCAGCATTTGCGAAACGCCATAAGCGACAATGCCTGCGATCCATATACGCGGCGTCTGCCCCATCATGGTGTTGAACGCATCAAGATATTTGGCGTCCATTTTCGGTGACGGCGGCAATGAAAGCACCAGCAACGCCAGCAATATCGACGCAATGAGTGGAATGAAGCCATATTTGACCAATCGATCCGCAATGGCCTTGCCATGTAGGGCGGCTACCGCGCTGGAAAGGATGACCAGCAAAAGAAACGGAAAAATGCCCGCCTCGACCGCCAACGGCCCTAAAGAAACCTGTTTATTTCCAAGCACGCCGGCAATGCACGCCATGCCGCCATAAATGATTGAAAACATGAAAAGCGATTTCGGGATATTCCCGTCTGCTGCGCGTAATGTGGTCTGATTAGTCATCCAAAACTGACTAGCGTCTAATTTTATTGGCGCAAGACTAACGATGGCGCTAGGTCATGCTGGGAAACATAAAATGCCGTTGCGCGGGTCTCTTTCAGCGCCTTCATTCCTACATCTCTAGGAGTAAGGTATAGAAAAGAAATCTAGGATGACGGTTTTCGGGGAAGCTATACATGCAAATTTTATTGAGCATCGCGGGCATGGTCGTGATTCTGGCGATTGCGGTTTTGTTGTCATCCAACCGCCGCGCGATTAAGTTCCGTGTGGTCGGTGCGGCTTTTGCCCTGCAGGCAAGTCTTGCGGCCTTGGTGCTGTACACATCATGGGGCAAGGTTGCATTGAACGCCGCGTCGACCGGCGTATCCAATTTGCTCGGTTATTCGGCTAAAGGCACCCAGTTCATTTTTGGTCCGCTGGCCTCTCCAGAAATCGGCGGCAACAGCTTTGCGATTGCTGCCTTGCCCGTTATCATCTTTTTCGCTTCGTTAATTTCCATCCTCTATTATTTGGGCATCATGCAATATGTGATCCGCTGGATTGGTGGTGGGTTACAAAAAATTACGGGCATCTCCAAAGTCGAGAGCCTGTGCGCCGCCGCCAATATTTTCGTTGGCCAGTCGGAGTCGCCATTGGTCATTCGGCCTTATCTTGCGGGCTTGAGGCCTGAACAATTATTCTGCGTCATGACCGTTGGCATGGCGGGCGTTGCCGGCACCATTCTTGCTGCTTATGCATCCATGGGCATTCGCATTGATTATCTGCTTGCCGCAGCCTTTATGTCGGCACCCGGCGGCATATTGATGGCAAAAATCATGATGCCTGACGTCCCGCCTGTTATGTTGGCAGAGGGCGAACCCGCATTGGCCAACCCGCATCCTGATGATGAGCCAGAAATGGCCCATGAGGATGAGGAAGAGAAGCCTGCAAACATCATCATGGCCGCAGCGCAAGGCGCACAAACCGGCGTGAAGCTCGCAGTTGCCGTGGGTGCGATGGTGCTGGCATTCGTTGCATTGGTCGCTTTGGCAAATGGTATTTTGGGCGGCATTGGTGGCTGGTTCGGTATGCCGGAGTTGAGCTTTCAGCAGATTGTTGGCTATGTTTTTGCACCCATCATGTTCCTGCTCGGCGTGCCATGGCATGAAGCCATACAGGCTGGCGGGCTTTTCGGAACGAAGATCGTTTTGAATGAGTTTGTCGCCTTCATCGACTTGGGCGCTCTGAAGGACCTGTCCCCTTCGACTGTTGGCATCGTCACCTTTGCCTTGTGCGGCTTTGCCAATTTCAGTTCGATCGCAATCCAGATGGCCGTCACCGGAAGCCTTGCACCCAATCAACGCCCGATGATTGCAAAGCTTGGACTGAAGGCACTGGCCGCGGGGTCGCTGTCAAACCTGATGAGTGCTGCGCTGGCGGGACTATTTTTGTCGCTGACCTAATCTAGGGTCAGCAGCGCATCAGTTTTCGCCAGCGGCGCGCTTGAGTTCATACAATAAGTCCAGCGCCGCGCGTGGACTGAGCGCGTCAATGTCGAGATCGGTCAGTTTCTCGCGCAAGGCATCAACCTTGGCCTCGGCGGCGTCGATAGCGGCGCTGAACAAGGGCAAATCGCCAAGCCCCGCCGCAAGGCCGCCGGTTTCTGCGCGGCCTTTTTCGAGCTTCGCAAGCACCGCGCTTGCACGCGCCACCACCTGCGGCGGAAGGCCGGCAAGCTTTGCCACCGCAATGCCATAGCTTCGGTCGGCAGGGCCATCTGCAAGCTCGTGCAAAAGCACCAAATCGCCTTTATATTCCTTTGCGCGCACATGGTGCAGCGACAGCGCGTCAAGGCTGTCCGCCAACCGTGTCAATTCATGATAATGCGTTGCGAACAGGCATCTGCAGCGGTTGGTTTCGTGAATGCCCTCCACCACGGCCCAAGCAATAGCAAGGCCATCATAAGTTGATGTACCGCGCCCAACCTCATCCAATATGACGAAGCTGCGTTCGGTCGCTTGGGCCAGAATGGCGGCGGTTTCCACCATTTCAACCATGAAGGTGGACCGTCCGCGCGCTAAATTGTCGGATGCACCAACGCGGCTGAACAAGCGGTCGACAAGGCCCAACCGCGCAGAGGTTGCAGGAACATAGCTCCCCGCCTGTGCCAACAAAACGATCAACGCATTCTGCCGCAAAAAGGTCGACTTACCGCCCATATTCGGGCCGCTGACCAACCACAGCCGCTTTTCGGGCGACAGCGCGCAGTCATTGGCAATGAAACGATCGCCCGATTTTGCCAGCGCGCTTTCGACAACGGGGTGCCGCCCCCCTTGTATCTCAAGGCACGGATGCGCCACAAAATTTGGACGGCACCAGTTGCTCTCCGCAGCACGTTCGGCGAGCGCAGCGGACACATCTATGCGCGCCAAGGCATCAGCGCTTATGGCGATGGCATCGCGGCGGGACAATATCAGCGTTATCAGCTCTTCCAGATGCGCCGCCTCAGCCGCCAACGCATGACCGCTAGCTTGCGTGATTCGTAATGCTTCTTCATGCAATTCCGGCGAATTGAACCGCACCGCGCCGGCCATTGTTTGCCGATGCGTGAAGCCTGTGCCTGGAGCCATCAACGCATCGCCATACTTGGCAGGCACCTCAACAAAATAGCCAAGAACGGCATTGTGTCGGATTTTGAGCGCGGATATGCCTGTCGCCTCGCGATAACGCGCCTCCAACTGCGCGATCGCTTGACGTCCATCGCGACCCGCCACCCGCAGCACATCCAAAGCAGCATCATAGCCTTCGGCGATATAGCCGCCCTGTGTGGTGTCGGTGGGTGGCGATGCCACCAAAGCGCGGGCGAGCAGATCCACCATATGGCCATGGCCATCCAATGCGGGCAAAAGTTGATCCAGCAGCTCTGGCCGGTCCGCCATAGCCCCCAAACGCTCACGCAATGCCCGCGCTGCATCCAACCCGTCACGTATCTGGCCCAAGTCCCTTGGGCTGCCCCGTCCCGCCACAACCCGTCCAAGGGCGCGCGCAATATCGGGGAGTTGGCGTAAGGCCGCGCGGACAGCATCGCGGGTTAATGGCGCGTCATGGAACCATTGCACCAAGGCCAAGCGCGCATCAATTTTCGCTTTGTCCATCAACGGTGCTGCAAGATCGGTCGCCAGTTGCCGCGCACCTGCGCCCGTAATCGTGCGGTCAACCTCGGCCAATAACGACCCTGTGCGTCCGCCCTTGCTGGCGCTGTTAATTTCCAGACTGTCGCGCGTCGCCTGATCAATCAAAAGATGTTCATGCACCTCACGGCGGACGGGGAGTTTTAAGAAGGGCATTTTGCCCTGTCCGGCATGGGCGAGATAGGAAATCAGGCCACCCGCCGCCGCCTGCTCCGCACGCGTGACAGGGCCAATGCTATCAAGCGTATTGAGGGCGAAATGTTGCCGCAACATATCGCCGCCAACAACGCTGTCAAAATCTGCCCGTGGCCGCATGATGGCGCCCGGCAGTTCTACAAACCCGTCGGGCACAACCAACTCGCTGGCAGAAAGCCGCGCCAACTCCGCCTCAAGCGCGCCACCCGTTACCGTGACCAACTCAAAATAGCCCGTTGAAATATCAGCGGCGGCTATCCCAAAAAAATCCCCGATTTGCGCCACTGCCACGAGCATATTAGATGCCCAGCTATCAAGTAAGCTATCCTCGGTCAGCGTCCCTGCGGTCACAAAACGCACAATATCGCGCGTCACCAGCGTCTTTCCACCGCGCGCCTTGGCTTGATCAGGGCTTTCCGTCTGCTCGGCAATCGCGACGCGATGTCCCGCCTTAATCAACCGCGCCAAATACCCTTCGGCCGCATGGACAGGCACGCCGCACATGGGGATTGGCTTGCCCTCATGTTCCCCGCGGGATGTTAACGCGATGTCCAACGTCGCTGCCGCGGCGCGCGCATCATCAAAGAATAATTCGAAAAAATCTCCCATGCGGTAGAACAGCAGGCAATCCCCTGCTTTGGCTTTCAAACCAAGATATTGCACCATCATGGGTGTCGGTGTGTTGTCCCCCGCCATAAACAAGGTGTTAGCGAAGCCTGTCGGGCGGGGCAATGCTTGCCCTTGCCGCAGCGGCGCGTTAGGGCTGAAATATTGAATAAAAATGGTCAGGGCCAAGAATGAACGATAGTGACGTCCAAATCACCCCGCAGGAAGCGCTCGATTTCCATGCGCAAGGGCGCCCGGGGAAAATCGAAATCGTAGCGACCAAGCCCATGGCGACTCAGCGTGACCTGAGCCTAGCCTATTCGCCTGGCGTCGCTGTGCCGGTGCAGGCCATTTATGATGATCCCGCCACAGCTTATGATTACACCGCCAAGGGCAATCTCGTCGCGGTCATCTCCAACGGCACTGCTATTCTGGGCATGGGCAATTTAGGGGCCTTGGCATCAAAGCCTGTGATGGAAGGCAAGGCCGTTTTATTCAAACGCTTCGCCGACGTCGACTCCATCGACATTGAAGTGAACACCCAAGATGCGCAGCGCTTCATTGATGCGGTTGAATTGTTGGAGCCAACCTTTGGCGGCATCAATTTGGAAGATATCGCTGCGCCCGATTGCTTCATCATTGAACAAACATTGAAAGAACGGATGAACATCCCCGTCTTTCATGATGATCAACATGGCACGGCGATTATTGCTGCCGCAGGATTGATCAATGCGTGCGAGCTGACTGGAAAGTCCCTGAAAGATATTAAGATTGTCTGCAATGGGGCTGGTGCGGCAGCGATTGCCTGCACTGAGCTCATCAAGGGCATGGGCGTGCCGCACAATAATGTCATCATGTGCGATCGGACGGGCGTCATTTATCAGGGCCGGACGGAAGGCATGGACCAATGGAAGTCTGCCCATGCCGCAAAAACCACCGCCCGCACTCTCGCAGAAGCCATTGTCGGCGCAGATGTGTTTCTGGGGCTGTCGGCGGCCAATGCCTTGAGCGCTGATATGGTAAAATCCATGACCGATCAGCCGATCATTTTTGCTATGGCAAATCCCGACCCCGAAATTTCGCCGCCTGTGGCGCGGGCCGCGCGGCCGGATGCGATTATCGCGACGGGTCGTTCAGATTTCCCTAATCAGGTCAACAATGTACTGTGCTTCCCTTTCCTGTTCCGCGGCGCTTTGGATGTGCGGGCAACCACTATCAATGAGCCGATGAAAATTGCGGCTTCGCATGCACTGGCGCAACTGGCACGTGAAACTGTGCCTGAAGAAGTGGCTGCAGCTTATGGTGGCCTGATGCATAAATTCGGCCGGGATTATATCATCCCGTCGCCGTTCGACCCGCGTCTGATGGAAATTGTTGCCTCCGCCGTAGCCAAAGCCGCGATGGATTCGGGCGTCGCGCAAAAGCCGATTGCGGATATGAACGCCTATCGCGCCAGCCTGCGTGCGCGGCAGAACCCAACGACATCGGCGCTCACACAGGTGTATGAAGCGGCCCGCGCCAAACCCAAGCGCGTCATTTTTGCGGAAGCCGAGGAAGATGTGGTGGTCCGCGCCGCCGTCCAGTTTAAACAAGATGGTTATGGCATACCGGTTCTGATTGGCCGCGACGCCCGCGTGACGGAGAAGCTGATGGAGCTCGGGGCTAACCCCGATGATTATGAAATCCACAACAGCGTCACTAGCCCGCTCGTCGAAAAAATGGTCGATCGACTGTATAACCGCCTGCAACGCCGCGGTTATCTGCGCCGCGATATTCAGCGGATGGTTAACCGTGACCGCAATATCTTTGGCGCGTTACTGCTACAAATGGATCAGGCCGACGCGATGATCACTGGTGTTACGCGCACCTTTGGCCAAACGTTGCGCGAACTGCGCCGCGTACTTGACCCGAAAAAGGATGCCGTGCCCTTTGGTGTTCACGTCATGGTGGGCAAAACGCACACAGTATTTATTGCCGATACCACCGTTAACGAGCGCCCAAGCGCAGAAGAACTTGCGCATATCGCCGAGAAAACTGCCGGTGTTGCCCGCCGCATGGGGCATGTGCCGCGGGTTGCGTTTCTGTCCTTTTCCACTTTTGGCAATCCGGCGGGAACCTGGCTCAACAACATCCGTGATGCGGTTGCCATATTGGACGCCCGTCGAACCGATTTCGAATATGAAGGCGACATGCCGCCCGACGTTGCGCTGAACCCAGATTTGATGAAAAACTACCCATTCTGTCGTCTATCTGGCCCCGCAAATGTTCTGATTATGCCCGGGCTTCAGTCGGCAAATCTCTCAGCCAAGTTGCTACGTGAATTGGGCGGGGATCAAGTCATTGGCCCCATGTTGCTGGGCATAGAGCGACAAGTACAAGTCGCAACCATGGCGTCCAGCACCAGTGACCTTGTAACGCTCGCGGTGCTAGCTGCTGCAGGGATTGCAGAGTAGTCAGCGCCCTTCTGGACATGTTTTTGCTCTGCACACCCTTGGCGTCAGCGTGCCGGTGAATCTGTACGCAATGGGAAAGTTGCTAAAGACTTAGTTCGGGCTGTTCGGTGTCGCGCCTTGGCTGCCACCGGCACCGACCGCGCCAATATTGCCAAAAATTTCTTCGAACAAGCTGCTGTCACGGCCCAATGTCGGCGTTTTGTCGCCTTCAGGGCTGATCTTGGAAATCAACTCCGTGCCCGTTTGGGAGATAGATGCGACATTACCTGCCGCGTCAAAACGGACCTTTAGGACAAATTGTTTGTCGGCCTCTGGCTGCGAAAACGCTAATTGCTTCGCGTCACGAGAGTAATAATACCAATCATTCTGGTCAAACTGGCCAACAAAGGTGGGGCGGCCAAGCGATGCCTGCACCGATTCCTTATTGTCGACACCAGGCTGCACCGAGTTCAGCAAAGTCTGATCACCAATATAGCCCTGATGCGAGCGCAGTCGCGTGCATCCCGTGGACACAGTCAATGCGGCAATCAATGTTGCAAGACCGGCAATTTGCGACATGCGCATAGACTTCTCCGCTAATCCACTAAACTTGGGCCTTTGCCATTGCATCCTTAAGGCGCAATATCAATATGCAATCCCAGATGAATGCCCGATGAGTAAGGATAAAAAGCCGTTATGACATTATTGAAACGACTGTTCGGCAACGGGCAACCTGACCCCAAAACGAAGCTTGTCCCTTTATACAACCAAATTGTTGCCAAGGCACGGGAACCGCATTGGTATGTTGAGGGCCAAGTGCCAGACAGCCTTGATGGCAGGTTCGACATGGTCGCGACCATATTGTCGCTCGTGCTTTTGCGGCTGGAAGACAGTCAAGCCCACGCCCTTGATATGGCACGGCTGACAGAGGTTTTTGTCGATGACATGGACGGTCAGCTCCGTGAGGTTGGCATTGGGGACATGATTGTCGGAAAACATATTGGTCAGATTATGAGCGCCGTCGGCGGTAGGCTAGGTGCGCTCAGGACTGCCATGGACGATCATAGCACCCTTGACGATGCCTTGGTCCGCAACATCTATCGCAGCGCTGCACCCTCGCCTGAGGCGCTTGCGCACACACGTCAGGGCTTGCTTGACGTCGAACGTGCGCTTGGCGCGCAATTGCCTGACATGTTGTTGGAGGGCGATGCCAAATGGTAACTGCCAATGAATTCAGCCATGTCATCAAGCTGTCTGAAGTGGGGAGCCATAGCCGCAATATCCAATTATCGGCGGACGAGGCAGCGCGCGCTGGCCTGATGGCGCGTTTTGATTTGGCGGCATTGGATTCGCTAAAGGCAGAGATTTCGCTGGCACATGATGCCGAAGGCGTCGTTGCAACAGGTCGTTTCACCGCTGACCTCGCGCAATATTGCATTGCATCGCATGATCCCGTTCCGGCCAAAATGGATGAAATGGTGCATATTCGTTTCATCCCCGAACCTGTGATGAGCGGCGAAGTTGAGCTGGAATTAGAAGCCGACGATTGCGACACGATGTTCCACGATGGCCAGACGATTGATCTGGGCGAGGCAGTCGCACAATCGCTTGGCCTTGCGCTCAACCCTTATCCGCGCAGTCCGGAGGCGGAAAAAATGCTGAAAGCCGCTGGCGTAAAGAGCGAGGAAGATGTGGTTCCAACCGGCGCTTTGGCTGGCCTTAAGGACTTATTGGCCAAAAAATGACAGGTGTACGCCATGTTTGATGTGGCCCTACGCCGGTTCGTCGACCCTGCACTTATCCGCGTAGCGGGCTGGATCGCCAACACACGCATGTCGGCAAATATGTTGACGATCGGCGGTGCAGGGCTTGCATTAAGCGCAGCTTTTTTCGTCGCCCAGTCAAATTTCACAGCGGCTTTGGGCTTTATCCTGCTGAACCGGATTGTTGACGGGCTGGATGGCGCGGTGGCGCGCATCAATGGGCCGACCGAATTGGGCGGCTATCTCGACACCATCTGCGATTATATTTTCTATATCGCGATACCTGTCGCGTTCGGGTTCATCGACCCCGTCAACCACATACCTGCTTTGCTATTGGTCGCGAGCTTCACCCTGACCGCTGTCAGCTTTCTCGCCTTTGCTGCTATTGCCGCGCGACGCCCGCGCGATGACGGGGCGCATGGGCCAAAGGCATTAATCTATTCAACAGGATTGATGGAGGGCGCCGAAACGATAAGCTTTTTTGTGCTATTTTGCCTGCTCCCAAGCTTTTTCCCGACGCTGGCGATTATCTTTGCTGCATTATGCCTGCTAACGGTCGTGCAGCGCTTCATCCGCGCGGCAAAAAGCTTCGACTAGCCGCGTTGCCATCGGAACCAGCGTTCCGCCCACTTCAACAAACCTTCGGGCTTGCGCGCAAGGCCAAATTGTCCGGCAGCATATTTGTTGGCTTCCGCCCAAGTGGGATAAGGGTGAATGGTCTGCAGGATTTTGCGCAGGCCCATATTGTGCTTCATCGCAAAGGTGACCTCGGCGAGAATTTCGCCGGCATTCTGGCCAATGATTGTCGCGCCCAATATCCGGTCGCGGCCCTTGGCGGTCAGGATTTTAACAAAGCCATGCGCCTCGCTTTCGGCAATGGCGCGGTCAAGGTCATCCAGATCATATCGCGTGATATCAAAGGCTAGGCCTTGCGCTTCGGCTTCGGCTTGCGTCAAACCCACCGTCGCCAACTCCGGCTCAGTATAGGTCACGCGCGGCAGGACGCGGTAGTCGGTGCGGTATTTTTTGAAAGGCCGCGCCAACGCATTCACGCTGGCATACCAAGCCTCATGACTACCACCATGGGTAAGCTGTTGCCGCCCCGCGACATCGCCCGCGCATAAAATATGTGGCAAGTTGGTGCGCAGAAATGCGTCATTTTCCAGCCGCCCATCGACAATCAGACCCAGCTCTTCCAAACCAAAACCTACGACGCGGGGCGCACGTCCAACGGCGATGATAATGTCATCATAGGCAATTGTGGTTTCGCCGTCCGGTCCCGCAACGACCACATTCTTGCCCGCCGCAAACCGTAACGCGCGGTGGTTGCTGCGGACGGATATGCCTTCGGATTTGAGGCGCGCAGTCACCAATGCCGCGGCATCGGCATCTTCCTTCAACAGCAAGCGTTCGGCCATTTCGACAATCGTAACCTGCGAACCGAGCCGCTGAAACGCTTGCGCCAGTTCACAGCCAATTGGCCCGCCACCCAAGATGACGAGCCTCGCCGGAGCCGCAGGCCGCGCAGCCATAGCGTCCCACAAAGTTTCGCTGGTCAAATAGCCGCTATCCTCGACACCAGGTAAAGCCGGAATAAAGGGCGCTGCGCCTGTGGCAATAATGAACGACTTTGCAGTCAATCGCCGTGCACCGTCAATCTCGACCGTCCATGGGTCGATGAAGCGCGCATAGCCCTTTACACAATCGACCCCAAGGTCCGTAAAACGTTCAACACTGTCATGTGGTTCAATCGCGGTGATAACGTCCCGTACGCGGCGCATCACGGCGGGGAAGTCAATAATAGGTACGCCAATATCGATGCCAAAGCGCGCAGCGTCGGCAATTTGATGCGCAACCTTCGCGCTTTTGATCAACGCTTTCGACGGCACGCATCCAGTGTTCAGGCAGTCTCCGCCCATCTCATGCGCTTCAATCAACGTCACCTTGGCCTTCACCATGGCCGCGATATAGGCGGAGACCAGGCCCGCAGAGCCCGCGCCAATCACGATAAGATTGCGGTCAAACCTTTTGGGCTTTTTCCAGTTTTCAGCCACGGCTACGCTGCACCAAAGCAACAATGCCCTTGGCCGCCCAAGGGAAGAGCGCCAGCGCCACAAAAGACGCGATTAGGGTCGGCGACAACAGGCCAGAGGTGCTTTCAATATAGCTGATCTGCGTGCCCGCATTTACGAACACAATGGTCGCAGGCAACATGCCCAATTGGCTGACCCAGAAAAATGTCCGCGTTTTTATCCGCGTGAGGCCCATCAGCAAATTGATCACGAAAAATGGAAACACCGGAATCAGGCGCAGCGTGAAAAGATAGAAAGCACCATCCTTTTCGAGACCTTCATCAATAGCGCGCAAACGTTCGCCAAATTTGCCTTGCACCCAATCGCGCAGCACAAAACGGGCGCTCAAAAATGCCAAAGTCGCGCCAATCGTAGAGGCAAAGGAAACGAGTAAAGTGCCGACCAGCACACCGAACAATGCGCCCGCAATCAATGTCATGATCGCTGCACCGGGAATCGAAAGCCCTGTCACTGCGACATAAAGGATGAAGAATCCCGTGGTATAAAGGACGGGATTGGCGTCCTTCGCCGCGACGATATCGGCCTGGCTGGCCTTAAAATTTTCAAGGCTCAGAATCTGGCCAAGATCGAAAACGAAATACGCAACAAGCGCGCCAAGCAGAACAAGGACCAAGATTGCTTTTTTCATCATGACCCCTGATCATTGCCCCTCATCTGCAATCAAAACGGTACGTCGTCGTCAAGGTCATTGTCAAAGTCGCCGCCGCCAAAGCCGCCCGCGCTGCCGCCGCTGCTGCCAGGGCTTGCACCCCAATTGTTGCCGCCGGACGATCCGCCACCGGGTGCGCCACCACTGCTCCAGCCGTCGCCGCCGCCTGAAACGCCCTTGGCGCCATCGAGCATCACCAACTTGCCATCAAAGCCGCCAACCGAAACTTCGGTCGTGTAGCGGTCATTGCCAGATGCATCCTGCCACTTACGCGTACGCAACTGACCTTCAATATACACCTTGCTGCCTTTTTTCAGGAAGCGCTCGGCCACGCCGACAAGGCCGTCCGAATTGAGCACAACGCTGTGCCATTCGGTGCGTTCTTTTTTCTCGCCCGTGGTGCGGTCTTTCCAATCTTCCGACGTTGCGATGCGTAAGTTGCAGATACGTCCGCCGTTCTGGAATGATTTGACTTCAGGATCCGCGCCCAAATTGCCAACGATGATGACTTTATTGACGCTTCCCGCCATGTTCCCGTCCTTTGAATAAAGTTTTCTATCGGACCGCTATAAGCCGAAGGAACGCGCTGTCCAATATGTAATCCCAGCAGCCGCATATGCCAGCACAAAAAGATAGCTGACCATGAAGATGGGCCATTTCCAACCATTGGTTTCCCGACGTGTCACCGCAATGGTTGATATGCATTGCGGCGCAAAAACGAACCAAGCAAGGAAAGCCAAAGCCGTCGCCAACGACCAGTCGGCCGCAAGCTTTGGCCCAAGGCTGGTTGCGGCGGCGTCTTCATCCGCCGCATCAATGGCATAGACTGTAGCGAGTGCCGATACCGCCACTTCGCGCGCTGCCATTGCCGGAATGAGCGCCAGCGCAATGTCATGATTGAAGCCAATCGGGCGCACAATGGGTTCAAGCCCGTCGGCAATGCGACCTGCAACCGAATATTCGACTTGCGAGACGTTGCTGCCGATAGGGGCCTTGGGAAAGCTTAACAGCGCCCACAGAATGATTGTGGCGGCAAAGATGATCGTGCCTGCGCGGCGCAAAAACACCCAGGCGCGCTGCCATAAGTTGATCGCAATATCACCAAGGCGTGGCCATTGGTAACGGGGCATTTCGATAAGGAAACTACTCGTCCGGCTTTGCGTCACAAAGCGCTGAATAACCGCGGCGGCCAGCATCGCGCCCAATATGCCTGCGATATATAAGCCGAACAGGACAAGCCCTTGAAGCCCAATTCCGGGGCCAACATTGGACGCCGGAATAAATGCCCCGATAATTACGGTATAGACCGGCAAGCGCGCCGAGCAGGTCATCAAGGGCGCAATGAGGATCGTTGCCAAACGCTCCTTTTGATCCATGATTGTCCGCGTGGCCATGATGCCCGGAATCGCACAAGCGAAGGACGATAATAAGGGAATGAAACTGTGCCCCGACAGGCCGACGGCGGCCATCATCCGGTCCATCACAAACGCAGCGCGGGTCATATAGCCCGATGCCTCAAGCAACAAGATGAAGAGAAACAGGATCAGAATTTGCGGTAAGAATACGATGACGGAGCCAACGCCGGCGATGACACCATCTGTCAGAAACGAGCGCAGCAATCCGTCAGGCATGACATTTTTGATGCCATCGCTGAGCAAGGCAAAACCGCTTTCAATCCAACCAATCGGCGCTTCAGACCAGCCGTACACCGCCTGAAACATCAGAAACAAAAGCGCCAGCAATATGACGACGCCGCCCACCGGATGCAGCAGGATCGCGTCCAGCCTCCGCGTCCATTGGCGGCCAGCTGTTTCGCTGATGATCGCTGCGTCGGCGATATCGCGGGCGCGCTGATTCTGTGCGCCAAAGGATGTCGCCACGGGTTCAATTGGCGCAACGGGATTTTTAAGCGCACCATCTAGTGCCGTCATCAAGGGTTCAAGCCCGCGACGGCGCACGGCAACAGTTTCAATCACCGGCACGCCAAGCTCGTGGGCCAATGCTTGCGCATCGAGCCGAAGACCATCGCGCTCCGCAAGGTCGATCATATTCAATGCGACCACCGTCGGCAGGCCCAGCGCAATCAGCTCAAGCGCAAAGCGCAAATGATTGTCGAGATTGCCCGCATCCAGCACAATCACCAATGCGTCAGGGCGGCGGTGCCCCGAAAGATTACCCAGGACAACATCACGCGTGACGGCTTCGTCAAGGCTGTCGGGATCCAGACTATAGGCGCCGGGCAGGTCGATCATTTCGACCGCACGCCCATCGGCAAAGGATGCGCGGCCCGATTTACGTTCAACCGTCACACCGGGATAATTTGCAATTTTCTGCCGCGCGCCCGTCAGCGCATTAAACAATGCACTTTTGCCGGCATTGGGATTGCCGACCAATGCGACCAATGGCGGCATTTGCGTCATGTCGATAGCTCACAATCAATCGCAGCAGCGACCTTCGTGCGTAAGGCCACCGTCATGCGACCAACACGGACAGACAATGGATCACGCCACATCAATATACCCTTATGCAATGCCTCAATTGTCACGCCGGGTTCAAAACCCAACGAGCGCAAACGGTGCCCTTCGTGATCGGGCAAGGATTCCCAATCAATGGACCGAATGACGGCGATTTGATTCAGTGGAAGATGGTCAAGTTGCACAATTGCTATTTGCAAAAGATTCGCAATAACATCAAGAGCGATTTGCGTTAACGCGCCGGATAGCGCAGCCGGCCGATGAAACGTGACAGGCTTGGCGTAAATTCCTTGCGCTGCTTCGCCTGATATTTCACCTTTTCAATCTGCATCACATTATCGATGCGCCGGTCCAGAAAGGCGCGGCTGTCGGCAAAATTTTCACTGTCGTCATTGACGAAAACACTCAAGGTGCTTCCATAAACAGCCGATAGCGTCATGCGCTTGGTATAATGGTTGAGATCCGTAGCACTATCGCCCGCCAGCCGCCACATGCGATCCGCCGAACGCCAACCCATTTTTGCAGCCCGAGGCAAATTTTGCGGCATCGCCATAATGGCAAGGGCACGACGCAAGGATTCGCGGTCGGGTGCCATGATGTCCAGACGGGTCGCAAGCAATGCGGTGATCCGGTCCCGTATCTTCATCGCCTCTAGTTTTTCAGCTGGCAGGCGGTGGGCGAGTTCCAGATCAACGCCTTCGATCCACGCATCAATCATGTCGATGGCCTTGCCCTTAAACGCCAGCATAGCAACGTCGCGGTCCACGCCCATCTCATCAGCGGCAGCATGAACAGCCGCCTCGGACCATCCGTCAAAGCCGGCATGACGACCAATGACAGGCGCAAGAGCGACGCGGATTTCGTCGAGCGTGGGATCCGCGGGGAGGGCGTTTTTAGACATGAGTGATATGTAGGCGTTCGGTGCGTTCAAGAAAAGGTCTATTGCTTACGCACAAGGACCAGCGCGATCATGATGAGCGCACTGCCCGTAAAATCCATCGCCGTCAGCATCTCGCCAAAGGCCAACCAGCCAGCCGTCGCGGACAAAGCGGGTTGCAACAGCAAGGCCAGACCAATGACCAATGGGCTGAAATGCGGCAATGCATATGTAAGACAACCTTGCCCGAAAAATTGCGAGGTGAAGGCGAGCAGGAGGACGGGCCACCACACTGTGGGGATAATCTGTTCCCCTGCAAACACGGCGCCGATGAAAAGGACAATCGCCGCGATGGCACTCGCCATACCAAGCGCGCCCCAGCTTTCGGTGTTTTGCCGCATCTTCATCATGAGCACCAAATAGACGGTGTAGGTCAACCCAGCACCAAGCGACAAAAGGTCGCCCGAAAAGTGACGCGGCGACAGCTCAAGGCTTTGTCCCATCAATAATGCCGCGCCCACAAAAGCGAACAACACGGCCATGCTCTCCCATTTTGAAGGCATTTTGCGGGCGACAATGACGCCATAAATCACCAGCAAGAGGCTCGCGCAATTCGCGAATAGCGTCGCATTGGCCATTTTTGTCTGAAAAATGCCAATATGCCACAAGATGATATCAACGCCGAAAAACAGCCCTGCGACAATAGCAACCCAATAGGTCGGGCGACTGACCGCTGAAAAGCGAAAGCCAAATCGATAGCCAACGAAGAACAGAAATGGCGTCGCCAACGCCAAGCGCCAGAACCCAGTCGCAATCGGGCCGCTATCGGCATAGCGCACAAGCAGTGGGCCAAAGGCAATCGCGATATTGCCCGCAAGTAACGCGACAAAGGCAAGAACGCTTGGCGTTTGGCGATGGAAAATCTTCTGCTGCATAAACCCCCGTTGCAATTTGCAACTTTCATCCGCATCTTGGCTGCAAAGCAACGCCTTAATGACAGGAAATCGCATGACTGCAACTTTGTTCGACCCAATTACACTTGGTGCCATCAACGCGCCCAATCGCATATTGATGGCGCCGTTGACGCGCGGACGGAGTGAAGGAGAGCATGTGCCGTTGTCTGACCTGAAGGCGGAATATTACAGCCAACGCAGCAGCGCAGGCCTCATTATCGCTGAAGCAACGGGCATTAGCCAAGAAGGTCTTGGCTGGCCATCGGCGCCCGGCATCTGGTCCGATGCGCAAATCACAGCATGGAAACCCGTAACGCAAGCTGTCCATGACGCGGGCGGACGGATCATCCTGCAATTGTGGCATATGGGCCGCCTTGTGCACCCGGATTTCTTGGGCGGCGCACCCTGTGTCTCAGCTTCGGCAACAACCGCGCCGGGTTACGCGCATACCGCAGAGGGCAAGAAGGAATATACCCAAGCCCGTGCGCTCGATATTTCCGAAATTCCGCGCATCATATCGGATTATGTCAAAGCTGCCAAAAACGCGATGGCAGCCGGTTTTGATGGCGTGCAAATTCACGCCGCGAATGGCTATTTGATTGACCAGTTCCTGCGCGATAACACCAATTTGCGCACCGATGATTATGGTGGCCCAATCGAAAACCGCATCCGTTTATTGCGCGAAGTGACGCAGGCCGTGGTCGACGCCATTGGTTCGGAACGGACATCGGTTCGCTTGTCTCCCAATGGCGAAACCCAAGGCGCGGACGACAGCAACCCTGTTGCATTGTTCACTGCCGCGGCCGCCGCATTGCAGGATATCGGCATAGCCTTTCTCGAGCTGCGCGAAATTAAACCATATGGCAATTTCGGACAAACCGAAGTGCCGCGCGTATCGCCTGAGATACGTAAGATATTCAAAGGCCCACTGGTACTTAACCAAGAATATACCAAGGAATTGGCGGACGCAGATTTGGCCTCAGGCCTTGCCGACGCAATC
Organism: Sphingorhabdus wooponensis; assembly: GCF_003933235.1. Lineage (GTDB taxonomy): Bacteria > Pseudomonadota > Alphaproteobacteria > Sphingomonadales > Sphingomonadaceae > Sphingorhabdus_B > Sphingorhabdus_B wooponensis. Next base: position 371,930 of record NZ_RWJI01000002.1, read on the forward strand.
AGCTTTGGCCGTCCTTACATCAGCAACCCCGACCTTGTTGAGCGGTTGCGCGTTGGGGCGGAACTGACACCGGATAATTTCAAGACCTGGTATGCGCCTGCTGCAGAAGGATATACCGATTATCCTTTCCTTAATCAGGCGGACGCATAACGCACATGATACAGGCGGGGCTTGGCCTTTATGCAATAGCCATCCCCGCCTTGCTGCTTGTCCTGCTCGCAAGCGCAGAAGCAATCTGGCCCCGCCGCGCGTTGGTATTGGGCCGAAGCCCAAGATGGCGCACACATGCCTTATTCTTTGTCAGCAACGCCGTTGTGGGCCGATTATTGTCATTTTTGGTTGTGGTCGGCGTGGCGGCAAATTGGGCAGAGGTAAACCAGTTTGGTGTGCTGCATTTGGTCGCCCTGCCCTTTTGGGTTGAAGCCGCAATTGCCTTTATCATCCTTGATCTTGCGGTTTGGTTTCAACATTTTTTGATGCATCGCAACCCGTTGCTTTGGCGCATGCATGCAGTCCATCATAGCGACCGCGATCTGGATGTTACCACCGCACTGCGGTTCCACCCGTTTGAACTGATTGTCTCGACATTCTACAAATCGGCGATTGTCGCTTTGTTGGGCGTTCCTTTGCTGATCGCTTTGGCGTTTGAATTATGGCTCAACGCAAATGCGCTGTTTAATCATAGCAACATCCGTTTGCCCCGCAGGTTTGACCGCATGTTGCGGCTGTTTTTGGTGACGCCAGACGTGCATCTGCTGCATCACAGCACCCTGGTCGATGAACAAAAACATAATTTCGGTTTCGCGCTGACGCTTTGGGACCGCTTATTCGGCACCTATCAAGCAGAGTCCATTTTTGGTGCCGAAAATCAAAAGATAGGCTTGGCCGAGATTGACGATGCCCGTCCTTCCGCTTTCATTTGGAGCATGAAACAACCCATGACGTAGCGGAATTTATAGCCGTCTTGACCCGCGCGATTTTCCGGAGCATTTTCATTTTAAGGGGAGTTGAAGATGGCCAGAATACGCAAGATCATATTGGGCAGTGTTGCCGTCGTGGCGATTGGCGCAGGGATAACCTACGGGTGGCAGCAATATCGCGACAAAAGCATCATGGACGATTCGCGCACGGCGCAAATATCGTCTGATGCGGAAGTCACGTCTGGCCCTGCGAACACTTTGCTTTGGGGCGACACCCATCTCCATACAGCCAATTCCATCGACGCCTTTGGCTTTGGCGTAAAGCTTGGACCGGAAGAAGCGCTGCGTTTTGCGCGCGGGGAAGAAGTTACCTCCACTGGCGGGATGAAAGCCAAGTTGGAGCGTCCGCTTGATTTCCTTGTGATCGCGGACCACTCCGGCGGGCTTGGGGCCACCAAGGCTTTGTACGATGCGCCCGGCTTTCTCGTCCGCGACCCGACGCTGAAGCGTTGGCACACTGAAATGCATAAAGGGCCAGAGGGCATGCAGCGCGTGACCGGTGAGCTCATCGACCGTGCGGGCCGCAATACCCTTCCTGCTGCGCTTACTGACCCGGAAAGACAGCGCAAGACAGCAACGAACATCTGGACGGGTCATAGCACGCTGGTCGAACGCTATAATGAACCCGGTAAGTTCACAGCCTTCATGGGTTTTGAATATACATTGATGCCCGGCGGCAACAATTTACATCGCGTCGTCATGTTCCGCGATGGCAAAAGTCGCACTGACAAGGTTCTGCCCTACGATCCTGGCCAAGGCGACACGCCGGTAAGCCAATTGTGGGACTATATGGACAATTATGAGAAGGTCACTGGCGGCAAGGTGTTGGCAATCCCGCACAACAGCAACCTGTCCAATGGCTTGATGTTCGAATTGGTGGGTCCCGACGGTGGCCCCATGACCGCAGCCTATGCACGGCGCCGCGCCGCGCGCGAACCCGTGACCGAAATCACACAAATTAAGGGCGATAGTGAATCGCACCCGTTTTTGTCACCGAACGACGAATTTTCCGGTTTCGGCACGGCAGGATGGGACCTTGGCAATTTGACGATGCAGGCCAAGAAAAAGTCGCAGGATTATGCGGGCGAATATATTCGCGAGGCGTTGAAGCGTGGCTTGGCGATTGAGGCACGCACCGGCGTGAACCCCTATAAATTTGGTGTCATTGGATCAACTGACAGCCATACTTCGCTGGCCACTGGTGATGAAAACAACTTTTATGGTAAGCATTCCGGCGGTGAACCAAATAAACTGCGGGCTTCGCAGGCCCAAAATCTGGGCACACGGCAGGGGCGTATCGGCTGGCACTATCTGGCGGGTGGCTATGCTGCTGTATGGGCTACAGCCAATACACGGGCCGCGATATTCGACGCGATGATGCGGCGCGAGGTGTACGCCACAACCGGCCCGCGCATGACCGTGCGTTTCTTTGGTGGCTGGGATTTCAATGAGCAGGATTTTGCAAGCGATTGGGTAAAGACCGGATATGCCAAGGGCGTACCCATGGGCGCAGACCTTAAACCCGGCACCGGCGCGCCAAAGTTCATGATTTCTGCGTTGAAAGACCCGATGGGCGCCAATCTTGATCGCGTTCAAGTGGTCAAGGGTTGGGTGGATTCCTCCGGCAAATTGCAGGAGAAAGTCTTTGACGTTGTCTGGGGCGACGCAGACAAGCGCCGCAAGGGCGCCAATGGCAAAGTCCCTAAGGTTGGCGATACGGTAAACATCGCGAAGGCGAGTTATACCAATAGCATTGGTGATCCGGAATTGCGGACGGTTTGGACCGATCCGGAATTCAACCGCAATGTCCGCGCATTTTATTATGTTCGGGTCATCGAAATTCCAACCCCGCGCTGGGTGCTATTCGATGCCTTGCGTTATGGGGCAAAATTGCTGCCGGGGACGGAGCTAAAGGCGCAAGAACGGGCCTATTCCTCACCAATCTGGTATAACCCAAAAAAAGCCAGCTAGGGCAAGGACCTATTCAAATTCAAAGCCCGATAGCGCGGATTCGGGATCTGATATCCCCATCAAGCGGCGCATAGCCAGCCGCGCGAGCCGCTGCGTTTCGGTTTTGCGTCGCGCCGGGGCCAGCGGCAATAATCCTGCTGGCCGCGCGATTTCGGCATCATAAGCGTCGGCAATGATCAATCCGGCGCGTTCGGGCATGAACGCATCGTTTTGCAGTGGGCTAATGTCGAACCCAGCCGGCACGGCCCAGAAAAAGCGGTCACAATATTCGAGATATTCCGGCCATTTCTGATCGCCCAAAAGATCGGCGCGTGAACATTTGATTTCGACGATGATAATCTCGCCTTTATTGCTCAGTCCCATGAGGTCCGCGCGGCGATTGTTACGCAGGCTGACCTCAGATTGCACCACAATTTGGTTACGCAAGAATAACCGCGAAACGCCCCGCGCGACCGCAGACGCACCGGCAATAGATACAGAATTACTGGCTTGATCCATGCTTCATGCTTAGAACGTAAAGAGAACAAAATAAAGGCCCCTTATGGGGCCCTTATCAGTCTGTTTCTTGGTGACTTATAATCAGCGGTAGAAAATATGATTGTCTACGCTGCCAAGTCGCGTCAAACGCCAGCCCGGCGAAACATGGCGGGCATGGAAGAACAACGCGCCTTCGACTGGGCTTTTCCAGCTATTTTCGAGCGCAATGTTGCTGATCGCAACGGCGTTGCGCCAATGCACGCTGCTCGTTTGAACGGGTGGCAAGCTTGCGCCGCGAACGAAAGAAAACTGACCTTTTTGCAAGACAACCCCGCATAATGTGCTGGGAAAGCGGCCCGAATTGGCGCGGGCGAGAACCACGCGGGCAACAGCCAATTGGCCGGCAAGCGATTCACCCTTGGCTTCAAAATAGACCGCGCTGGCAAGGCACCGCTCTTCTTTGCTTAAGCTGTTATCAACAGCTTGCGTGCGGACGAGATCAGTGAGTGAAGATGCGGTTGTCGCGTCAACATCCGTTGCGGTTAGAGGCAATTTTGGCATTATGCCATTGCTTGGGATATAGATAATATCGCCATTGTCGGCGCGTATCGCGGTCACATTACCGCTTTTTGCCAAATCCATCTGCGCCTGTTCGGTGGCGATCTGGATAGGATCAGTTTTGGCGCTTAACTCTGTGCTTTGGTCATTACCAAAAGCAGTTCTGGAATCAGCAGCAATGACTGACGAAACCAGCGTACAAGATACGGCTACCAAAGAGGCAGCCCGAAAAAATTTCAACATGCAACATACATTAAAGCGGCGGCACCAGCAGACGAAACTCTCTTACTTTCTTATTGTTCGTCGTTTGTTGCATCCGACTCGCGTGTTTATCTGGCCACCCCATTTGTGCCCGTTATGACAACCTTCGCTACTCGATGAAGGCGCATCTATGGTGCGGCGCCGCAAAGTCAAACAAACATGGTTAGAAGTCCGTCCAACCGTGCACCGGACGCGACATCCAGTTCGAAAACCCACAAATCTGGGTCGCGCGCGCATCGTTTTTGCCAATATTCTTGCACCGCATCGACGCTAGATTCCTTTAAATCTATCATTTGCCAAGCAGTCTGACCGTCTAATGAGGCATAGCGTTCGTATAATTTGGGATTTGCGCCACGAACCTGTCCGATAAGCAATAGCGCGCCGGACACCGCATCGCCCTTTTTCAGAATAGTTGCGAAGTCACCTTCAAGTTCCACTATGCGCTTAATTGCGGAGATTAAAACACCGCTGGCCAGCCGTGGCTCTATCAAGCGGCGTCACGCTCTTCTGAGAAGGTCAACACCGCGAACATTGCTGAAGAATCTGCGGCACCGCGCAATTGTGCACGGAATTTTTCATCTCGAAACAGACGTGAAACCTCTGCCAATGCGCGCAAATGCGAGGCGCCGTCCTGCGCCGGTGAAACAAGCGCGCAGACCAAGTCAACTGGTTCATCGTCAACAGCATCATAAGGCACTGGCTTCAAAAGCCGGACAAACACAGCAACCGGCATATCAATGCCGGCAACCTTAGTATGTGGGATGGCCGTTCCGCCGCCGAAGCCCGTTGGCCCAAGGCGCTCACGCTCAATCATGCCGTCAAGAACAGCATCGGCGTCGACAAAATAATTTTCAGCCGCGATAACCGATAACTGCGCCAAAAGGTCGGATTTGCCCGAACATAGCAAATCAGCAGCAACGGCTCCCTCAACGAGCCTAGTAGAAAGTCTAATCATATTTTATTCAAAAGCGCCCGGTGCGACCGACTGCGCAATCCCTAAATACTTGAAATGATGTAGAAAATAAATTCACGTCAGCCGAGGTCTAAGGTGTAGATTTTGGTTCAACCCACCCGATCGTGCCGTCTTCGCGGCGGTAAACCATATTATGCCGTCCAGTTCCAGTGTTTTTGAACAACAGGGCAGGCGTATTGCGTAAATCCATTAACATAACTGCATCAGAAACCGTCGATTCAGGAATATCCACACGCATTTCGGCAACAATTACTGGTGCGTCAGGCAATGGTACCTCTTCTTCACTATCACCTGCATCAAACACAGTATATGCGGCCTCTTCTTGCGCAATTGCATAAGCGGTTTGCACATGACGATCCTGTAGTCGGCGCATGTATCGGCGCAATTGTTTCTCAATGCGTTCTGCGGCCCGGTCAAAGGCAACATGCGCATCTTGCGCTTCGCCGCGACCTTTCAGCACGAGGCCCTGCATGACATGCATTACAATATCGCTGGTAAAACCGTCATGCGGCGCACGGCCAAAGGTTGCATGTGATGACAATGCTTTGGCGAAATATTTTTCGGCAATGGACCCAAGTCTTGTTTCCACATGGGTTTGGAGTGCTTCACCGGTGTTGACCTGATGTCCTGAAACCCTGATGTCCAATGCCTGTCTCCTTTTGTTAAAGCGTTGACCCCGGCTGGAGCCAAAGCGCGTCCTTAATCTTTGCAACAAATTCGGCATGGCGCGCCAATTCTTCCGCTGAGGCGGAATGTGGACGCGCCGGCCGAAAAATCTTCGTTGCCTGAACGCTGTTAACGTCCATTTGGTCTGTTAATTTATTGGAACTATCATTGTCGGCGAGGCCAAGGCCAATTTGTCGGCCTCCCGTTAGCTCAATATATAATTGCGCCAGCAGCTCCGCATCCAACAACGCGCCATGCTTTACACGGTGGCTACGGTCGATACCATAACGGGTGCACAAAGCGTCCAATGACAGCTTTGCACCTGGATTTTTAACCCGCGCCAGCGCCACTGTGTCAACCATACGGTCCATAGACACAGGCGGACGACCGCAATGCTGCAATTCGTGATTGAGAAAGCCAAAATCAAAGCTGGCATTATGCGCAACGAGCGGACTGTCGCCCAAAAATGCGAGTAGCTCATCCGCTTTTTCGCCAAAACTTGGCTTATCAGACAGAAAACGGTCCGAAAGGCCGTGCACTTGTTCGGCGGCGGCAGGCATCGGGCGCTGTGGGTTGAAATATGCGTGGTAATGATTGCCCGTCATCACCCGGCTGACCATTTCGATGCAACCAATTTCGACCATGCGATCCCCGGTTGCAGGGTCAAAGCCGGTCGTTTCCGTGTCGAATATAATTTCACGCATTCTGATAGTAGATGTGAGCCTGTTTAGGGTCTTATGCAAGACCCAAGCGCAGCTTTTTAACAAGAGCACGCACATCTGCGCGCGTGTCGTTGATGTCCTTGCCTGTATCAATGACATGGTCTGCACGCGCACGCTTATCTGCATCGTTCATTTGTAACGCCAGAATATGTTCGAACTTATCTGGGGTCATATTGGGCCGTGCGAGCACGCGTTCGCGTTGAACCAGTGCGGGGGCGCTTACAACAACGACCGTATCGACCCCGGCCTGCCCGCCCTTTTCAAACAATAAGGGGATATCGAACAATATCATGTCCGCGCCCTGATGCGATGCCAGAAACGCTTTCCGGCGCTCGGCCACGGCAGGATGAATAATCGTTTCCAACAGCGCAAGTCGTTCACGATTGCCAAAAACAGCCGCACCAAGCGCTTTACGGTCGACGCCATCTGCCCCAGTCGTTCCGGGAAAGGCCGATTCAATAGCGGGCACAAGCGCACCGCCCGCTTTTTGCAAATCATGCACGGTGGCATCGGCATCAAAAACCGGAACGCCCTCGTCGGCAAACATCTCCGCAACCGCCGATTTTCCCATGCCGATGGAGCCCGTCAGGCCAATGATCATCGGCTTTTTCATTTCAACAACAATGCCCGCAATGCATCTGCATTCTCTTCGGGTGGCGCCACGCCGAAGAATAATTCAAACGCGATGGCCGCCTGCCCTACTAGCATCTCAAGGCCATCGACCGTTTCCAAATCAAGGTCGCGCGCGGCTTTTAACAATGGTGTCTCTATCGGCGCGTAGACGAGGTCATAGACAATGGCATGTTCAGGCAAGGGGGAAAGATCAATCTCAAGCGCTTCCTGCCCGACCATGCCCAATGGGCTGGCATTCACGAGCAACGCCGCATCTGGTAAGCGCGCATCAAAGCCAATCACTTTGCCTTTCAACCCGAAATGCGCGAGCAATCCGGCCGCCTTCAAACTATTGCGCGCCACCAAAACGACTTCGCCGATATCGGCCTGTGCCAAAGCGAAAAGCACGGCCCGCGCCGCGCCGCCTGCACCAATGACAATAGCTGTCTCACCGACAATTGGAACGTCAGCGATTGGGCCGTAAAAACCGCCAACGTCGGTATTGGTCGCGACAAGCGCGCCAGCGTCATTACGAAAGACCGTATTTATCGCACCGATCGAGCTGCGCACATCGCCGGGGTCGGCGACAAAATCGAGCGCTGCAATCTTATGCGGTATCGTGATGTTGCACCCACGCCATGCGGCGTCGGCCGCGCGCTCCGCAAAATAACGCTCCAGATCATCTGGCAACACAGCATGCGCACGATAATCATTGGCCAACCCCAATTGGTGAAGCCAAAAATTATGAATCAGCGGCGATTTGGAATGCGATATCGGGTGTCCGATTACTTCGGCATAATGGGTCATGTTGGTAAAAGGCCTCTCACGCGCAGATAATCCAGCAACGGAAGTAATGGCATTCCGATGATCGTAAATTGGCTACCGCTGATGCTTGCAAACAATTGCTCACCCTCTGCTTCAATCCGATAACAGCCGACACAATGGCGGATTTCATCCCAAAAAGTTTCGACATAATCGTCGATATATTGCGGACTTAAGCTGCGCATCGTCATTTGTGCGGTGTCGATAATGCGCCAGACAGGTTCACCCTGCTCACAGATAACAGCCGCGCTGATCAACCGATGTACCTTACCCGAAAGCTGCGTCAAATGCGCCCGCGCATCATCCGGCGTTTCGGGTTTGTCAAAAATATAGCCGTCGGGACCGACGCAAATCTGGTCGCACCCCAACACCATCGCAGTGGGCATTTTGCGAGATATTTTGCGCGCCTTTGCCTCTGCCAAGGCATCGGCAATATCGCGCGGCTTGGCGCCAGCTTGGGCCAATGATGTTTTGATGCTCTGCTCATCAACCAAGGCGGGCACTGCATCTACCGACACGCCAGCGGCGTTCAACATCGCGATCCGGCCCGCGCTTTGTGATGCGAGGACAAGGGTCACGAATCCACTACCTGCGCCAGTTCGCGTTCGTTGAATAAATTGATAATCGCCGCGGCACTCTCTTCGATCGACCGGCGTGTTACGTCCAATACTGGCCAGCTATTGTCCGCAAACATACGCCGTGCATGGGCAACTTCTGCGCGTACTTTTTCTTCATCCACATAATCTGTATCTGGCGACTGATTCAGGGACAGCAGACGGTTGCGGCGCACCTGAACCAAACGCTCGACGCTGGTGACAAGGCCAATGACCATCGGGTGCTTGAGTACAAACAAATTCGGTGGCGGTGGGGATTCCGGCACAATCGGAATATTCGCGGTCTTATAACCTCGGTTGGCGAGATAAATGCTTGTCGGTGTTTTGGATGTCCGCGACACGCCCGCCAACACAATGTCCGCTTCTTCCCAATTTTGCGCATTAATGCCGTCGTCATGGGCGATGGTGAACTGAATGGCTTCAACACGCGCGAAATAGGCCGCGTCCATAACATGCTGCCGCCCCGGGCGCGCTTTGGCCTCTTGGCCCAACATATTTGACATGGCATCACTGACAGCATCAAGCGCAGCAACCGCCGGCAGGCCCAACGCCCTGCACCGCGTTTCCAATTTGCGCCGCGTGTCGCGGTTCACCAATGTGAACAGCACTAGTCCAGGATTGGCAGCGACATCGGTCAATATCCGCTCCAAATGGCTTTCCGAACGGACCATGGGCCAGAAATGCTTGACCACATCCTCTGCGCCGTCAAACTGCGCCAAAGCGGCTTTGGCGATATTTTCCAAGGTTTCGCCGGTGGAGTCCGACAATAAATGTAAATGAAAGCGCTGGCTCATGGCTGACAGTCTTGTTGGCAGGCTGGGGATAAATCAAGGGACAAGTTTAGGCTGGTGCATTCTTGCCCCTAACCCCGAATTTACTGCGCGATTCGGGCACAGCCTGTCCACAGGCACATTTCATTATGCACAGGTTGTGGATAATGGGGACTAAATTTGCGACTCTTGCTCCACCCGTTTGTCCGCGCGCGTCAAGATGTTGGCAATATCCGCAAAAGCTTTTAAGGCCCCAAATATCAACAGCGCATCATCTTTCATCATCCTTTTATATAAATATATATTTTGATTGGATCTCTCTTTTCTATGTCTGCGCAGAGCCCAAAAAAACTGCTTAACGTTCTTCGGGGTAACCAAGAGGCTATCCCGCCTGTGTGGCTCATGCGCCAAGCGGGTCGGTATCTGCCCGAATATCGCGCATTGCGTGCGGAAAAGGGCGGTTTTTTGGCGCTGGCTTATGACAGCGATGCGGCGTGTGAAATCACTTTACAACCTATCCGGCGCTTTGGATTTGACGGTGCAATTCTGTTTTCCGACATTTTGGTGATCCCGCATGCCATGGGTCAGGACCTCTGGTTCGAAACGGGTGAAGGTCCTCGGCTCGCGCCACGCTTAGCGGAATCGCGGCTTGAGGATTTTGTGCCAGCACCGCAGCGGCTGGCTCCAGTCATTGATACTGTGCGCAAGGTATCGGCAGGGCTTCCTCCCGAAACAACCTTCCTGGGCTTCGCTGGAAGCCCGTGGACGGTCGCTACCTATATGGTCCATGGTCAGGGTAGCAAAGACCAAGCAGAGGCCCGCAGGATGGCCCATGCGGAGCCTGAACGTTTTGGCGCGCTCATCGATGCCATCATTTCCGCAACCGTCGATTATTTGGGTGACCAGATTGATGCCGGCGTGGATGCCGTGCAATTGTTCGACAGTTGGGCAGGGTCTTTGTCGCCGGCGCAATTCGAAAAATGGGTCATTGCCCCAAATGCCGAAATTGTCCGCAGGTTAAAGGCGCGCAAACCTAACGCTGTAATCATCGGCTTTCCTAAAGGTGCAGGCGGCAAGCTTGCAGCTTATGCTGAAGGAACCGGCGTGGACGCCTTAGGATTGGATGAAACCGTTGATCCGCATTGGGCAAATCGTGAATTGCGCAAGGGCCTCCCCGTGCAAGGTAATCTTGATCCGCTGGCATTGATTGCAGGCGGTGATGTGTTGAAAGACGCCGTGAAAAATATCCTCAGCGCGTTTGAAGACCGGCCACATATCTTCAATCTTGGGCATGGCATATTGCCAGATACCCCAATTGAAAATGTTGAAATGCTTCTTAATTTGGTCCGCAAGGCTTAGCCTATAAAGGCCGTTTTTATGACGGAAATTCTATCTGTGCTGTATATCTGGCTAAAATCCGCTCACATTATTTTTGTCATTTTCTGGATGGCGGGATTGTTCATGATCCCGCGTTTCTTCGTTTATCATCAGGAAAGCGCAGAAGGATCCGAAGAGGCTGCCAAATGGGTGGATCGTGAATCCAAGCTGATTAAAATCATCTTGAATCCATCCATCATTGTGGTCTGGGTTTTGGGACTAGTTCTGGCGTGGAATATTGGCGCCATGGCGCAAGGTTGGTTCCATGCCAAATTGTTGCTTGTGTTAGGACTGTCAGCTTATCACGGTTGGACTGTCGGCTATGCCAAGAAACTGGCGCGCGGCGAACGGCAGCTAACGGGTAAGCAATTACGGCTGTTGAACGAAGTTCCTGGCATTGCATCAGCGATTATCGTCATATTGGTTGTCGCCAAACCTTTTTAACAGCTCCCTACATCACTTTTTGAGAAGAGTTGACGCCGCGCCCATCGACGCGTATTTAGCGTTTCAAGCCCGTCCTGGGCGTACGGCGCGCATATCACAATAACTGCGCCACCAATTTTTCATTATTCAACCGGTTGGCTTTTAAATACCGGTCAATCATCGGACAATCTGTCCATCCACAATGCGGACTTACGGTCCATCCAACGGAATTATCTATGCATTTGAAAGAGCTGAAAAGCAAAAACCCTGCCGACCTCGTATCGATGGCGGAAGAGCTGGGTGTTGAGGGCGCATCGACCTTGCGTAAGCAGGACTTGATGTTTGCAATCCTGAAAGAGCTTGCCGAGGATGGCGAGCAGATCATGGGTCTTGGCACGATTGAGGTTTTACCTGACAGCTTCGGTTTCTTGCGTTCACCGGAAGCCAATTATTTGGCAGGTCCAGACGATATTTATGTGTCGCCGAACATGGTGCGCCAATTTGGTTTGCGCACAGGTGATACTGTTGAAGGTGAAATTCGCGCACCCAAGGATGGCGAGCGGTATTTTGCCCTAACGAAAGTATTGAAGATCAACTTCGACGATCCGGATGCCGTCCGCCACCGCGTCAATTTTGATAACCTTACGCCGCTATATCCTGATTCCAAACTGACGCTGGATTCGCTTGATCCGACGGTCAAGGACAAGTCTGCGCGCGTCATTGATATCGTTAGCCCGCAAGGCAAGGGGCAGCGCGCCTTGATCGTTGCGCCGCCACGCACAGGTAAAACCGTGTTGCTGCAAAATATCGCCCGCGCGATTACCGAAAACCATCCTGAGGTGTTCTTGATCGTTCTTCTGATCGACGAACGGCCTGAGGAAGTCACCGACATGCAGCGTTCAGTGAAGGGTGAAGTTGTATCTTCCACCTTTGATGAACCCGCGACCCGCCATGTGCAAGTCGCCGAAATGGTCATTGAAAAGGCAAAGCGTCTGGTTGAGCATAAGCATGACGTTGTCATCTTGCTCGATTCCATCACGCGCCTTGGCCGCGCCTATAACACTGTTGTGCCATCATCGGGCAAGGTGCTGACCGGTGGTGTCGACGCCAACGCCTTGCAACGTCCAAAGCGTTTCTTCGGCGCCGCGCGGAACATTGAAGAAGGTGGGTCCTTGTCTATCATCGCAACCGCTTTGATCGATACCGGTAGCCGCATGGACGAAGTTATCTTCGAAGAATTTAAGGGCACGGGTAACTCCGAAATCGTGCTGGATCGCAAGGTCGCTGATAAGCGTATCTTCCCAGCCTTGGATGTCGGTAAATCCGGCACGCGTAAGGAAGAATTGCTGGTCGAGGAAAGCAAGCTCAAGAAAATGTGGGTGCTTCGTCGTATCCTCATGCAAATGGGCACCATCGACGCGATGGAATTCCTGCTCGACAAGATGAAGGATTCGAAAACCAACGAAGACTTTTTTGACTCGATGAACCAGTAAGCCAGATATTCCGGAGTAACATTGTGATTGATTTTCTTTTGGTCGCGTCGACCGTCACCAGCTTGGCTGGGCCCGGCGATATCTGGGCCGCCATCGTCAAGGATTTTTCGAACATTGCCGAACCTGCGGCCTTTGCGGCGTTCATTCAGGTTTTGTTGATTGATCTCGTGCTCGCTGGCGACAACGCCATTGTTGTCGGCGCTTTGGCGGCTGGCTTGCCTGCGGACCAGCGTAAGAAAGTCATCCTCATCGGTGTTCTAGCGGCCTTGGTGTTGCGCATCATTTTTGCGCTGATGGTGACTTGGTTGTTGGGCATTGTTGGGTTGGTGCTCGCAGGCGGCTTATTGCTGCTGTGGGTCGCCTGGCGCATGTATCGCGATATTAAGGGCCATGCCGGTGAATCTGCTGGTTCCCCTGAAATTGTGGGCGATGAACATTCCGGCGTAAAGTCGACGAAGACCTTTGCGGGTGCCGCTTGGGGCGTTGCAGTCGCCGACGTGTCGATGAGCTTAGATAATGTTCTGGCAGTCGCAGGGGCCGCGCGTGAACATCCCGGAATCCTTATCGTCGGCCTGATTTTTGCGGTCGCGTTAATGGGCATCGCTGCGAATATCATTGCCCAATATATTGAGCGTTATCGCTGGATCGCTTGGGTTGGCTTGGTCGTGATCGTTTATGTTGCGGGCAAGATGATAGTCGAAGGCTGGAGCGAAGTGCAGCCTTACGCCATGAGCTTTGCTGGCCTATAATTTATAAGGGCTCCCATGAAGGGAGCCCTTATTACTTCAGCCCAGATGCTTTGCGAAAAACGCTGCTGTGCGTCCATCTGCAAGCTCTGCGCCTTCTGCATTCCGGCGGTTGCCCATTTCCGCTGCAAAGCCATGATCAAGGCTGTCATAATCATGCAACGTCACCTTTGGGTGATTACCAAGGCCAGCGTGAATCACGGCCTGCGCCTCTGGACCGACCAAATGGTCCGCGGTCGGGATATGCAGCATCAACGGATTGGCGATGGCATGGCTTTCGTTCAGCATCTGGTCGATCATGACGCCATAATAGCCGACCGATGCGCTAATGTCGGTCCGCGCGGCCGCCATATAGGCGAGCCGTCCACCTAAACAATAGCCGACGCAACCCACTTTTTCGAGCGGGGCGTGGTTCGACAGACCGGAGCGGATTGCTTGGATCACCGCCTCAATATCGCGCACGCCATCATCGGCATCATATTGCCCGAAATAGCCAAAGGCTTCTTGAAGCTCGGCTTCTATATCGGGATTCAGTTCAACGCCTGGTGCAAAGCGCCAGAATATGTCCGGCGCAACCGCCAAATAGCCCGCAGCCGCCAAAATATCGCATTTTTGACGAATGCCGGCATTTACCCCGAATATCTCTGGAATGACGATAATCGCGGCGCGCGCTTGGCTCGATGGCGCCGCGACATAGGCGGGAAACAGGGCATCCTCACCCAGCGCATTAATCTTCACATAGTCACCCATAATCTGCTCCTCGGCGGATATTCTCCGCAATTGCGTGATTCGACTTAGCCTTTATAGTGATTCCAATCGGCAATTAGGAGGGCACCGCCCATGAAGTTGAACATTGAAATCGATTGTTCCCCTGAAGAGGCCCGCGCGTTGCTTGGCCTTCCCGATGTTACCAAGGCAAATGAGGCTTATGTCGAGAAGGTCACCAACCTTATGAATGGTGCGGGCGGCATTGACCAATTGCAGGAGTTGGGGAAGCAAATTGCGCCTATGGGGCAAATGGGGCTGCAATTGTTCCAGCAACTCATTGAAACAGGTGCAAAGGCCGCCATGTCTGGCCTGAACAAGACCGACAAAAAATAGCTTTGTGATGCCATCCGCTGACACCATTTTTGCGCTGTCGAGCGGCGCGCCTCCGGCTGCGATTGCCATCATGCGGATCAGTGGGCCTTCCGCTTTTGACATATTGCAAGATCTGGCTGGACGAACCCCGTCACCGCGTCGGGCGTCTGTGTGCACCCTGCGTTCGCCAGTCACGCAGGAAATGTTAGATCAGGCATTAGTACTCGTTTTTCCCGGCCCAGATACAGCCACGGGTGAGGATCTGGTGGAGCTCCATTTGCACGGTGGTCGCGCCGTGGTGCGTGCCGTTGAAAACGCGATTGCCAGTTTCCCTGGTGCTCGGCGCGCTGAGGCGGGAGAATTCACCCGACGTGCCTTTACCAATGGCCGCATGGATTTGAATGAAGCCGAAGGCTTGGCGGATCTGTTGGCCGCCGAAACCGAATGGCAACGCCGCGCCGCAACCAAGATGTTCGGCGGGGCCTTTAGCGCAGCCATCGAAGCATATCGGCAAGATGTGCTCCGATTGTCTGCGCTCACCGAAGCGGAGCTAGATTTTTCGGATGAGGGCGACGTAGAATCACAAAATAATATATTAATTACAGATGGTTGTGCGGAATTGCAGCAAAAAATAGTGCAATTGCTCGCCAGTCCACCTGCCGAAAAATTAAAGGATGGGTTACGCATCGTCTTGGCCGGCCCGCCCAATAGCGGCAAATCCACTTTGTTGAATGCGTTGGTCGGGCGTGAGGCGGCCATTGTCTCCGATATTGCCGGAACGACGCGCGATATGATTGAAGTGCCTGTGTCGGTCGAAGGGGTGGCTTTGCTGTTCACAGACACCGCTGGACTACGCGATGATAGTGCCGATGTCATCGAACGCATTGGCATCGACAGAAGCCATGCCGCGATGCAGCAGGCAGATATATTGTTATGGCTTGGTCCTGAAGGTGAAGGACCCATACACCCGAATCTTATTGAAATATCAGCGAAAAATGACCTGAAAGAAAGTCTGTCAAAGTCTGCGGACGCTATTTTTGTGTCCGCTCAGACGGGCGCTGGCGTATCTGAGCTTCTCCACATCGTAGCGGCACGGGCCAAGACGCTTCTGCCGCCGCCGGATCAGTTTGCCATCAACGCGCGGCAACGCGTGTTTTTGGATGACGCCGCGACTGCGCTTGTAGCGTGCGGTGAATCCGAAGACTGGCTGATTATCGCGGAAAACTTGCGGCAAGTGCGACTTGCGCTCGATGCCCTCACCGGGCGCGCACATACCGAAGATCTGCTCGACACTGTCTTTGGAAAATTCTGCGTGGGCAAATAGCCTGTTTCACGTGAAACAGATGCGTACTCTTTTTTGACCCGCGGACATAGTTGGTATATGCGCGACGCATGACGACCGATTTCGACATCATTGTTGTAGGTGGTGGCCACGCCGGCACAGAGGCTGCGGCGGTTGCTGCGCGCATAGGTTTGCGTGTTGCGCTTGTCAGTTTTGACAAAAATATGATCGGTGCAATGTCCTGTAACCCCGCGATTGGTGGCTTGGGCAAAGGGCATTTGGTGCGCGAAGTTGACGCCTTTGACGGCTTGATTGGCCGCGCTTCTGATGACGCTGCGGTGCATTATCGCATGCTCAACGCGTCAAAGGGAGCGGCAGTGCAGGGCCCGCGGATTCAAGCCGACCGCAAATTGTTTAAGGCATCTATCCAGACTCAGCTTGGCAGTTTGGCGAACTTACACATCATTGAAGGCGAAGCAGCCGCTCTTCACTTTCTACCAAATGCCCCCACACGCGTGGCGGGCTTGGTTTTGGGTGATGATATTATCCTCACATCGGTTGCTGTAGTTTTGGCCACGGGGACGTTTCTCGGCGGCAAGTTGTTCCGTGGCGAAGAGCGTCTCGTCGGAGGTCGCGTGGGCGAAGCGTCGGCTATGCTCTTGTCCCAGCAATTGCGCGGCGCGGACCTGCCCATTGCACGATTGAAAACGGGCACGCCGCCCCGTCTGGACGGGCGCACGATTGATTGGTCGCAGCTGGAGTTTCAGCCATCCGATGATGATGATTGGACCATGTCGTCGATGCGCAGCCGCCGATCTGTGCCGCAATTATTCTGCGCTATGTCCCGTACCAACGCCGAAACGCACGATATCATCCGTTCGGGGCTCCATCGTTCGCCACTTTTTGCTGGTGATATTGAGGGCAGGGGGCCGCGATATTGCCCATCTATTGAAGACAAAATTTTTCGGTTCGGCGATCGCGAAGGACATCAGGTGTTTCTGGAGCCTGAAGGACTCGACAGCCATTTGATTTATCCCAATGGCATTTCAACATCGCTGCCAACTGATATTCAGGCAGCTATGGTGCGTTCCATGACTGGCCTTGCGCAATGCGATATTGTCGTGCCCGGCTATGCGGTCGAATATGACTATATTGACCCGCGCTGCTTGGACTCCAGCCTCGCGGTGCGCGGATTTGAAGGGCTATATTGCGCAGGACAGATTAACGGCACCACAGGCTATGAGGAAGCGGCAGCGCAAGGCTTGGTGGCAGGCATGGGCGCAGCGTCGAAGATTTTGGCGCAGCCCATGCCGCCGATTGACCGGACGAATAGCTATATTGCGGTGATGATCGATGATCTGACGCTGCAAGGCGTGACAGAACCTTATCGTATGTTGACGGCGCGTGCGGAGTATCGCCTGCGCTTACGTTCTGACAATGCGGGGTCACGGCTTACGCCTATGGCCATTTCGGCGGGCGCTGTGGCCGGTGAACGTGCGGTAGCGTTTCAGGAACGGCTTTTACAGCAAAGTGCGCTTCAAAGCCGTCTGCGAGAAACAGTAAGCGCGGATGCCCTGATCAAACAGGGCATTGCTGTGAAGCAAGATGCTGGCAAAATGTCCCTGTTTGATTGGTTACGCTTTCCCCAAGTGTCCATCGCCCAATTGTTGGCATTGGATTCAGAGTCCTGGCCATTGGATCTGCTCATGGAGTTGGAACAAGACGGCCGATACGCACCCTATTTGGCGCGGCAAGACGCTGAGATAAACGACATGGCTGCCAACGAGCAAATCCAACTCTCGCCGTTGATGGACTATAGCGCCATATCCGGACTGTCGCATGAAATGGTTGAACGGCTTGCGGCATCGCGGCCTGAAAATTTGGCCGCCGCGTCACGTATTCGGGGCATTACACCCGCCGCGCTTGCCGCCATTCTTGTGCATGCGAAGCGCGCCAAAATTGCTGTGGTGGAAGCAGCATGACAGAGGGTGAAGCCATTGCGTGGCTGCAGGAGCAGCTGAATGTTTCACGTGAAACATTGGATGCCCTAGAAACATTTGTGGCATTTTTGAAGCGTGAAGCCGAAAGCCAAAATTTGATATCCGCTTCAACTTTGGACCATATATGGTCGCGCCATATCGTCGATAGTGCGCAATTGTTGTTGTTTACGGATGCACCTGCGGCGCAGACCCATTGGCTTGATCTTGGATCTGGCGCAGGCTTTCCGGGCTTGGTCATTGCATTGCTGACCAATTATCACGTGACATTAGTCGAATCGCGTGCGCGCAGAATTGATTATCTGCAAAGAGCAGTCGAAATGTTGGACCTGACGCACCGCGTAAACGTGGCTGGCGTCACATTGGAGCGCCTTGAAACCGCGCCTTATTCGGTGATTAGCGCCCGAGCTTTTGCGCCTTTGCCGAAATTGTTTGATCTTGCCGCGCGCTTCGCGACAAATAACACTTTGTGGCTCTTGCCAAAGGGGCGTAATGCAAAAGCAGAGTGGGACAGTGCGCAGGCAGAATGGGACGGAGATTTCCGCATCATGGACAGTGTAACAGACCAAGAAGCGGGCATTCTCGTAGGAAGATTATCGGGAAAACGCCAAGCGCGCGCCATCTTTGAAACACAGGGGCAAGAGCAATGATCCGAATAGCGGTAGCCAATCAGAAAGGCGGCGTTGGAAAAACAACCACCGCTATCAATCTTGCCACGGCGCTTGCGGCAAGTGGCTGGCGTTGTGTGTTGGTCGATCTTGATCCTCAAGGGAATGCGTCCACCGGACTTGGCCTGCAACAGGCGCAACGAGTCCATAGCAGCTATGATTTGTTGCTCGGCGATGCATCTTTAAAGGATGCTGCTATTCCCACGTTAATCCCCAATCTGGATATGGTACCCGCAACGGTGGATTTGTCCGGTGCGGAAATCGAGCTGGTGGAATATGAAGATCGCACGGGGCGGCTGAAGGCAGCCTTTGACAAATCCGATGCGCATTGGGACATTTGCATCATCGATTGCCCGCCGTCGCTTGGATTGATTACCATCAATGCGTTGGTTGCGGTCGACTCGCTTCTCGTCCCGCTACAATGCGAATTTTTCGCGCTGGAAGGTTTAAGCCAGCTCTTGCAGACCGTTGAACGGATAAAGGGCGGGTTTAATCCCGCGCTGACGATCATGGGTGTGGCGCTCACCATGTATGACAAGCGCAACCGGTTGACGGAACAAGTGGCGGATGATGTCCGCAGTTGTTTGGGCGACCTTGTGTTTGACACCGTCATTCCACGCAATGTCCGTTTGTCAGAAGCCCCTAGCCATGGGCTTCCTGCGTTGGTCTATGACCATCGCTGCGCGGGATCGGAAGCCTATATGAAACTTGCACGAGAATTGATCGGCCGCCTACCGGCCCGGGAGTTAGCAGCGTGAGCAATGATAATCCGTCCGAAAAATCGCCCCTGAAAAAGAAAATAGGCCTTGGCCGGGGCTTGGATGCCTTGTTAGGCGAAGCTCTACGGGGAGACGTTTCTGGAAATTCTTCCGCAGATCGGGATGCGCGCAGCCAAGGCGTGACAAGTTTGTCGGTCATCGACATCCGTCCCAACCCCAATCAGCCTCGGCGGCATTTTTCCGATGAGAAGCTGGATGAACTGGCCGCAAGTATTGCGCGGCACGGGATTATTCAGCCCATCGTTGTGCGGCCCTTTCAGGGCGGATACCAAATTGTCGCTGGCGAACGCCGTTGGCGCGCAGCCCAGCGTGCGCAATTGCACGATTTGCCCGCAATCGTGCGGAATTTTGACGATACGGAAACCGTCGAGATCGCGCTGCTTGAAAATATCCAGCGGCAGGACCTGAACCCGATTGAAGAGGCGGAGGCCTATAAAAAGCTGACCGAGCTTTTTGGCCATAGCGCGGCCGAATTGGCTGACCTCGTGCACAAGTCGCGCAGCCATGTTGCCAATATGATGCGCTTGCTGGATTTGCCGCAAACACTGCGAGATCTTGTGACCGAAGAAAAGCTCAGCATGGGGCATGCGCGTGCGTTGCTGGGCAGTGAGAATGCCGTCCAGCTTGCGATGCTGGTCATTAAAAACGGCCTTTCCGTGCGCGCGACTGAAGCGCTTGTGCAGCAGGAGCGCGCGCCAAAGGCGAAGAACCGCAAGGCCGCTGGCGCCAGTATCCCGGAAAATGCCGATATCCGCGCGGTTGAATCGCATCTTGGCGATCTATTGGGATTGAAGGTTCGGATAGCGCAAAAAAATGCGACAGGCGCTGGCGCAGTGACGTTCGAATATGGCAGCTTGGATCAATTGGACATGCTGTGTCAGCGCCTCACGGGCGAGAAGTTTTAGCCCTCCGATAGTTGTATAGGCTTTGCGTGGGGGCGATGAATATATGCGAAGCAAAACATGACGCAGAATGTGGCGAAGCGGCATCGTCTTGCCACGCGAATCTGGCATTGGGCAAATGCCTTGGTGGCGACAATATTGCTCATGAGTGGCCTCATGATCTTCAACGCGCATCCGCAGCTTTATTGGGGCGATTTTGGATCGCGCGAAGATTATGCATGGCTGCAAATTGACGATACGCGCACCACGGGTTTTGTAAGGATCGGGAGCGCCTCCTTTGAAACAACGGGTGTGCTTGGGCTTTCTTTGGATGCGTATGACAATGTTCGTCGCGTCGCCTTTCCGGGTTGGGCAACCATACCCACTAGTTACGATCTGGCCGCCGCCCGGCGGTGGCATTTCGCCTTTGCTTGGATTTTCGCGTTGGGGCTGACGGCCTTCATGCTGGTCTCATTGTTCAATGGTCATATCCGTAAGGATTTGCATGTCCGCCGTGCCGAGTGGCATTGGGCGGCCTTGTGGAGCGACATTAAAGATCATGTGCGTCTGCGTTTTGGGAATGATATTCGCATAAGTCATTATAATATATTGCAAAAATTAAGTTATATCGGCGTGATATTCCTTTTGCTCCCGCTGTTGATTTTCACCGGTATCACCATGTCGCCTGCGATGAACGCGGCGTGGCCATGGTTGCTGGATTTATTCGGCGGGCGACAATCGGCGCGGTCGCTGCATTTTATCGGCGCTGCCTTGCTGGTGCTGTTTGTGGTGGCACACCTGATCATGGTTCTGCTCACTGGCCCAATTAAGGGTATCCGGTCGATGATTACAGGGCGGCCTATCACCGTTCCAAAACCACATCATGGCGGGAAACGGCCATGACAGAGGACCGTACATTGCTGCGCCGCCGGGACCTGCTGCGCGGTGCAACTTTGGGTGGCGGCGGGCTTATCCTCGGTGGCTGCGATGCTCTGAATGAAAATGCAGCTTTTCGGTCTGCGTTGCGCGGGGCGGAAAAGCTTAATCAGATGACGCACCGCGCGCTGGCCGACCGCGCAGCCTTGGCTCCGGAATATGCGCTGTCAGACATCTCCCCCGTGTTCAAAACCAATGGTTCGTTGACGGGAACGTCGACGGATTATTTGGCCCATCTTGCAAATAATTTTGCGGACTGGCGGTTGCGCGTCGATGGTATGGTCGGCAATCCCATTGATATTGGATTGGAGGCGTTACGCGCGATGCCCGCACGCACCCAAATCACGCGACATGATTGTGTGGAGGGGTGGAGCGCCATTGCGCAATGGCAAGGCACGCCGTTGCGCCTTTTGCTGCAGAAGGCCCAATTGTCGCCGCGCGCAAAATATATCGTGTTTCACTGTGCGGACAATTACGGCGCACGTCCTTATTATGAATCGATTGACCTGATCGATGCCTTTCATCCGCAAACCATATTGGCATGGGCCATGAACGGGGAAACCTTGCCTGTGAAATATGGCGCGCCGGTCCGGTTACGGGTCGAACGACAGCTGGGATATAAGCACGCCAAATATGTCATGCGCATTGAGGCGACCGATGATCTGTCCAAATTCCATGGCGGAAAGGGCGGATATTGGGAAGATGTCGGTGACTATGAATATTATGCCGGAATCTAGGCTTGCGCGGCCGCGCCGTTAATGGAAAAGCCTTTCGCAGATAATTAGGAGACCCGAACGCCATGAAGACCCGCGCAGCTGTAGCACTTGAAGCCAAGAAGCCTCTGGAGATTGTGGAGTTAGACTTGGAAGGTCCCAAGGCGGGCGAAGTGTTGGTGGAGATTATGGCGACGGGGATTTGCCATACCGATGCGTATACGCTGGATGGTTTTGACAGCGAGGGTATTTTTCCATCAGTGCTTGGC
>NZ_RWJI01000003.1 GCF_003933235.1 Sphingorhabdus wooponensis
AAGGGCATCGGTGGTCGTTGCAACAACGCGCACAGGAACATCAACAAGCGACTGATCCGATGGGATCGAAAGCGTCGCACTATTGCCGCCAGAAATGGCAACCCAAGCGCCGCCCTCAAACTTCTGCCACTGATAGGCAGTGGTCGTTGCGCCATCCGCATCCGAAACACCAGTCAGAGCAGCTGTCAGGCTACCGCCCTCGAGCGCCGCGCCGGTTACAGCAAGCGAGCCAGTGGCAACGTCATCGACATTGGCAATGACCTGCTCGGAACCCGTAAAAGTGGTGGTGTTGGACTTAGCGTCCGTTGTTGTCGCAACCACACGAACGGTTGCGCCTACAAAGGACTGATCGGCGGGGATAGTAAGTGTAGCACTATCGCCGCCCACAATATTAGTCCAGGCTCCCGAAACTTGCCTCTGCCATTGGTAGGAAATGGAGGCAATGCTGCCGTCAGTATCTGTCGCGTTAGATAGCAAAGCAGTCAGTGAGCGACCTTCGGCGGCAACACCTGTGACACTGAGGGTTCCGGTTGCCTCACCATCGACCGCAGGGGGAGGGTTGCCCCCAGAACCGCCGCCGCCGCCAACTGCAGCACCAATGCCGGCAAGACCAAGAACGCCGATGGCAATTCCCCCGACACCAATGCCGCCGCCAGACGATGCCGCAACACTCTCAACAGATATTTCTGGGGCATTCTTACCAGGCTCCCCGCTCTCAACATTTTCTTCAGCGGCAGCGGCACTATTGGCAACACTCGCTTCGTCAGTGCGTGTAAAGCGTCCCTTTTTCGGCTTATTTGCGGCTGTGTCGGAAGGTTTTTTTACTAGTTTTTTGGCCATTTTTTCTACCCTGTAAGAACGCAATATCTTAGTATCGAAACCGTCGCTACATGACGATACATACTGTTACAACTATACTATTTCGCATTAATAGGCCCGCTAATGGCTAATGCACGGGATATCGCTGCCGAAGTGAGAGTTTATACAGCCATTTTGGCACTATTAGTTCTGCCAAGAATTTGGCCTGCAGGGGCAGTACATCCAATGATGTTGGCCACGGTCAGTAGATGTTCGTTCAACTTCCAATGGCAGGCCTCTTCATTTATAGATGTGTGAAACTGACTGGCCGTAAGGGTCGCGCGCAGATCCGCAAATTGCGACTTGAATTCCTTTAAAATCAAGCCACAAGGTCGCGGTTTTCTAAAGCACCCTCCCAATCGGTAGCGTAATAAAGTTAAGAGTATGTCTAAAAATTCATAGGCTGACGCAGCATCACACTTGCCGTTACTTACATGACGGCTCTTTCGCATCAGTGGCCTGCAGCCCGCCAATTACCGCCGAGTAAATCTTTCAACCAACGCCGAGCATTTAGGCTTTTATTCATTAATGTTTGTTGTGGTTGACGAGCATTAAATAATGGCACCCATTATTTCAAAGGATCATCCCAAGCGATATAGTTGCTCGATACGAGAGAGCGTGTTAGCCTAGATATCCAACTTACCATAGCTTCAGGTGCCGCTCTGTGTTTGCCATCCGAACCTTCACGCTTGTATCAGATTTTGACGAAGACCGTCTACGAATGGAAGTGCGCGGTACAGAAGATGTAACGCAGGCCATTATGCTCACTCGCCGCTTAATGGACCGAGCTATTCCTAAAATGGCAGAGGAGGCTGAAAAACTGGCGGCAGGCCCGATCCCAGCTAATTTGGCGCTGCCCATCGCACAACAAAGCCTGCGCCAAGAGCGGCGGGCAAATCCGGTCCCGCCCGTCCGCCTTGATGACGGAGTTCAACCTTGGCTGTGTATCGCAATGCAGTTCAAGTTGCAGGACAACGCCATTGTGTGGATACTCAAGGGCAGCGGCGGCGAGGAGGCGCGCATGTTTTTGTCAAATTCGAACCTGCGTGCCACGCTTGATGTATTCGCTGCGAAATACACCGCAATGGACTGGGCACGAACCTCATTCCCTGAATGGCTGACTGAAGCCGAGCTAGAACAAAGTCCGGCGCGCAAGGCACTCCACTAATTCCGGGCCCACCTGTTGCGCCTAGCGCGCGGGGCGGATGCAGAGCCGGGACCATCGTTAAGCGTACCGATGAACTCAATGCCGGCCGCCTCGAGGGCAACTTTAATATTGTTTATTTCGCAGTCGTGGTTTGTGGAACCCCCTGCTCAACTTCGAGACACCGCAGCGTTTTTGAAGCAACACCTGCATACATAGCAAGTGTATCTGCACTGCAGTGCAGATACACTGTTCGATTTTATTACCGCGCAGGGCATGGGTCTGGGCCCCGAGCTCTGTCCGCCCGCATGTGCGCTCAACATATAATCCACCACCTCCTTCGCATACCCGACCCGACAACGTAAGAGGATGTCAACTGGGCCTTGCGGAGACTAAAGCGGACGAAACTGAATTGCCCGCGGCAGGCCAAGGACATGACGCGCGATCATCTTGAGCAATGCCTCGCCGTCCAGCCCGATAGTCCTTGTGGTTTGCGCAATCGCGCCATGCTGTCGCTCGGAAATCGCATCGCTGATGACGAACGAAATTAAATTAAGAGACGGCGGCACACTACGGGCAGCTATCCGGCGCGGCAAGACTGACCCATTGGAAATGGGCACATTAGGTTCACCTCGCGCCGGTCGGCGCAATTGGTGGGGAGTGGCTTGCTTGGCGCGGAGATGATATGGCGCCGCTACTCTGAGGTATTTACCGATGCAAAGCAATCGATCGAGAGGTTGAGACGACAAAGGTCAAGCTCATAGTCAAGGAAGGCCGGGATATTTAGCGCAAACTCAGGGTACTGCGACATGCAGAGAAGATTGGTGATGCGGCCCGAGCCTGTCGATACTTCGATGTAGATCGTTCCAACTTCTACCGCGGGAAGGCCTATTGCGAACAGCACAACGAAGCTAGGCTGATCAGACAAAAAACCCATTCCAAAAAGCCCCGCCGACCACACGCCACCTGAGCTCGTCGAAAAGGTCTTTTTGCTATAAAGCAAATATGGCCTCGGCTCAATGAGGTCCGCCTGATGACTATCGCGTTATAACGGCATGAAAATCTCTAACGCTGGCGTTACACACATTCTAAGCCGCAACAGTGATAGCCGCCCGCCGCGCGAAACCCGAATGCGCCAAATCCACACATAAGCTTTGAAAGGTAAATTTGGTGAAACTATGAATAATATAATTTTTGATGTTGCTTTGCCTTAAGCTCTTGCCTCTTAAAGGTCCTTTGAATATTGATTATCTAATTTTATCAGAAAAAATCTGCACATATGTATGTAACGCTGTCACAAATACCAAATTGACTTCCCCTTCCCAATATTCGTATTTGTTTAATGCAGGCATAATAAGGATAGTTTAATAGCCATTTTTTATGACATTTTGAATAAAAATTTTACATTTTAGGAATGTTATTTTAGTATGATACGAGTTAATCTTACCTCAGGTTTGCATTTTGACTGTTTGGACGGAATTTCGATACTAGAGTCTGCAGAAAAAGCCCAAATCGCGCTTCCCTACAGTTGCAAAACTGGTCGTTGTAGCTCTTGTAAATGCAAAGTCCTAAGTGGGCAAAGTCGGCCGTTAGTTGACGAACTCGGTTTGACACCTGCAGAAAAAGAAGACGGTTGGATTCTCAGTTGCGCTCGAACGGCTGCGTCGGATTTGTTAATTGAAGTAGAAGATATTAGTGGATTTGTCATTCCAGCGGTTAAAACCCTCCCAGCCCGAATAAACAGCCTCCAAAAGCTAGCACCTGATGTTTTGCGCGTAATCCTAAGGGTCCCGCCTAATAGTGTTTTGAATTATTTACCCGGCCAATACGTTAACGTGATTGGTACGGGCGGCGTTCGGCGAAGCTACTCTGTAGCTAACGCGCCATCGGCAGACGGCCAGCTTGAGTTGCACATTCGTGCCGTAGCTGGAGGTGTAATGAGTAACTATTGGTTCAGCGAAGCTAAGACTGATGATCTCGTTCGCATTAATGGACCGCTGGGGTCCTTTTTTTTGCGAGAAACGGCTGGTTTGGATTTAGTGTTTCTTGCCACAGGCACTGGCATAGCGCCGGTCAAAGCGATGATCGAAGCCATGCCACAGCTCGCTGCGGACAAGCTACCTCGTTCAGTCACTATCGTGTGGGGCGGACGGGCCCAGGATGACATGTACTTCGATGTTGCTGCCATGCCAGGAAATCACATTTTTATTCCCGTTTTGTCTCGCGCGAGTTCTTCTTGGTCAGGGGCACGCGGTTACGTACAACAAGCATTGCTAGAGGTTCAGCAGGACTTAAGTAAGGCAGCTGTATATGCCTGCGGTTCTGACGCAATGATACATAGCGCTCGGCTTGCAATTGTTGAGGCTGGCTTACCTTCTAACCGATTTTATTCGGATGCTTTTGTAAGCTCCGCAGCCAGTTAACGGTTGGAGGAACTTTATGAAAGACTTCATATTTACAGTTGGATTGGGAGCACGCTTAAATGAAGAAGCTACCGCATAGCCAACTATCTGAAGTTAGGTACGGCTCCATCAGGTAAGCGTTTGAAATGGTCGCCACGATTGCCATTGCAAACTGCTTTGGCCATCGTTAACGCTTCACACCAAGAATAGATGTCAGGCCCTGATATGCTATCTTTTTAAGTAAAAAAATCACTTTATATAGGAACTAAGTATGCCCGTCGAAACCATTGCGTTAGATCCACAAACTGACATAATTCGCGGTCAGATAATGGACCTAGTACAACAATACGCAGATATTGTTTACACACCTAACGCCTTCATCCCTGGCGAAACGGCTGTGCCAGTATCTGGCAAGGTTATTGGCGCAAAAGAGCTACAGCTTATGGTTGATGCGTCTTTAGACGGCTGGTTGACCACGGGGCGCTTCAATAAAATGTTCGAAGAACGGCTGGCCAAATTTTTAGGTGTCAAATACCTGATGACGGTTAACTCCGGTTCATCTGCTAATTTGGTTGCTTTCTCAACTCTCACCAGTTCTAAACTGGGTGATCGCGCAATTAAGCCTGGCGATGAAGTCATTGGTGTCGCCGCGGGTTTCCCGACCACCGTTAACCCCATCTTGCAGTTTGGAGCCGTCCCTGTTTTTGTGGATGTGGAATTATCTACCCATAATATCGACGCAAGCAAAATTGAAGCGGCAATAAGTTCCAAAACAAAGGCCATTATGTTGGCGCATAGTCTCGGAAACCCCTTCAACGTTGAAGCTGTAACTGCTCTGTGTAAAAAATATAATTTGTGGTTGATTGAAGACACCTGCGACGCGTTGGGTGCGACCTATGGCGGCCAAATGGTCGGAACTTTTGGTGACATCGGGACCCTTAGCTTTTACCCTGCACATCACATCACCATGGGTGAAGGCGGCGCGGTATTCACAAATAGCGCCGAACTCAAAATGATCGCAGAGTCTTTCAGGGACTGGGGACGTGACTGCTATTGCCCGACAGGTAAAGACAATACATGTGATAAACGTTTCTGCTGGACGAAGAAGGATATTGGCGGAGATTTGCCAGATGGCTATGATCACAAATATACTTACAGCCACTTGGGGTACAATCTCAAGATTACGGATATGCAAGCGGCCTGTGCTCTTGGCCAAATGGACCGACTAGAAGATTTTATAGCAAGGCGCCGTGCTAACTATGCCTACCTAAGAAACCGGTTAGCTAGTTGTAGCGAATTTTTGCACCTCCCTGAAGCCACGCCTAACTCAGAGCCATCATGGTTCGGCTTTCCGTTGGTGGTGAAAGAAAATAGCGGCGTTCAACGCTCTGACCTTATTAACTTTTTGGATCAAAACAAAATTGGCACGCGCCTTTTATTTGCAGGTAATTTAACCAAACAGCCTTATATGGCTGGGCGCAATTTCCGAGTTAGCGGTGATTTGACCAACACCGATATTGTAATGAACCAGACGTTCTGGGTTGGCACTTATCCGGGGTTGAATGAAGAACATCTGGACTACATTGCCTCTAAATTAGAAGAGTTCTTTGGCGTGAATTTTTGAGACATAGCTGAATAGCATTCTAGCCTTATCTGCCGGCTCGTGCTCTCAATCCCAATATAGACTAAGTTGGTCAGGAATGGGATGGTTTGCACAGCCGGCGTTTTCTTTTTGCAGGCCGCGCCGAATTTATCTGCAAAGAATTACCTGCGACATACCCACTGTCATAACGGCCAACTATCATCCAGTTACAGTAGGGCCTCGACGTTATTGTTGTCCATGTCGGCTGGTGAACGGCAGATTGTCGCGGAAGTATTATGGAATATGCTCTAAGTAGAGCATTAACTGGACCAAAGCCCGGCGGCAGCACGCTCACTCGTTGTCAGGAAAGCGCAGGATCATTACCGGCCAGCCACCTGCCACTCCGCGCTCGGGGCGGAATTCGGCGACCTTCTCGCCGCGCGCAATGAGGTCGCTATATTGCGACCATGCGCCCGGAAAGCGCTCCTTCTCGACGGCATATCGTGCGTACTGGCTTAGCACCGCATAATCTGCGCGGCAGGTATCAATTTTTTCGGGCACGACCGTCCCGTAATCAATGTTGCTGCGTCCACCGCGCGCGGATGCGATCAGAGAGTTATCGATTCTTCCGTCGAGCAGTCCGCGCACGTCCTGGCAGCCCATAATGCCCAGCGGGAAGACGAAGTCGAATTCGCTCTCAACAAGATCAAAGGCGAAGTGCTCAACGAAGACCGTGCTGCCCGGCGCTGCGTTCGCGCGCAGCCAAGCCGAGGCCATCAGCCGCGTGTCATTCATCCGCTCACGCCCGTCCGCAAGTGCAGCGAAGAGCAGAGGGACGAGCGTCGCGGCCATTAGCGCACCCGCCGCAAGCGGCGCAGCATGGAATTTAAGCCGAGTGCCAGCCATCGCTGCGACCCGCATTAGCGCCAGCGCCACGAGCATAGCCAGCAACGGTACCGTCGCGAGGATCCAGCGTTCCCATACTATGTACTGGCTACTGGCGAGCACAAGCATAGCGATTCCCGTTACCAACGCGACAGCAACGAATTCGCGGCTCCGCACGGCAAACACCGCTCCGATTGCGGCAAGTGTGAGCCCGGTGATGCCGAACGCGCGCACAAACGGTTCGCGCATATACCAGAACGCATTGTCGATAAGGCTGCCACCGGTCGCACCCAGGTGATGGGGCTGCACCTCGCCACGGAGATTGGCGATGACCGTATTCCACTCGATGATCAGGAAGGGTGAAATTAATACCATTGCCGCCATCGTCCCTGCCGCAGCGGCCGTAATCAACACGAGAGTGCGCCGTCCGCTCTCCAGCCCGTTGCGCCAGCGCAGCACCACCGCGCCGGCAAGCGACAGGAAAATCACTACAAAGGGCCATTTGGTAGTAATCGCCAACGCTATGCAGAAGCCGGTCACCACGAGCGCTCGAATGCTGCCGTGACGGGCATAGGCCAGCGCGCAAAGCATCGCCAACAGCATGAATACGGTCGCCATCATGTCGGATCGCACCAGCTGCGAATAAGTGATGTGCACTGGGCTCACAGCGAGGACTGCCGCCGTCACCAGCCCGGTGGGGCGGCCAAACAGCAAGGTAGCAAGGCGGTAAGCGAGCGCGATACCAACGACAGCAATCAGCACAATGGCAATGCGGTGCGGCAGCACGAGGATACTCGGATCGGCATAGATTGCTGCTGCGAAATTCTCGACGCTTGTGAAACGCCCGGTCGCAAGACCCAAACCCAGCACCGCGACATCAATCAGCGCGAGCATGTACATGGTGGTAGTGGCCGGATGGCCGAACCACTCCGGGTTAAGCTGCCCGCCGTCGATCATCCGGTAGGCGCCCAGCTCAAACATCAGCTCATCCGGATCGGTCAGCGCCGGCAGGCCGAAGGCAACCGAATAAAGCCGGATCACTAGCGCCGCCAGCAAGATGATAGCGAGCAGACAGTCGACGCGCGGCATTTGTGCCGAGAAAAGTCGGGGCCCGTTTACGGGCAAGCGCAGTCTCATTCGCCGATCTGCCGCTCCGGCCGCGCGACCCAAGGCAATAAAGGCGCGTCACGCCGCATCCGCCAGCGGTCAGCCCAGCCTTGCTCATATACGTCAATCCAGACGGTGCGGATCGTGCTGCAGGCGAGCGCGATAGCGATCAATTGGATTACGAGTGGCCGCACCAGGGGCCAGAGCGTCAGGTTCATTTCCACGATTATGTCCGTATCAAATATGTAGCCATAGCGGTCAATGGTATCGATGTTGGATACGACAAGGTCATAGGAACAGCCCATGAGATAACAGCAAATGATCGCGAAACGCGGGCCCCAGCCTTGCCAACGCTCCGTCAGCACCAGCGCAGTCCAGAAGATCGGGGTGTAGCCCCCACCCTCACTTGTGATCAGAGCGAACATTATCGCCAACAGGTAGATGCGATAGCGCGAGATAGCCTCGGGCCTGAGCCAAGTGGCGGCCATCGCCATTAGTAAGAGGGCCTGCGTCGAGCGCAGCAGCACCGCGATGGCCAGAGGCACCAACTCGATTGCATCCGACCCGAGCACCAGCATCGTAGGGAAGATATCGTCCTTGCTCTCGAAAAAAGAAGTGATGCCTTGGTAGGTGGTAGCCGGCCAGAAATCGAGCGGGTTGGCCATGGTGTTCTGTGCCCAGGCGGTGATGTTCTGCACGATTTGGCTAAGGGTTCCAGCGCCTAACAAGGCGTAGCTGACCAAGTAAACCAGCGCAGTGGCGATCAGCACGGATTCAACCCACCGCCAGCGCCGCATGATCAGTTGCGCCATGAAGGGGGCAATCAGGTAGAGCTTCATGTTGATCGATAAGGCCGCGAAGACCCAGCGCGCCCGCGCCGAACGCAGCAGCGGCATGATAGCAAGCAGGAACATTGGAAAGGCGATCAGCACGAGGTTACCGCGCTCGATGCCGTTCAGCATCGGCCAGCCTAGCCCCATACAGATCGTACGCGGGATCGCGGTGCGCGGATCGAACTTTCGCAGCGCAAGGAACATCAGCACGACGCCAAGCGCCCAGAAGCCGAAGATCGACACATGGCCGATCCAGTCGCAACCGCGGGCCATATAGCCGGGGCTGGAATCCAGGCCACTCGCCAGCTGATAACAGTCGCTGACGCTAAGCGCCCGAAGGATGACGAAGGAAAGCGGTGGGTAAAGCGTGGTCCATGTTTCGAATGCGCCCTCGGGATTATAAGCCCAGTAGGCGGAGTTGAACCAGTCGGCGAAGATATCGCCCGGCTCATAGAAAAACGGGGGCGGCAAATATTTGAATGTGAACAAGAACCATGTGGCGTGCACAAGGCTAACGAGGATCAGGCCCGCCAGCACCCATTCGATAAGCACCCCGCTTTGCCAGTTACGGCGGAACATCAACGGCTCCCCGCTGCTGGCCGGAACACGAAGCGTTTGAGAATCAGGAAGTTGATCGCCGAGACGATCACCACCGCCACGAGCCCTGCAAGATAGGGCGAGGCAATCGCCTGCGACAGCGCCCACAGCACCGCAAGGCTGAGGAGATAATTCCCCGCATAGGACGCCACGAAGCGCATCGGCGATCCGGCCTCGCCTACAAAGGCATAGCGGCTGAAGGTGAAATAGTTAAACAGCGTTCCTGTCGTATGGCTGATGAGCTGGGCAATGAACATGTCCATCCCCAACCACAGCAGCGCGGCGTAGCAGCCATAGCCAAAAAGCGTGTTGACCAAGCCGGCCTGATAATAGCGCAGCAGCTGCCGCCAGTCGAACTGCATATGTGTCCGTCCGCGCAGCGGCTTTTCTGAAGGCGCCTCAGACATCTCAGCTCTCGCAGGTATAATCGGGCGGAAAATTGATCCGTTCGCGCTCGAGCACCAGCGGCTGGTTGCGTGTCCGCTCGGAAATCAGTCCGATCTGCACGCCCAGCAGGCCAAAGAATAAGAACATCAGCGTCATCTGCCCCTCGAGGAGGGCAGCAAACAACCACAACTGCCACGAGCCGTCCCACAGCGGCGACAGCACCGCGCCAGCGAGGCAGACCAGCGTTAGGAGGCCGAATAAAAATGCAGCATAGAGCGGCGCGCGCAGCAGGCCCCTCGATGATCCAGCGAGCCCGTTGAGCGCGAAGTCCAGCAACGTAAAGAAATTATTTTTAGAGCGCCCGCCTGCGCGCGGCGGACGGTCGAAGGGAATCGTTTCGATCCTGTAGCCCGTTTCCACCAGCATCCCGCGCACGAAGGGTTCAGGCTCGTTGAGCCGTTTCAGGGCAGTGACGACCTTGCGGTCGTAGATACCGAACCCTGTAGCGTTCGGAATCACCGGATAATCGCCGAAACGACGCTGAAGGCTATACGACAGGTTGCGGAAGAATTTTAACAGTAGCGAGTTCTTTTCGACCTTCCGCACGCCCAGCACAATGGGTGTGCCCGCGCGCCAGCGGCGCACGAATTCGGGAAGAAGCGCAGGGGAATCCTGAAAGTCGGCACACATAGAAATAACGCCGCTGCCCTGAGCTGCGTAGATAGCATGGGTAGGTGAGCGCATCTGTCCAAAGTTGCGGGTGTTTACGATCAACTTGATTCGCGGATCGCGGTCACACATCTGCGTTACGATCTCAACCGTGCGATCATTGGACTCATTGTCGATAAAGATGATGTCAAAACGCGCCGCGACGCTTTCCATCTCTGCAATTACGGCTGCGGCGATAGCCTCAACATTCTGTTCCTCGTTGCGGCAGGCGATGCACACCGTCACCTCAGGGTTAGACACCAATTCACGATCAATATGACTCATTCTGCTCACCCAGTCTGTCTACAGCATGGCGAGGCGTCCGTTGGGAACCGATTGGGGCACCTAATGGCGGACGCAGGCGGTAGAATTCGATGGCCAACCACAACAGAAATAGAGCTGCCGCCGCCGCCAACAGTGACGAACGATATTGCCGCTCGGTCGAAACATATGGCTTTTCAAGCAAACGAATATTAGCTTTTGAGGTAAGATCCTCGACAGCCGTGCCCTCAAGATAACGGACATAATTGGTATACAGAGAACGGGCGATTTTTAATTCGCGGTCGAGTTCATATACCTTCGTCGAGGCATCCACTACTTCGCCTACTGTCCCCGCGCGCACACCTGGACGTTTATCGAGCGCCTCATTCAGTTGTTCTGTAAGCGCATCGCGCTCAGCCTGAAGCTGGACTATCGCCATATTCTCTGGCGTGAAGAACCTACTGGCGGCCGCAATACGCCGATCAACGTCTGCAATTGAGGCACGCAACCCCGGAATGCGTCCACTGATTGTTCCAATCGAGGCCCCAGGATCAGCATAGCCGTTCTGCAGCCGGAAAGCATCGAATTCACTCTGGGCCTTGGAAAGGCGAAGACCAGATTCCGCAACGAGCCTTTCTAAAAGCTCCTTTTTGTATTTCGTCTGGCGCTGCATAATTTTTGCCAACTCATCACGGGTGGCATCGGTAAAGGCGGCAACGACGTCCTGAGCAATTTTTTTGTCAGTTTCGTCCATCTGGATCAATATTATTCCGCCACGCAGAGCGCGAATTTCGACCTTATTTTGGAGCCATCGATGCAGTTCTATTTTTGACATATCAAGCCGCGACTCAAGCGATAGATCGCGGATCACCCTATCGCGTGTATAAATACTGTTCCCAATTCGCAGCGCTACTTCGACAGCGGCTTGCTTCCCAAACACCGAATTCAGGGCACCAAACTGCTCAAGTGTATTGGACAGGCCAAGCGAACCGGGATCGGTCGGGGTCAGAGATGCCTCCACACGAAAATTCTCGGGAAAGGCTGCAAAGCCAACCAGAGCAGCTATTGGGACGCCGAAAAGTAGGGCGCGCTTCCACAGGCGATCGAGCGATTTTAGTCCAGCAAGGCTGCCGGTGAAAGAGTGACGCGGCGTCATCAGTTGATCGCCGCAACAGTCGCGGCCGCAAGGCCTAACTGGAACACTATGGAGGATATCTGAGCGATCTTAGTGAATATATCACTCGACTGTGTGCGAATAGGCACGAATACTACGTCACCAGGCAATGCTTTTTGGTTAAATGCGCCTTGGGAACGGGTAAGTACGCTGCCGTTGGCACGTACCACAAAAATGTCACCCCGATTGGCCGCTTGTAGTGTACCTCCGGCTAGCTCCAGATAGTCCCGTATTTTTCGTGGATTAGTCTCATCAATTTGAAACGAGGCCGGGCGATAAACCGCGCCAAATACCCCAATGCTGGTCGGTCGGGGGGGAATTACTATCCGGTCACCATTCTCCAGTAGGATACCGCGGGGCAGGCTCTGCGAATCGGGCTTAGTTTCCAATACCAAACGTCCATCCGGCTTTGCCTCCCGCAGTTTCGCGAGGGTCGCTTTAGCTGCAAGTAGTTGGACCTCGGAGCGGCGTTGGTCTAAGCCGTTGGTAGACTGGAGCGGTGAAGAGGCTAAAGCTATTTCAAACAGGTCAAGCGCTTCTTCGAAGCTGCGCTTCTGTTGAACCATAACCGTCTGGCGTGTTAGACCTGCGCCATACACAAAAGCCCGTTGGCTATACCCGCCAGCGAGTTTTATCACTTCATCTAGCGGCTTATTAGGTTCTACATAATAGTTGCCTGGATTGACCACTTCCCCCTCTACCCGAACAACAACAGACTGTCGGTCCGTAGGACGCATAAGGTTGCCTTCTGCAAGAACCTGGATCACGTCTCCTGCACGAACAACTGTGCTACCAAATTCTTTAGCCAATATTTCACGGGGCCCAGGTACTCCGGTCATGTCAGTACTGTAGATCATAACGCGGCTAATTTCGGCAAGTTCATCTTTTCCACCGGCATAGCGCAGCGCATCTTCGATCGTTTCAGAACCGCGCAATTCGAAAATTGCTTCACGCCGAACGCTACCCGCGACCGCAATCTGCGGCGCTGCTGGGGGAATGACTATGACATCTTCATTCTCAAGCGTCACATCCTTCGCGCGGTTCCCGTTGATCAAGATATCATACAGATCGATGTCAGCAATCTCGACCCCGTCACGCACAAGCTTAGCATTTCGCCAACTACCGCCTGCAGCGGGTCCGCCCGCTTGAAGAATCGCATTGAACGCAGTCGTTAGACTGTTAACCGAGAACGCACCTGGGTTGACCGCGTAGCCCGTTACGAACACGCGCACGCCGCGTAGTTCGGTAGTCCGCACACCGACCCGGAAATTGCGGAACTGGGTTCCTATCGCACGCGTCAGAACGGCCTTGAGGTCGCCTTGACGCACACCTGCAAGTGTAATTTCACCAACAGAGGATAAGAAAATCCGACCGTTATTATCGACAGTCCGCTCCACGCTGCCTTCTGCTGAACCAGTTAGCGAGATCGAGATCGTATCGCCTACGTTGATGCGGTAGTCGGGGGGGATAGTTGCGTCGGCAGACCTTTCAAAGTCGCGCCCGTCTGGCAAAACAAGATCGGCCCCGAAACGCTGCAAGGGGCGCCCAAGCATGCGGGTGACGTAAGTCTCGAACTCGTTCGGTTCCGCTTTGCGAGTGTCTGCCGGATCACGGTCAAACAGAGACTTGGACTTCTCACTTTTTTCACGCGACTGAGTTCTGTTGCGCGACGCCTCGTCTGTGACCCGCGTAGGTTCAATTCCGTCTGATTGCTCGCTGTCATATTCGTCTTGGCTGTCTTGACGGCTGTCCGACTGACGATCATCACGTGAGCTACGTTCCTCATCAGTCGAGCTTGAAACAGGGAAAGTTTGTGCATTCAGCGAAATAGGCTGAGCCACCAGCGCCAGAAACGATGCGGAAACGGTAAGGATAGAGCGGAGCATAGATGTTTCGTAAATGTCCAAAAAACGAAAGATAGTAGAAGGTTCGGCTGACAACTGAGGAGTTCGGTTTTGTTCCTGCCATCTCGGGCGGAATGTTTGTGATTCTGTCATTGTTATTACCTTAAATGGAGCTCAGGTGCTATCGTTATGGCAGTATTTTGAATTTGTTGGCCCAACGGCACAGATGCAATACCAGCGGCTTCTAACAGAGAAGCATAGATTCCAGCATCCCCAGTGTAATTATTGTCGACGCTCTCCGTAATCGGGGCACGCACTACATTTCCGCCCAGTACACGGGCAACTTCGGCAGCAACCTCCCGCAGTTCTAGAACCTCCCCGCCACTGTCATAGCGATATACTGACACGCCGCCGGATCCCAATAATTGGAATAAAACAAGCGACACCAGTTCGCTTATCGCAACATAGCTGCGTATCACCCGCATTGGTGCGCGTACAGAAATCGGACGGCAAGCCAGCGCATCAATGATGAAGCTTGCAAGAGCATAAGTGTCATATTTGTTAATGAAGGGCCCGGTCAGATTGTAGATTCGCGTAATGACAGCACGCCGTCCTGTATCGGCCTCTGCCCAAGCAACGAAGCGATCCTCGTCCTCCCGCTTGAGCCCGCCATAGATTCTCAGATCTTCGCTCGCAGAAGAAACATCCGCGAAGGCCGCAGCACCTGAGGAGGCAACGAAAAGCCGGTCAGCACCGATTGCACTGAGCGCCTCGAGAACAGTGCTTGAAAGCGCTCGATTAGATTCGCGATATTCGTCACGATCAATAACCGCAACCTTGTCCTTTGTCAGAAAGGCAAGATGGAACAAAGCTGTCGGCTGTGGGTGCAAGCCGGCAAGTTCGTCAAGCGGACGCTGCGCGATGGTGATTGCGTCACCAAGGTCAATCATTCTCGACGAAGAGCCGAAAGCGAATACGCGTTCAGAAAATGCATCAACGCCCAAGGCGGAATGTAGACCGCGCAGCAGACCTCGGCCGACCCAGCCACCGGCTCCCACCACGACTATACGCCGTGTGTCCATCAAAAGCTCAGACACAGAGGAAGGTGCAAGCGCCGTTGCCGAGGTCAGAGTAGGAAGGGGTTGCATGAAGCTTACCCAATACCGGCGGGAGTTAGGTAGTCGATTTCAGGCGTCATCCGGTCAATCGGGTTCGATTCCATCGAACCGCTTTCCGTTACCCGACTGCTGATCTTGGGAAGGTAAGTCTGCTCTGGATCCACCGGCACAATGAATGCATGTAGGCCATCACTCGCCATTGCCGCAAGGAAATCGGGATCTTCCGTAAACGCTACCGGCAAACGCATGACCGGGATATCCCAAGCGGCGAAAAGCTTATCCCACGTTGGCAGACCCAGACCCGAACGCGTATCGCATCCGAGGTACTTTCCGCCAAAATAGTTTCTCTGGGTCATCCGGATCGAGGCGTGCCCCTGATCATCGAAGATGAAAATCTTGAGGTTGAGATCATTGACCCGTGCAGTACCCAGCTCCTGTAAATTCTGAGCGAAACCGCCATCACCCTCAATCAGTATGGTGCGGCGCCCAGGAGCCGCAATGGCTGCCCCGATCGCGCCTGACAGACCGTATCCCATTGAGGCGAGCGACTTGTTTGTAATAAGGCGCTGCCCCAGTTTCTGATTGTAGAGCTGCATGGACAGGGTGAATGCGCTGCCGCTGGAGCAGGGGATTACAAGATCGTCATCGCGGGTCAGCGTCTCTAGGTTTACAATGAAATCATAAGGAGAGAGGTACCCAGCGCCAGTTTGATTGACCTCTTCGACCCGTGGAATGGCCGCACGGATCTGCTTGGCGCGGGTCAGCCATTCGGGTTTTGATTCCAGTCCTTGAGCCAGCATACGGCGCAGGAAGTTATTCGCATCGGCGTTCACGGCAATGTCAGTGCGCGGATGGCCCTTGGCCAATTCCGCCGGATCGATTTCGACCTGTACGATTTTCGCTCCGCGGCCGAATTCCTGCCAGTTGAACCCGGTCTGCTGCAGCCCAAGCCGTGTTCCCAGCGCGACGATAAGGTCGGACTGCTGGATAATGATGTTGGAGCTGCGCTGACCCCAAGTATTTGGTCGACCGAGATAATAAGGCGCATTACCATCGATGCGGTCAGCGCCATTATAAGTTGTCATAGTTGGCAGTGAGAGCTTGTCGAGGGTATCGCGAACGGCATCGACTGTGCCGATATCGACACCGCCGCCGATCAGCAGCATTGGTCGATCCGCATTGTTCCAGAGCCTTACGACCTCTGACACCCTGTCTTCCTCTGCTATCTGCAGCACCGGTGCGGACATTTCCGGAAAGGGTTCTTCGTCGCGATGGGCAGCCTGCACATCAAGCGGGAATTCGAGAAACACCGGACCTTTTCGTGGTGTCCAACTCGGCTCAATAATGGCCAGAAACTCGGCAGCTGAAGCTGGCTGCTCGAGCCGCGTCGACACTTTTGTCATCGACTCCATAAGCGCGACACCGTCGATCTCCTGTATGCCACGTGAGCGCACCTGTCCCCGGGCAAGATCGGACGTCTTTACCTGGCCGCCGATAACCAGCAGCTCCCGGCTTTCCAGCCAGGCGCCGCTCACGGCGGTAACGATGTTGGTCTGCCCTGGACCAGCTGTAACCAGCGCTAGCGCCCTGGCCGGTGCGGCAATCAGGTTGAAATACTCTGCACCAATGCCGGCAGCGACTTCATGCACCACTGGCACCCCGGTCAGAAAACGGTCGAGGCTCTCGGTCAAGTGCATAATATTGCCCCCGCCGACGTAAAAATAATGTGTGTAGCCAGCTGCTTTGAGCCAGGCGCCTATCTGATCACTATACTTCATGTACGTGTCCCATCCGCAATAGAGAGCAGCGAAGAGATGATGGTATGAACCTGACTTTGGCTCAGGCTGGATGATGTCTCGCGGTCATAGCCCCAGTTGGCATGAAGGGGTAGGTGAACTTGGCCCTGAAACGGCTCGAGATGACTATTCATGTCATCGACATAGACAATCATATATTTTTTCGGGTCGAGCCAATTTTGTGATTTCGCGACGTTTAACTTGCTACCCAGCTTGCGAATGTCCTCTTGTCCGAAAATCTGAATTCCATCGACACCGTTGAACGCCAAGGCCTCATGAATTGAGCTCACATTGCGTGTCGATAGAATCGCGAAACGGTCGGGGCATTGCAGCAGAATCGGCTTTAGCAGGAAGAAAAAATCATATGCCGGCATGACCTTTGGCCATTCGGGATCCTCCATGATGGTACGTCGTGCTTCGAAGAAGTCACGCGAGAAGCTCCAATCGCCTTCATCAGGAGTGATCATGTGCAGTGTGTTCGGCAAAACCGAACTGGTTGCACCGTAAAGTCGATTATACTGCCAGGCGTCGGTCACAACGCTGCGGAATGCCAAGAATTCCTCGTAATTGACGTCCTGACGAAAACCGACCCGCCCTTTGGTGGCATGATTTGCCACACTAAACGCCTCAAATGCACTGTTGAACAGCACGCCGTCAAAATCGAGGACAAACTTGATTTCCATCACAGCCGTTCCCGCAAGACCGATGCGCGCGCTTGGGCTGCACTGCCGATTTCGCCATAAGACGCGATTTGCATATCCAGCAGCACCGTTTCCACAGCGAAAGCATCCATCAGAGCGTCCGGTTCAAGGAACCTTACGACCGGCATGACGCATTTACGCGTTTCGACAGATGCGATGAGATCGCGCAACTCGCCGTCTTCTTGCAGCAGGCTTAACGTTTCTGCGTTGACTGTACCTCCCATTGTAGTCTTCAGCCCCCGCGCTTTTGCCGCACGGGCAACGGTTTTAACCATGGAGATTGTTTCCGGAGAATTCACGCCCGATCCGCCGAAGCTAGCGGTCAGATCGCTGCGTCCAACGGTAACCTCGGTAAGCTTGATACCTGCGTCAAGAATAGCTTCGATACGTTCAACGGCTGTGATTGTCTCAATGGTCACGCCGACGTGCTTGAACGCGCCATCGGGGAGCATTTCCTGATACTTTTGCATTGCGAAGGGGCTCTCGATCATCGGGGCGACGATACTCTCGATCCCCTGCATCATCAGAAAACGCATATCGGACTTGGCCTCGCAACCGCCGATCTTTACGAGATAGGGCAAGCCATGGCGCGCTGCCCAAGCGGCTTCAGCGGCAACTGAGTCGCGCGTTAGACCTTCGGCTTCGAACTCACCTTTCAATGAGATTATTCGTGAGAGATTCATTTGGTCACTCCGGTGTAATCAATCGCGAATGACGGCGAGAAAATCCCGCACACTGTCAGCCACGAATGAGATGTTGTAGTTGCTGATCCCGCGGCAAAGGCCTATCCCAGAGGTATTGATTGTAACGAAATCTGCATTTTTGAGGACGAGAGCAATTGTGTTGGTGTTATATGGTCAGGCATGAGATTGAAACTCCAATAATTTTTCTGCCAATTGACCTCGATAGAGATCCAATTGTTTGGAACAAATTTCGAGTGGGTCCCCCCCACTTTCTACAAATTTATGCCATTCTACAATTAGCGTCAGTGCCGCATCGAGTGAAAGCACGGGATTCCAACCCAACTCGCTCCGAGCTTTAGTACAGTCCAGCTTTAGATACCTTGCCTCATGGGGCTTAGGACCATCCTCACCTTGCCAGCCGGGCGCGCCCCAAGAAGCGGTAAGGCGGTTAGCAATCCAGTCAACCGGCTTAGCATCTTCGTCGCGAGGCCCAAAATTCCATCCACAGGCAACGTCTTGGTCACCTGCAAAAAGGCGCTCGGCGATCATAATATATCCGCCCAAGGCCTCTAGAACATGTTGCCAGGGGCGCACGGCGGTTGGATACCGAATTAACGGCTTTTCTCCAGCAATCATAGCACGCACTATGTCTGGAATCAGTCGTGATTCCGCCCAATCTCCTCCACCGATAACATTACCAGCACGCACAGATGCAAGGTAGGGCCCCGAATTAAAATAGCTGCGCCGGTAGGCTGAAACAACTAGTTCAGCCGCGCCCTTACTGCTGCTATAAGGGTCATAACCACCCATTGGATCGCTTTCGCGATACGGCCATACCCAATCACGATTTTCGTAGCACTTATCGCTTGTTACACAGACAATGCTCCGAAGAGAAGGGAGCCGCCGGCAACAGTCAAGTAGGTGAACCGTTCCCTGCACATTCGTGGCATAGGTCTCCACCGGCTCCTCATAAGATTTACGAACCAACGGCTGTGCCGCGAGATGGAAAACAACTTCCGCGCGAGAAGCCTGAACCGCCGATTCAAGAGCGTGCATATCTCGAATGTCGCCCTCGATATGTTCGACGATATCGGCTATTCGCGCCTGTCGAAACAGGCTTGTTTCATCCGCCGGAAGCGAAAACCCCGTAACGCGCGCACCCATTTGCGAAAGCCAAACAGAGAGCCAGCTACCCTTAAAGCCTGTGTGCCCGGTAATGAGCACGCGACGGTCCCGCCAAAACGAAGCGTTTACCATGACTTCCACGGGGGGGATTTCGCCCACAATGATTCAAGATGCAACTTGTCTCGAAGAGTGTCCATCGGTTGCCAAAAGCCGTTATGGCGATAAGCTACCAATTCATCATCTGCCGCAAGAGCTTCCAACGGCCCCTGCTCCCAAATCGTTTCGGGACCATCGATCAGGTCAAGCACCGATGTATCAAGCACAAAGAAGCCGCCATTAATCATCCCGCCGTCACCATCTGGTTTTTCGGCAAAAGATTTTACGCGGTCGCCTTGAAACTCTAGAGCGCCAAAGCGCCCGGGCGGGGTAACAGCAGTGATGGTCGCTTTTTTGCCATGCGCTTCATGGCAAGCGATGAGGGCCGCAATATCCACATCGGCAACACCGTCGCCATATGTCATACAAAACGGCTTATCCTTATCCAAATATTGCCCGACCGCCTTAAGACGACCTCCGGTCATAGTTTCAGCGCCCGTCTCTACCAACGTAATCTTCCATGGCTCACTCCAATTCTCGTGGACCTCTGAACGATTGCTAGAGAGATCTATGGTGATGTCAGCCGTATGCAGATGATAATTGGCAAAAAATTCTTTAATCATGTAGCCTTTGTAACCAAGGCAGATAATAAATTCGTTTATCCCATAAGTGGAGTAAATCTTCATTATGTGCCAAATAATTGGCATGCCTCCCACTTCAACCATAGGCTTAGGACGGGTAGACGTCTCTTCGCCTAAGCGGGTCCCAAGTCCCCCCGCCAGAATTACTGCTTTCATGAGTGCATCCAAATCAAAAATGACGTCTTTTCTGTGGGTGGGGGAGGTAGAAATTTAGTTAATTTTTGTCAACGACCAAATATTTCTGAATAGGCTAAGGAAAAAAGCTCGAATTCGGTTTCTTGAAAAATGGCTCAGGATCCACAGCAATGCCGTCTAAATATATTTCAAAATGCAAATGGCTTCCGGTCGAACGGCCTGTTGACCCCATGAAGCCAACAGTATCGTTACGGCGAACCTTTTGTCCTAGCGCAACATTGATACGCGACAGATGAGCATAGCGTGTTCGGACCCGTTTTGAGTGTTCAATTTCTACAAAAAGCCCGTAACTGCCTCGCCATCCCGCCTCTTTCACAACGCCACTTGCCGTAGCATAAATTGAGCTTCCAAATGCACCAGGTATATCCAACCCTTTGTGAAGCCGGTGCTCCTTTCTCATTGGATCCCACCGCAATCCAAAATCGCTAGAAATGTAAGGCATTCTGCGGCCTGAGTAATCAGAGCCCCTGCGCTTTGGTTTCACCCTGGTCGACGCAAGGGTTTTTAGAGCGGATTGCTCTTGCCAAATAGAAAAGATTTGAAAAAATCCTTCAGCATGCTGGGACTTGTGTGTTGCTGCATCCCCTTTGCGTTCCGAGCCATTTATATTTTTGTCTACAGAGGGGGCATCAAAAGAATCCTCCTCGAGGGGCGTTATGCTCTCGTTCGCTTTTTTCCACCGATAGAAAATCTCGCCAAAATCGTTGGCCAAGTCTTTGGAAAAACTATTTTCATAATGCTTTGCATCTCGACCCGCAGCCTTCGCAAAGGCAGCCTCTGAAAGCTGCAGCGCCAAAGCTATAAAGAAGAAGAATTTCATTGAACTCATGGGATCCATTTATAGTGGCCGCGCCAACAATTGAAGGTAAAAAATTTGTGGGCAGGTTACGGTAAGGCTGACCAACCCAAATGTTTAGCGTCATCTCTACTCCGTGCGCCCACACCCACTTGCGCGTTATTAACATCCATGGCAGTAAGCCTTAACCGCGCAATTAAATGAGGAATCACGCCCATGGCCCTTGCCCATAGCGAAGCTGCGAACCCGCATTGGGTTCCGCGCAAGAAAATACATGAGCTTGCCCATATTCCCGGCGAAAATGGTCCCCCTATCATTGGCACGACGTTCCGCGTGTTGCGCGACCCCC
This sequence comes from Sphingorhabdus wooponensis, assembly GCF_003933235.1. Classification (GTDB taxonomy): domain Bacteria; phylum Pseudomonadota; class Alphaproteobacteria; order Sphingomonadales; family Sphingomonadaceae; genus Sphingorhabdus_B; species Sphingorhabdus_B wooponensis. The sequence goes on from NZ_RWJI01000003.1 coordinate 21,283, forward strand.
CTGCTTATGGCGCGCGCATGGTCCAAACCTATGGCAAGGTGTTCCGCACCAACGCCTTTGGCAATCCAACGGTGTCACTGGTCGGCGCTGAGGCAAATGAGCTGTTGCTATTTGACCGTGAAAAGCTGTTTTCATCGGAACAAGGCTGGGGCCCGGTTCTGAACCTTTTGTTCCCGCGCGGATTGATGCTGATGGATTTCGACCATCACCGCATGGACCGCCGCGCATTGGGCATTGCGTTCAAGCCGGAACCGATGCGCGCCTACACACGGGACATGAACCGCATCTTTGCCGAGCAGTTGAAGGACTGGCGCGGCGATATGTTGTTCTATCCAGCGATCAAGCAACTGACACTTGATGTCGCGGCGAGCAGTTTCTTGGGTATTCCATTGGGGCCTGAGGCAGACAAGATTAACAAGGCCTTTGTCGACATGGTGCAAGCATCCGTCGCGCCGATCCGCGCACCCTTGCCCTTTACGCCGATGGGCAAAGGCGTTGCCGGCCGCAAATATCTTATCGATTATTTCGGTCCGCAAATTGCCGAACGCCGCCGCAATGAAAACCGGCAAGATATGTTCAGCCAATTTTGCCGGTCAAAGCGTGAAGACGGCGAATATATGTCCGATGGCGAGTTGATCGACCACATGAACTTCCTGATGATGGCAGCGCATGACACGATCACATCGTCGGTGACATCCATGATCTGGTATCTCGCAAAGCATCCCGAATGGCAGGAGAAACTGCGCGAAGAGTGCCTCGCAATTGGGCCTGCCGGATCGGATATCGCCTTTGCCGATCTCGATAAGTTCGAACTGACCGAATATGCGTTTAAAGAGTCGCTGCGCCTGATTGCGCCCGTGCCGTCGATCCCGCGCCGTGCGTTGCGTGATTTTGAATTTATGGGCTATCATATCCCTAAAGGCACGTCGGTCAGCATCAGCCCATCTTATGTCCATATGATGGAAGAATATTGGCCAAATCCGAACGAATTTGACCCCATGCGTTTCACGGCCGACAAGGTGAAAGCGCGGCATAAATATGCGTGGGTGCCCTTTGGCGGCGGCGCGCATATGTGCCTTGGCCTGCACTTTGCGTATATGCAGACAAAGCTGTTCATGCACCATTTGCTGACATCGGTTAAGATCGAAATTGCCGACGGCTATGCGCCCGATTGGCAAGCCTGGCCAATCCCCAAACCCAAGGATGGACTGAAGGTCCGGTTCACGCCTTTATAATGCGGGATTGCCAGCAGCGCCTACCGCACTAAAGCTGCGCGCTGCACGCATGGCTTATTCAGAACAGACAGATTGGAGCCGTGACGAGCTGCGGCGGCGCGGGCTTGGCCTCGCGATCGCACTGCTGCTTGAGGTCGTCATCATATTGGCGATACTGAGCCTGAGCATGCGCGCGACCGGACCCGATATAGGCACACGCGGCCTCAGCACATTTTCCCTAGAGGCAGAACCTGCGTCTTCCGCTAAAAACAGCGAAACGCAGACACCCATCACTACAGAGCAGAAAAGCACGGCCACACCGCCCATCCCGAAACCGTTGCTGCCGCCCGTCAATCCAGTCCAAGCACCACCGCCCAACCCCGATTTCATCAAGGTCAGCAAGTCAGATTTTGATGCGATGGACCTGTCAAAATTGCCAGCAGGCGGAGGCGCGGGTGCGGGTGACAGCAAAAGCAGTGGTCAGGGTGCAAAGGGAATGATGGGCCCCGGTCTTGGACCCGGCGGGGCGCAGCTATATCCTGTGGCGTGGCTGCGCGAACCGTATGACAGCGAACTTGCGCCCTATCTGGCTACGGTCAAACGCATCCCGCCTGACGCGTCAGCAGAAATCGCCTGCCGCATGATTGAACGTAACCGCGTGGAAAATTGCCAGATAATTGGCGAAAACCCCCGTGGCACCGGCCTGGCCAAGGCATTACGCCTCGCCGCCTGGCAATTTTTGGTCAAGCCCCCGCGCATCGATAACAAGCCACAATTGGGCGTATGGGTGCGCATTCGTTTCGATTTTAGGGGCAGGAATGTTGAAGGCGGCGGGGTTCCGGCCGAGTGATTATCTCACAGATAAAACCACCGTTGTCCCAGCGCAGGCTAGAACAACGGCACGGTTAGCGAGATAACGGGTGAACGAAGGGGGGGGTATGCCCCTCCATCACTTCCGCGACGCAATCCAAGCGTCGACTTGCTCTTCGAGTATATCCAATGGCACCGGACCTGATTTCAGCACCGTGTCGTGGAACCCGCGAATATCGAATTTCTTCCCAAGCGCCTTTTGCGCTTTGTCACGCAGTTCACTGATTTTCAGGCGGCCAACCATATAGGCGGTCGCTTGGCCGGGATAGATGATGTAGCGTTCAATTGCCTTTACGATGCCGCCTGGTGCATCGGCGCTATTATCTTCGACATACTTAATCGCTTTTTCGCGGGTCCAGCGCTTGTGGTGCAAGCCGCTATCGACCACCAAGCGAATGGCGCGGTGCAGTTCCAGTTGCAACCGGCCAAAGTCACGCGCCGGATCAGTGTATAGGCCCATGTCCTTGCCTAGTTTTTCTGCATAGAGGCCCCAACCTTCTGAATAAGCCGTAACGCCGCCAAATTGGCGGAAGGCGGGCACGTCTTTCAACTCGGTCTGGATAGCGCGCTGCATATGGTGGCCAGGAACACCTTCGTGATAGAACAGCGCTTCAACCTCGGTCAGCGGCATATCCGCCATCTTGTACAAATTGGCATAATAAGTGCCGGGGCGTGATCCGTCAGGGCTTGGGCTTTGGTAAAATGCCTTACCCGCAGACTTTTCGCGGAATGCCTCAACGGGTTTCACAACCAAAGGTGCCTTGGGCAAAACGCCAAACCATTTGGGCAGCAAGGGGGTTACGGCGTCCTGCGCCTTTTGCGTTTCCGAAAGATACAGCGCGCGCCCTTCGGCGGTTTCGGGTGCGTAGAATTTGGGTTCGGTGCGCATATAATTGAAGAAAGCTTGAAGATCGCCCTTCACGCCCATTTTTTTCTGTACGACGCCCATTTCCTTATGAATGCGCGCGACTTGTGCGAGGCCTAGATTATGAATCTGGTCCGGCGTCATATTGGTCGTGGTATAATTGGCCAGACGCTCGGCATAATAGCCTGCGCCATCCTTGAAGCGCCAGACACCGTCATCGGTTCCGGCGACCTTTTCCTGCGCCGTCATTTCGGCAATCAATGCCTCATAAGCAGGCTTTACCGAAGCGTTCAGCGCCTGCGCCGCGTCGGCAATCAACAGGTCTTTTTCAATCTGGCTGATGTTGAGCTTCGCCACCTTGGCCTTGAAATCTGCATATAAAGGCGCATCGGGACCATCGCCAAAGGGCGCACCAGTGATGACATTGCGCGCGTCATTGATGACATAAGGATAGACCCATTTGGGTGGCATAATGCCTTGCGCGGCGCGTGCCTTGGCTTGGGCGATGGCCTCCATCATGCCGGGGCCAAGGCCATAAAGACGGCTTACATACGCGCGCGCGTCGGACTTAGTGTCGACACGGTGAATGTTGATGAGAAAGGCTGGCAGCTGACTTTGCGCGCCATTCATCTGGTCAAAGACATAGCCATAATCATTATATTTAAAGGCCGCTTCGCTGCGTTCCGCGCGCTTTTCAAACAGGCGGAAAGATAAGCGATTTTCGGGCGAAAGCTTGGCAGGGTCAAAACGGGCGCGCATTTCTTTCAGCGCCGAACGTTCGGCCGCCTGCGCGCGCATCTCGCCGGCAGTAGAAAAATCACCCCAGCGACCATAATCGCTGTCCTTGATACCGCGATAGGCTTTGCCAAGCGGCGAAAGCGCCAATTGCTGCGCATCATATTCTTCGAAAAAGGCCTTGATCGCGGCATTCTGGTCGACTTCGGCTACAGCAGCGGGTGCAGGTGCCATAGTCTGAGCCATCGCAGGCGTGCCCAATTGTACCAAGGCAATGGCAAAGGCAGAAATCGCGGTTTTGGTAATGCGCATTCGAAACTCTCCTGAATATCTGTATCGCAACGTCATATCAGCAGGACGGGCAAGGGGAAGCTATGTTTTCGTGGCTTGTCGAAACGGCAACGGTCTTTGTCGATGGTTTTGACACGTGAAGCCGCTAGCCGCTGTTACGCAGCGCGGTTGCAATGGCGTTAATCGTCAACTGAATGCCTTCACCAATCCGTTCATCGCCTTCACCCGCGCGGTGGCGTTTCATCAGTTCAATCTGCAGCAGGTTGAGCGGTTCAATATAAGGCAAGCGCAGGCGTATCGAATTGTTGAGCGCAGGGTTGGCCTCAAGCACATAGCCTTGCCCTGTGGCATCGAGCAAGCTGTCGCGTGACGCCTGCCAGCCGCCTTTGATGCGACCGAATATATCGCGCGCCAGCGCCTGATCTTCAACTAAGCCAGCATAATGCGCGGCGATACCCATGTCGGATTTGGCCAGCACCATTTCCATATTGGCAAGGATCGTCTGGAAATAGGACCATTCCTCCGCCATCGCACGCAGCAAGCCTTTGTCCGCAAAACCGACCAGCGCTTGCCCCGTGCCATACCAGCCAGGCAGCATGACGCGCGCCTGCGCCCATGAAAACACCCAGGGGATGGCGCGCAAATCTTCAATCGCGTCCGACGCCGTGCGGCTTGACGGGCGCGACCCGATTTTCAACGTCGCAATCTCGTTAATCGGTGTCATTTGCCTGAAAAATGTCCGGAAACCCAGCGTGTCATACACAAGCCCGCGATAATGTTGAAAGGCGCTGGCCGAAAGCTCTGCCATCGCCGCCTTGAACCGCTTCACATCCGCATCGGCAATCGGATCGCTGGATAATGTTGCCAACATCGCGGCGGACGCCATGGTTTCAAGGCTGGTGACGGCATTATCGACTGTGCCATATTTGGCGGCGATGACTTCGCCTTGTTCAGTAATGCGGATGCGTCCCTGCACCGTGCCCTTGGGCTGCGCGAGGATCGCGCCAAAGGCCGAACCGCCGCCCCGACCCACCGCGCCGCCGCGCCCGTGAAACAATTGCATGGCGATATTGGCCTCAGCAAAAATGGCTGCAAGCGCGCGTGATGCTTCATATAGCTCCCATGTAGAGGTCAGGTAACCACCATCCTTATTCGAATCGGAATAGCCAATCATCACTTCCTGATGCCCGCGCGCCTGAGCCAATGCGCGCATCAACGGGATTTTGAAAAATGCGCGCATCGTTTCAGGCGCGGCCTGCAAATCGGCGATGGTTTCGAACAAGGGCACGGACATGATCGTCGCCTGCGGTGTGCCGTCGTCTTCCACATGATATAGCCCCGCCTGTTTCAGCAGGACATAGACCTCCAGCATGTCGGACACGCTGGTCGTCTTGCTGATATTATAGGTGGTGATCGCCGCCCGTCCAAAATCGCCTTGCGCCTTTGCCGCGGCGCGGATGATTGCCAGTTCTTTTGCGGTCTCTTCACTATATTGCGTCCACGCGCCGGCCAACGGGCGATTATGCGAGAGTTCCGCCACGAGCAAATCCACGCGCGCTGCCTCATCAAGCTTCAGATAGTCAGGCGCGACCCGCGCAGTGCGGAACAGCTCGGCAATGACACGCTCATGCACGTCACTATTTTGGCGCAAATCGAGTGTCGCCAAATGGAAACCAAATATTTCGACCGACCGGATCAGCCGCGATAGCGCGCCGCCGGTGGACAGTGCGCCGTCGCCATCACTGGCAAGACCAGACGCCACCGTAACAAGGTCTCTCCGCAGCTCTTCAGGGGTGCTATAAGCCGCGCCAGACAGCTTGGATGGGCGCGGGGGCTGGTCGCCCAGTAATTTGACATGCGTAGCAGCCAGCCGCGCATATATGCCCGACAGCGCACGCCTGTATGGTTCGTCCGCACGGCTTGCTGCGGTATCGCCACTGGCCTCAGCAAGCACGCGCACAGCTTCGGGCGTATCGCTCATGAACGAAGAAATCGAAATCTCCGCGCCAAGACTGTGGATGCTTTCAAGATAGTGCCGGATTGCGGTGCCGCCATTACGCGCGACCGCATATTGCAGTGTTTCGGCATCAACAAACGGATTGCCGTCGCGATCGCCGCCAATCCAACTGCCGAGCTTAACAAAACCGGGCGGCCTGCTGCCAAGCGCCTTTTCCCAGCCGGCATATAATTTGGGCAACGCCGTCAGGAATACTTCCTGCATGGTGGCGCGGGCATTTTCAATCTCATCGGCGACGAACAGCTTCTCCCGCCGCAAGGGCCGCGTCTGCCACAGTAGGGCAATTTGCCGGTAGATCGCGGCGTCCACATCATCGCCATCCTCGGTGACCTTTTGTCCTTGGTCCCGCAACGTCATCAACCGTGCGATGCGGTTCTTATGATCAATGATGCTTTTGCGCCGCACTTCGGTCGGATGCGCGGTGAGCACAGGAACAATCAGGCTGTGCGCAAGCATCTCCCTAATTTCTGTCAGCGGCACACCCTCGGCCACAAGCCTTGCGCAGGCTTCGGAAACCGTTGCGCCATCTTCATGCGCAAGGCCTTGCCGGTCCTCCGCCAAATTCGCCAGAAGCGAGAATAGCATGAAGCCGCGCACGAAATTAAGCGTGTCATCAAGGCTCAGCGCCCCCAGTCCACGATCGCTCGAATCGGCGCCCTCTATTTTGCGAAAGCGGTCAACGCTGGTGGATCGGATATATTCAGTCTGCCGGAATAATTGTTCACCGCCATAAGCGCGAATGACATCCCCCAGCATCTTGCCGAGAAAGCGGATGTCGGGATTTTGCGAAATGGCTTGTGTGTTTTGACCGTTCATGCGCCGATTAGTGCACATGGGCATCCCAGGCGCAAGCCAATCCACACGCCTTCATGGGTGAATAGCTATTCCCCAATCACCTTCGAAAGCCTTGCGATTTCTGCATTTTGTTCTGCGACCTCATCCATAATGGGTCGCTGCGCCTTAGTCAGAAGCGCGGCAAGGCCCACGTCGGTCGCGCCGGCCTCAGCAATCATCCCGTCAAAGTCACGCAAGGCAGCCACCGAATCGGAGCGCATTTGGTCGAGCCGTGACAGCATAAGATGCGCGTTCACCCACGCCTCGCTACCCGGAGCCGTGCCTGCCGCCTTTGCCACCGTCGCCTGCACCGCTGGCAAGCCGCGCAGATAAGCGCCATGCGCCGCTGTGTGTCGTACGTGCAGCGCATCGGCTTTTGCCGCGAGTTCACCCGATAAAATAGATGGCGCAACTGCCGGCTCAATCGCTGCCTCGATGGGCGCAGCCGATTCGTAACTCCGGCGCTCAAGCGAGGGAAATCCGCCCTCTTTCGTGCCACATGCGGCAAGGATAAAGAGCAGAAGCAACGGCGATGCAGGCTTGAAATTCAACATATCCGCCGTCTAAGCCTGCTCGAAGGCGCATGCAAGCGCATCTCAATGGCGGTGCAGGCGGCATCATAAGCGCCAAAACGCTGGATTATACGTTGACATAGATATTTGCTTGCACTAGCTGCGCCCATTCTTGCGTGACCCTGTTGAGATTCGTCTTCGCTATGTCACGCGCCTGAGCAACCCGCCCTTATAAGGCGCTAAGCTGTAGAAACGGATGAGTTAAAGCCATGTTCGCAATCGTGCGCACAGGCGGCAAGCAATATCGCGTCGCCGCCGGAGATAAAATCGCAGTTGAGAAACTGTCTGGTGAAGCGGGTGACAAGATCTCGCTTGGTGACATCCTTCTTGCCGGTGACGGTGACAAGGCGCAGGACGTGAACGGCTTGACCGTTTCAGCCGAAATCATTGCGCAAGAGCGCGGTGAAAAGGTTATCGTCTTTAAAAAGCGTCGCCGCCACAATTATCGCCGCAAGCAAGGTCATCGCCAGTCGTTGACACTTCTGCGCATCCTCGCCGTTGGTAAGGAAGATAAGAAGGCTGCTGCAACTGCTGCTCCTGCAAAGGAAGCCGCACCCAAGAAAGCCGCTGCGCCCAAAAAGGCTGCAGCCCCTAAGGAAGCTTGAGCGGCAACGCTCTGACGTAGGAGTTTAGACCATGGCACATAAAAAAGCAGGTGGTTCGTCACGCAACGGTCGCGATTCAGCAGGCCGTCGTCTTGGCGTGAAGAAGTTCGGTGGCGAAAGCGTCATTGGCGGTAACATCATCGTTCGTCAGCGCGGTACCAAGGTATATCCTGGTTCGGGCGTTGGCCTTGGCAAAGACCACACATTGTTCGCGCTCGTCGAAGGCCGCGTGCGATTCCATGCTGGTAAACTTGGCCGCAAATATGTGTCGGTCGATATGCCAGCGATGGCTGCCGAATAAACAGGACAATCGATACCGGGTTGTCCAGACGGATGACCCGGAAATCATCTCAGGTGGTTTCCACCTTTGAACAGGGAGACGGGTCAACCGATCTCCCTTTCTTTTTGTCTCATTCTCCCTGTTCTCAGCCTCCTGCGGAGGAACTGTAACATAGCTGTCGCGTTGTCGTGCGAGGGGCGGCGCAGAACCGGAGAGAAGAGATGTTCGCGAGAACGGAAAGATTATTGTTACGGCCAAGCTGGCCCGAGGATGCAGCCGAATTGCATCGGGCGATTGCCGATGAAGCCATCGTCCGCAACCTTGCGCGCGCGCCTTGGCCCTATACTGCCGACGATGCGGCGCAATTTGCGACGCAGGCGCATGACGCACTTTATCCTAGCTTTTTACTCATGCTGCGTACCCATGGCGCCCCTCGCCTCATCGGTGCGTGTGGTCTTGGCAATTATGACGGTGGTACCGAATTGGGTTATTGGATATCACGGCCTTATTGGGGCCTTGGCTTTGCAACCGAGGCCAGCCGCGCCGTGATCAGTATCGCCAAAGCCATTGGCCATAAAAAGCTTATCGCCAGCCACTTCACCGACAATCCCGCGTCAGGCAATGTGCTGCGTAAGCTCGGCTTTCAAAACACCGGCAAGACGTCCGTACGGCACAGCAACGGCCGCAGCGCAGCCATGACATGCGCTTTATATGAAAAGGCACTGGATCGCGCAGGCGCAGAACCCGCCATCAAGCAACGAGCACCCATGCGCAATATCCGCGCGCAAATGGAGGGGCTACAGGCAGCTTAGTGGGCTATTATTGTATGCGTCGAGTGCACGAAGTTACCGATACCATCCCTGTATTTTGCAACACACTTGGATATGTCCGTAAATTGGCGTAGCGTTGTAAAACTATCGGGGGGTAGCGAAGAATATGGCAACACAGGCGCCTAAGATTATCGATTTCAAAGATATCGGCATACCGCGCCGATTAAGTCCGGAGGCGAGCCGTATGGCGGCGCTTGAGGCGGCGCGCGACTTGTTGCTTGAGGCAGGGCCGCAAGCCGTCACGTTAAAAGCCGTCGCCGGACAAATCGGTCGAACCCATGCCAATTTGCTGCATCATTTTGGGTCCGCATCTGGGCTCCAGCGCGCGCTGGCCGCGTATATGGGCGAAAATATCTGTAGCAAGGTCGCTGAGGCCGTTGCCCAAATGCGTGGTGGGGTGGTGACGCCGCACGAGTTAGCCGATTTAATCTTTGACCAATTCGACCGCGAGGGTGCGGGCGCGCTCGCCTCGTGGATGCTGCTATCCGGAAATGAAGACGCGCTCGACCCGATTGTCGAGGCGATCCACAAGCTGGTGGATGAAATTGCCGAAGACGGCCACGCCGACACGTCGCTGCATGAGCTGACGCTTGAGATGGTGTTGATGGCGCTCGGCGATGCGTTATTGGGCGGGCCATTGTCGGCGGCACTTGGCTTGCCGCGCGCAGCGGGACGACAGATTGCTGGCCGAAAGCTGGCGGCTGCATTCGATGAGATGCAGGCGCAGTTAAAGCCTTAGGCTGGGGTTCCGTAATATTGCCGATACCAGTCGGCAAACTTTTGCAGGCCTTCGGCCAGCATGACCTTTGGCTTGTACCCCGTGAGCGCATGTAGCTTCGATACATCGGCATAGGTCGCGGTGACATCGCCCAGTTGCATGGGGCGCATAATCTTCACTGCCTCTCGTCCAATCACCTTTTCGAGAGTCTCAATCATGTCCATCAGGCCAACCGGATGGCTGTCGCCAATGTTGAGGACCCTGTGCTCCCCGCGTGCGGGCGGATGGTCGAGTGACCCGATAATCCCGTCAACAATGTCATCAATATAGGTGAAATCGCGCGCCATTTGCCCATTGCCGTAAACCTCAATCGCCTCGCCGCGCAGGATTTTCTGCGTGAAGCTGAAATAGGCCATGTCGGGCCGCCCCCATGGCCCGTAGACGGTGAAGAAGCGCAGGCCAGTCTGTGGAAAGCCATAGAGCTTGGCATAAGACTGGCTCATCAACTCACATGCGCGCTTGGTCGCAGCATAAAGCGATACAGGGTCATTGGCGGGCTCATCTTCTTTAAAGCCTGCGCCACCCATCGGCTTGTCGCCATAGACCGAACTCGAAGAGGCGTAGACGAGATGTTCAAAGCCCTCAGCGTGCCGACACGCCTCCATCACCGATAAGTGACCCGCCAAGTTCGAGCGCTCATAGGCAAAGGGGTTCTCTATGCTATAGCGGACGCCCGCCTGCGCCGCGAGATGGACAACGCGCACGATTTTATTGTCGCGAATTAGTGCTTTCATCTTGTCGGCATCGGCGATGTCGAGGCGTTCAAAGGCGAAGCTGTTTATCCCGGCAAAGGTCGCGAGCCGCGATTCTTTCAAGGCGGGGTCATAATAGTCATTCACGATGTCGACGCCAATGACGCGCTCGCCGCGCGCGAGAAGCCGGTGCGCCACCGCGTGGCCGATAAAGCCTGCAGCACCAGTTACAAGGATGGGAGTCGACATATCAAACACTATCCTCAGCTAAAAAAGCAAAATCCGCGCAAAGCCGTAGCCTGCGAAGAACTGTATTAGCGCCTAAATCGCCACATTATCGATCAACCGCGTATTGCCCATTTTGGCGGCCACCAAAAGACGTGCGGGCCTGCCGTCGAAATGGTGCAGTTCCTCTAAGGTTGCCGCATCCGCAAGGGCAAAATAATCCACCCGCGCAAAGCCGGCAGCAAGGATATCTGCTGAGGCCTTGGCAAGCGTTTGCCCGACATCGTCGCCAGCGCGGATCTGCGCCGCGGCCTGGCCCAATGCATATGGTAAAGCCAAAGCCGCCGCCCGTTCTTCAACCGTCAGATACGTATTGCGCGATGACAGAGCGAGGCCATCTGCGTCCCGCACAATTGGTACGCCCAATATCTCCAAAGCGAAGTCCAGGTCGCGGGCCATTTGCCGGATGACCGCCAGTTGTTGGAAATCCTTTTCCCCAAATAACGCAACATCGGGCTGAACCTGATTAAACAATTTGGCGACCACCAAAGCAACGCCGTCAAAATGCCCGGGCCGCGCGGCGCCGCAATAGGCATTGCTTGGGCCATCGACATGAACATGCGTTGCAAAGCCCGGCGGATAGACAATGTGCGCATGCGGCGCCCATAAAATGTCGACCCCCGCCGCGCGCAACAATTCAGCGTCCCGCGCCATCGTGCGGGGATAGGCGTCGAGGTCTTCATTCGGCCCAAATTGCGTCGGGTTAACGAAGATCGACACGACCACCGCATCGGCATGCCGCCGCGCCTCTTTGACCAGCATCATGTGACCGTCATGCAATGCACCCATGGTCGGGACCAAGGCGACGCGCCCCTTGGCATCACGCAGCGCTGAAATGTGCTGCCGCAATGCGTCAAGCTGATTGATGGTTTGCACGTCCACGTCGCCTTGTTTATTGGCCTTTGTTGAACTCGCCTATGCGGGAGGGTACAGCGACAATTCAAGGCAAATGTCGCCGCGCATCGTATTTGAGGCAAATTTGGGGGATTATGGCCAAGGCACATCACATCGTTTTTGCGAATGAAAAGGGCGGGACGGGCAAATCAACCACCGCAGTCCATGTCGCCATAGCTTTGGCGTCACGCGGCGCGCGGGTGGCGTGCATCGATTTGGATTCGCGCCAGCGCACCTTATACCGCTATCTGGAAAACCGGCGCGACACTATGATACGGCGCAAGGTCACTTTGCCAATGCCCGTGTTCGAAGTTTTCGAACATGATTCGCAGGCCACGTTGGAACGTCAGGTGGAGCGCCTGGGCGCCGAAAATGATTTCCTGGTGTTCGACACGCCGGGACGCGATGATCCTTATGCCCGCTTTGTTGCGACGCGCGCCAATACATTGGTCACCCCCATCAACGACAGCTTTGTTGATTTTGACCTGATTGGCCAAGTGGACGCCGAAAATTTCAAGGTGCGAAAGTTAAGCTTCTATGCGGAGCTTATCTGGGACGCACGCAAGCAGCGCGCCAAGGCCGATGGCGTCACCATCGACTGGGTCGTGGTTCGCAACCGCCTACACAATATGGAAGCGCGCAATCAGCAGCGCATGACCGACGCACTGACCGAATTATCCAAGCGCGTTGGTTTCCGTTCGGTGCCGGGCCTGAATGAACGCGTCATTTATCGTGAGCTGTTCCCGTCCGGCCTGACATTGATCGACAAGGGCCATCTGGGCCAGTTGGCGACCGCACATATTGTCGCGCGACAGGAATTGCGTGAACTGGTCACTGGGCTTGCCCTGCCCGACGTCGGTCAGCTGGCACTGGCATAATGGCGTTTCTGGCAATCTTGGTTTCTCTTGCCCTTGGCTGGGCCGTGTGGAGGGGCAAGCTACAAAAGCAACAATTGCTCCCCATTTTGCTGGGACTAGCCGGAGCATTTCTGGCGGCGCGGGGAAGCCTGCTGATAGGTATGCCGGCGATAGTGATAGCCGTCATCTGGTATCGTGGCCTGACTTTGCGGCTGTTCGGTTCACGCACCAAACAGGGTAAGGCGTCGGATATAGACGATGCCCGCTTCCTGCTGGGCGTGTCACGTTTTGACAATGCTGAACGGATACGCGAACGTCACCGCATCCTGATTGCGCAAAACCATCCAGACACGGGCGGCAGCGCCGAACGCGCCGCCGCATTGAACAAGGCGCGCGATCTTTTATTGGATGACTTGAATAATAAGCGGCTTTAACGCCCAACTTCTCTCCCGCAGTTACAGGACACTATATGGCCCATCATTTCCACCCGACCTCACTTCGTGAATATGACATTCGCGGCATTATTGGCGAAACTTTGGGCGCGGATGATGCTTATGCCATTGGTCGGGGGTTCGGCACCTGCCTCGTGCACGCTGGCGGTAAAAAGGCAGTGGTAGGCTATGACGGACGGGTAAGTTCGCCCATGCTTGAGGAAGCTTTGGTCAAGGGTCTCAACGACAGCGGCGTAGATGTGGTGCGCATCGGCATGGGGCCAACGCCCATGCTATATTATGCTGAGGCCGTATTGGATGATGTCGATGGCGGCATAGAAATAACCGGCAGTCATAACCCCGCCAATTATAATGGCTTCAAAATGGTCCTTATGGGCAAACCATTTTTTGGAGCAGATATTCAAAAAATTGGCCGCATGGCGTCGGCCAAGGAGTGGGTAAACGGTAATGGCACTTCGGAACAACGCGACATCCTCGACCAATATGTAGCCCGCGTGGCACAGGCTGCACCACAAAAGGCATTTCGCATCGGTTGGGATGCGGGTAACGGCGCGGCGGGACCGGCGATTGAAAAGCTGGTCAAGATGTTACCCGGAGAGCACCATCTCTTGTTCGTGGAAGTGGATGGCCAATTTCCCAATCATCACCCGGATCCCACCGACCCAGCGAATCTGGTCGATTTGCAGCGGCTTGTCGCGGAAAAGAAACTCGATTTTGGAGTGGCTTTTGACGGAGATGGTGACCGAATCGGTGCTATTGATGGCGAGGGCCGCGTAATCTGGGGCGACCAATTGCTACAAATCTATGCCGCAGATGTGCTGGGCGAAATCCCGGGAGCCACTATTATCGCCGATGTAAAGGCTTCACAGGCCTTGTTTGATCGTGTCAGCGCATTGTGTGGTCAGCCCATGATGTGGAAAACTGGCCACAGCCTGATTAAGTCCAAAATGAAAGAAACGGGCTCTCCACTTGCCGGTGAAATGAGCGGGCATATTTTCTTCAAGCATGAATATTATGGTTTTGACGATGCGATTTATGCTGCCGTCCGGCTGATGTCGGCATCGGCCAAGCTCGGCAAAAGCGTGACCGCGTTGCGCAGTGAAATGCCCGAGATGATCAACACCCCCGAAATGCGTTTCCAAGTCGATGAGAGCCGCAAATTTGCCGTGATTGACGAAGTGCTTGCCCGGTTGTCGGCAGATGGCGCGGATGTGAACAACACTGACGGTGCGCGTGTGAATACGCCCGATGGCTGGTGGCTGTTGCGCGCATCGAACACACAAGACGTGCTCGTCGCCCGCGCCGAGGCATCGTCCGAAGAAGGTCTCGAACGACTAATGGCGCAAATTGATGCGCAATTGGCGGCATCGGGACTGGAACGCGGAGAGACTGTCGGGCATTAGGGTCAGGGTCACTTAAATGCACCTTCGCGGCGTCAAAATGGCAAAGATATCGAAAGAAAATGTCCGCCGCAGGCAGTTATTCTACCTGCAAGGGCATTTTGCTTTGAGATCGAAGCCATTTTGGCGTCCTTCGGATTTGACCCATTATGTCCATTGCCACGTTGGCAAGCTTGGACTTAGAACCACTAAGCCCTGCGCTTACCGCCTTGCACTGAACATAATGGCCTCAAACCGCGCAGGTGCATTTAAGTGACCCTGACCCTAAGCCCATCGTGAACTTACCGCCCATCATTCTCGACTGGTTCGCCGCGCGCGGGTGGCAACCGCGACGGCATCAGTTGGAGATGATTGAGGCGGCACGCGATGGCCGGCATGCCCTTTTGGTGGCCGCGACGGGTGCAGGTAAAACGTTGGCTGGATTTTTGCCGAGCCTCAAGGATTTGATTGACGCTCCGTCAGACGGCCTTCACACACTCTATATCTCCCCGCTCAAAGCACTCGCGACCGACGTGCGCCGCAATCTGCTGATCCCTATCGAGGAAATGGGCCTGCCTATCCGCGTTGAGGCGCGGACGGGCGATACGCCGTCGGACCGCAAGGCACGGCAGCGGGTCAAGCCACCACATATATTGTTGACCACACCTGAATCTTTATCGTTGCTGCTCAGCCATGAAGACAGCGTGCACATGTTAGCCACGCTAAAAAGGGTCATTGTCGATGAGGTCCATGCTTTCGCCAATGGCAAACGGGGCGATTTGCTCAGCCTCTCGCTCGCGCGATTGCAAACGCTTGCGCCCAAACTGCAACGTGTGGCGCTTTCGGCGACCGTGGCCGATCCAGATGACTATCGCGCATGGCTCGCGCCTTATGGCGACATGGATCAGGTCCGCTTGGTGGAAGGGGAAACAGCGGCGGCGCCTGACCTGACGATTCTTTTGCCCGAGGGCCGCGTGCCATGGGCGGGGCATAGCGGGCATCATGCGATACCGCAGTTGATGGATGAAATCGGCCGCAACAAAATCACTTTGATATTCTGCAACACCCGCTTCCTTGCCGAATTTATCTTCCAGAAATTATGGGACGCGAATGAACAGAAATTTGCCATCGGCATTCACCACGGGTCGCTATCAGTGGAGGCGCGACGCAAGGTCGAGGGCGCGATGGCCGAAGGCAAATTGCGCGCCTTAGTCTGCACCGCCAGCCTTGATCTGGGCGTTGACTGGGGCAATGTCGACTGCGTCATTCAAATGGGCGCGCCCAAGGGTTCGTCGCGCTTGCTGCAACGTATTGGCCGGTCGAACCACCGCATGGACGAACCCAGTAAGGCCATTCTCGTCCCCGGCAATCGCTTCGAATATCTGGAGGCGCAGGCCGCCTTTGACGCGGTGACCGAAGGCGTCCGCGATGGTGAAACCTTCCGCCCCGGAAGCTATGATGTCTTGGCACAACATGTCATGGGGCTAGCCTGCGCAGGTCCATTTGACGAAGCTGAATTACTGGCGGAGATTCAATCGGCTTTGCCTTATTCGGGCGTTGATGCGGCAAGCTTTGCGCGCGTCATCGCCTTTATTGCAACGGGTGGATATGCACTCAAAGCCTATGACCGCTTTAAGAAATTGGTCAAAGACCCCGATGGTCGTTGGCGGTTATCACACCCGCAATTTGCTGCGCAGCATAGATTTAACGCGGGCATCATTGTCGATGCGCCGATGCTGGAAATCCGGTTCCGCAATGGCCGCAAATTGGGCAAGGTAGAGGAAACTTTCGCCGCAACGCTTAGCCCCGGCAACTGCTTCACCTTTGCCGGCATGGCGCTGGAGGTCGAATCGATCAAGGACCTCGACCTCATCGTCCGCGCGGCGACCAAGCCTGCAAATAATATCCCAAGCTACATGGGGGCACGCCTGCCGCTGACCACGCATCTCGCGGGCCGCGTGCGGCAGATGTTGACCGACAGGCCAGGCTGGGCCCGCTTTCCCGATGAAGTGCGCGAATGGTTGGAGATGCAAGCCTATCGTAGCCAAATCCCGAAGGCTGGACAATTGCTGGTCGAAACCTTCCCGCACGACAAACGATATTATATGGTGGCCTATCCGTTTGAAGGATGGAACGCGCACCAGTCGCTTGGCATGCTCATCACGCGGCGGATGGAGAGCCGTGGCCTGATGCCCATGGGTTTTGTGGCGAGCGATTATGCCTTGGGCGTGTGGAGCCTCAAACCCATCACAGATCCGCGGCCCTTATTTTCTGCCGACATATTGGCCGATGAATTTGTGGACTGGGTGGAGCAGAGCTACTTGCTTAAACGCGCCTTTCGCGAAGTGGCGGTGATCAGCGGGCTTGTCGAACGGCAACATCCCGGCAAGCGCAAGACGGGCCGGCAAGTCACCTTTTCCACCGACCTGATTTACGACGTGCTGCGTAAATATGAACCCGACCATCTATTGCTAGAGGCGGCATGGGCCGATGCGCGGGCGCGATTGACCGATGTCGGACGGCTCGGCGACTTACTGGACCGCGCCGCCGATACGATGCTGCACGTCGATCTGGAGCGTGTCAGCCCGCTGGCCGTGCCGTTGCTGGTGATGATTGGCCGCGAGAGTGTGGCGCAAGGGTCTGTGGACGACGCGTTGTTGATGGAGGCAGAGAGTTTGGCGAGTATAGCGATGACGCCGTGAACGCCTAAAGATTAGGCCAAAGGCAACTGCGCACATCCGCTTGCAGTCGTGCATCACAATCCGCATAGCCTGCGGCCATGACACAAAGCTTCGAATTTGGCGGGCAGCAATTTGAGATAGCCGGAGAGGCAGCATTATATTGGCGCGCGCAAGATGCGTTATTGGTGTCCGACCTGCATCTGGAAAAGGCGAGCGCCTTTGCCTTATACGGCCAAATGCTGCCGCCTTATGACAGCGTATCGACGCTGCAGGATATTGCGGCGCTGTGCAGCAAATATAGCCCAGTCAAAATCATATCACTGGGTGACAATTTTCATGACGATGATGGGGAGCAGCGGCTGGCGAAATCGGCTGCGGCATTGTTGGTCGATTTGACCCGCGATACCGAATGGATTTGGATTACGGGAAACCATGACAGGACAGTGTCAGGGAAATGGGGTGGCAAGGCGTTTGACGAATTGACGCTGTCCGGCATCACCCTTCGCCACGAAGCGTTAGGCGGCGATCCCAATCCCGAAATCTCCGGACATTTCCATCCTAAGTTCCGGCAGGTGTTGCGCGGGCGGATGGTAAAACGGCGTTGTTTTGTAAAAACCCCGCGCAAGATGATCATGCCAGCCTTTGGCGCGCTGACCGGTGGGTTAGATGTGCAGGATGTTGCAATCATAAAGGCATGCGACCTCGCCGATGGCGAGGGGGTTGAGGCCTTGGTCCCCATGCAAAGCGGCTATGCGCGTTTTGCCTTAAACAAAACTGGGACGCTTGCCAAATAAGGCGGTGCCGACGCGGACATATGTTGCGCCCAGCATGATGGCAGTTTCGAAATCATCGGACATACCCATGCTCAATTGCATTAGGCCATGCCGCGCGGACAATTCGGCCAAAAGCGCAAAGAAGGGCGCGGCCTCCAGTTCCGCAGGCGGAATGCACATGAGGCCCGCCACCGGAAGGCCCGCATCCTGCGCAGCCTTCAACAGGTCGGGGAGATCCGCCACCGAGCAGCCGCCTTTTTGCTCTTCCGCGCCAATATTGACTTGAAGGAAGCACGGCACCGCGCGCCCCAGTTTCTCCATCGCCTTGCCCAGCGCCGTCACAAGCGACAACCGATCAACCGAATGTATCACGTCAAACAACGCGACCGCCTCTTCGGCTTTGTTGGATTGCAACTGACCAATGAGGTGCAGCTCAACCTCCGGATGTTGTGCCTTCAGTGCGGGCCATTTGCTGGCCGCCTCCTGAACGCGATTCTCCCCGAACAGTCTTTGGCCTTCTAAGATGAGCGGTTCAATGTCTTGCGCCGACCGCGTTTTCGATACGGCAATAAGGTGAATGTCCTCCGCCGGACGTCGCGCCAATTTGGCGGCGGCGGCCATGCGCGTGCGGATGGCCGTCAAACGGTCGGCGGATGTTTCTCTTGTCGCTTCCTGCATAGCGGATCGCTATAGGCACTTGCATGCCGCGAAGCCACCCCTTGCCGAAAATCTGGCTCATGACCGATGCGCGTTTCGGTGATGAGCAACTGCGCGCTATTCAACAGCTGCCTGCGCGATCAGGCGTGGTTTTCCGCCATTATCATTTGGCTACTCTACAACGTCGCGCATTGTTCGCCCAAGTGCTGCGTATTTGTCGTCGGCGCGGGCATATCCTGCTGTTGGCGGGTGATGCGCGGACCGCTTTACGCTGGCATGCCGACGGTTTTCATCAACGCGGACGTGGCCACCCAGGCTTGCTACACAGCGCGCCTGTGCACAATGCGCGGGAAATCGCAGAGGTAAAGCGCGACAATCCCGACCTCTTATTTCTCTCCCCGCTTTTCAATACCAAAAGCCACCCAGGCGCACGACCGCTCGGCCCCTTAATGTTTCAACGACTCGCAAAGCTTGGTGGCCCAAAGCGCATCGTCGCCTTAGGCGGCATGACCCGTCAAAGCGCGCATATGCTCGGTCCACGGATCGTCCATGGTTGGGCGGCAATTGATGCTTTCAGAAAAAAGCCCGCTTAGAAGCGGATTTTGGTTCCAACATAGACAGCTTCGCTGTCCTTGCGATTGTCCGCCAAAGGAATGACGCGATCATTCTCACTGGCGTACCGAACGCCTGCGGTAACGTCGATCTTGTGGCTGATCGAGAAGCTGCCGCCAACGTCCAGCTTATAATCGCCCGAAGCTGCACTACCACGTGCGGGCGGCGCCATTTCTTTATTCTGGTCGAGCTTAATATTGGTGCTGAATTTGCTTGGCTTCTGCGCCCGCTCATCAAGCCGGAAGCCGCCTTTTCCAAGCTCGCTCAAAGGTGCTGTTACAGCACGTGCCTGTGCCTTGGGCAAAGCAAAGTCCTGCCAACCTTTCGAGGCAGTCAAACGATAATCGACCGCGGCCAGACGAAGTCCCTTGCCTGCGCCGACTGCGCCCGGTGCGATGACATTGCGTATCGATACAGCGCCAGCCGTCAGGCGCGAGTTCGCCCGTGCTGCAACGGTAATCGTGCGGCTGCGCCCTTCACCAGCGCTAGCGGGCGTAAATGGGAACCGCACATTGGGTGCAATTTGCGTGGCGGAAAATTTCTGGGCCAGAACGCTATCGCCGCCAGCAGGCGTGAACATCGCTATCCACGAAGGTGTAGCATTTTGTTCAAGGCCAGATGCCTTTGCTGCAAAGGCAGGGACAATCATCGGCGAAAGGACGAGCGAGCCCGTTGCCAGCATCACTGCTGCAAAGGTCGCATATTTTCCTTTCTGTACCCGCTTCACGATCATAGCCTTATTTTCAGCGATTCTTTTTCTTCATTGTCGATATACGCCTGATTTTAGAGATTCAAAAGAGGCGTAATTTCAGAATCATGCCAATAACACGTTTTGTCACGAGTTGTTGCATGA
Source organism: Sphingorhabdus wooponensis (assembly GCF_003933235.1). Taxonomy (GTDB): domain Bacteria; phylum Pseudomonadota; class Alphaproteobacteria; order Sphingomonadales; family Sphingomonadaceae; genus Sphingorhabdus_B; species Sphingorhabdus_B wooponensis. Next base: position 41,309 of record NZ_RWJI01000003.1, read on the forward strand.
TGTCCACAATCGGATAGCGCAGGAAAACTGACTGCAGCATTAATTGCGCGCCGTTCAGCCGCCAGAAAGCTTGCTCCCGACAGCAAGCCACTATAGAGGTTTCCGATATTCCATTGTTCAAGGATTTTTTATGCGCACCACTCGCCTGGCACTCATCGTTGCGACAAGCAGCTTAATTAGCTTAAGCATGCTTTCTGGCTGCGGCGGCAGGGAGCGTCCAAAGGCGGACCTCGCGGCCAGCCAAGTTACAACCATTGGCGTCAACAGCTATTTGTGGCGCGCATCGCTTGATGCCTTGTCCTTCATGCCGTTGCTGCAAACCGATTCCTCCGGCGGCGTCATTGTCACCGATTGGTATGTAAATCCGCAAAGCCCTGGCGAGCGCGTGAAGTTGACGATTTCGATCCTTGACCAAGACCTTCGTGCTGACGCTTTGCGCGTGGCCGGTAGTCGCGAAGTCTCGCAAAATGGCCAGTGGGTCGCGGCGCCATTGCGCGCTGCTACAGTGCAAAAGCTGGAAGCTGTGATTCTCACTAAGGCGCGTGACCTTCGCCGGTCATCCATCTCCGGGTAATTTCTATGTCCAATGTAGAGCGCTTTAACCCGCACGTCGCCGACGCGCGGTGGCAAAATATTTGGGAAGAACGCAGCAGCTTCGTTGCGGATGACAATTCGCCCAAGCCCCGCGCTTATGTCCTTGAGATGTTTCCCTATCCGTCGGGCCGCATCCATATTGGCCATGTCCGCAATTATACGATGGGCGATGTATTAGCGCGCTACAAACGGATGACGGGTCATGAGGTGTTGCATCCCATGGGCTGGGACGCCTTTGGCATGCCAGCCGAAAATGCGGCGATGGAAAAGAACGTCCACCCCGGTGGCTGGACGCGCGACAACATCGCGAACATGAAAGCACAGCTGAAACGGCTTGGTTTTGCGATTGACTGGACACGCGAGCTGGCGACCTGCGAGCCCGAATATTATGGCCATGAGCAGGCCCTGTTCCTAAAATTATACGCTGCTGGCTTGGTGTATCGCAAGGAATCTGCGGTAAACTGGGATCCGGTCGACATGACCGTGCTGGCCAATGAACAAGTCATAGATGGTAAAGGCTGGCGCTCCGGCGCGCCTGTCGAGCGCCGCAAGCTGAGTCAATGGTTCCTCAAAATCACGGACTTTGCCGATGAATTGCTGATCGGCCTTGGTTCGCTGGACCAATGGCCTGACAAGGTTCGGTTGATGCAGGAAAACTGGATCGGCAAATCGCAAGGCTTAAAATGCACCTTCCGTTTCCCAGGTGGCGATGACGGCATTGATGTGTTTACAACGCGGCCAGATACCATGTTCGGTGCTAGCTTTGTCGCCATTGCCGCGGACCACCCCGTTGCACAAAAATTGGCGAGTAACGCACCCGATTTGCAGGCCTTTATCGAAGAATGTCGCAAAGGCGGCACGACCGCTGCCGACATTGAAACCGCAGAAAAACGTGGGTTTAATACAGGTCTAACCGTCGAGCATCCACTGGATCCAAGCTGGCATTTGCCCGTCTATGTCGCGAATTTCGTATTGATGGACTATGGCACGGGCGCCGTATTTGGCTGCCCCGCGCATGACCAACGCGACCTTGATTTTGCTCGCAAATATGATTTGCCCGTCACTCGCGTTGTCGCCGATGGCGATGTGACCGATAGCGTCTTTGTCGGTGATATTGCTTTCACTGGCCCCGGCACAATCGTCAATTCACACTGGATGAATGGCATGACGATTGATCAGGCCAAAGCCGATGTCATCGCACGTGCGCAGGCTGAAGGCTGGGGCATGGGCCAGACGCAATATCGTCTGCGCGACTGGGGCGTTTCGCGTCAACGCTACTGGGGTACTCCGATCCCGATCATTCATTGCCAGACCTGCGGCGCGGTGCCGGTGCCGGATGACCAATTGCCCGTGACTTTACCCGAAGATGTCAGCTTCGACATCCCAGGAAACCCGCTCGACCGACACCCTACGTGGAGCAAAGTCGATTGCCCAAGCTGCGGCATTCCAGCGCGTCGGGAAACCGATACTCTCGATACTTTTGTCGATTCCAGCTGGTACTTCATCCGCTTTGCGAGCCAACCACATGACAAGCCATTTGATCGCGCAGTTGCGGAAAAATGGCTTCCGGTGGACCAATATATTGGTGGCGTAGAACATGCCATTCTGCACTTGCTTTATGCCCGTTTCTGGACGCGCGCATTGAGCCATATCGGCTTGATTGATGTGAAGGAGCCATTTGCATCTTTGTTCACGCAAGGCATGGTCACGCACCAAACCTATCAAGACGCAAAAGGAACCTGGCTAAGCCCTGATCAGGTGCGACGCGAGGGCGACGTCTGGACCATCATCGACAGCGGCGCACCTGCAGTTGCTGGCCGTATCGAGAAGATGTCCAAGTCGAAAAAGAATGTCGTCGATCCCGATGACATTGTGGATCAATATGGCGCCGATGCCGTGCGCTGGTTCATGCTATCCGACAGCCCGCCCGAACGCGATCTGGAATGGTCGGAAGCTGGCATAGAAGGCTGCTGGCGCTTTGTGCAGCGTCTGTGGCGCCTAACTTCGCAGGTCAGCGGTGCTGATGGCGCGGACAAAGCCTTGGACCGCAAAACGCATCAGATAATTGCTGGCGTCGGTGCAGATATTGAGGCGCTGGCCTTTAACAAGGCCGTCGCCAAGATTTATGACTTGGCCAACGCCATTGAAAAAGCCGCGCCTTCAGCCAGCCGCGATTCTGCCATTCGCACAATTCTCTTGCTGTCATCACCCATGGTGCCGCATTTGGCTGAAGAGGCTTGGACTCAGCTTGGCGCGGACATGGGCGGCGGCTTGATTGCCGACGCCGCATGGCCAGAAGTAGACCCGACCCTTCTTGAGGAAGACGAGGTTACCATCGCCATTCAGGTCAGGGGCAAATTGCGTGACACGCTCACGGTCGCCAAGGGCTTACCGCAAGCCGAAATGGAGGCGCTTGCGCTGGCCAGCGAAAAGGTTCAGCATGCCATTGACGGCGGTGATATAAAGAAAATCATCGTCGTTCCCGACAGGCTGGTCAACATCGTCCTATGAACCGTTTCATCGCCCCCTTGATGCTTGCTTTCCTGCTGCCTGCGTGCAGTTTGCAACCCTTGTATAGCGGTGGGTCAAATGGGGTGGTGGCGCAAACATTGGGAACCATCAGTGTTGTGCCAATCGAGGGCAAAAATGGTTGGCTGATGCGCAATGCATTGACCGACCGGCTTGGCACTCAAGACAGCAATTCTGCGCAATTCCGGCTGATTGTTGTCCTGGATGACCAAATTGAAGGTTTTGGCGTGCGCGCCGATGATACGGTCACGCGGGAACGCCGGACATTGCGTGCGCGCTATCAGCTTGTTTCGGTCGCGACGGGCGAGACTGTGCTGGATACCACAGCCGGATCGGACGCGGGCATTGACGTGGTCAGTTCGGAATATGCAACGATCGCTGGCGAAAACAGCGCACTTGAGAACTTGACCCAAAAGGTTGCGGATCAGATTGTCACGCGGCTTTCCATTTACGCGCGCGGCGAATGAGTAGCGCAAAAGAACGTAGCTTTATCAATGCCATCAGCGCCCGCCCTGATGTTCGGTTGTTTTTCATATTTGGGCAGGATGAATCGGCTGTGGCTGATATTGCCGGGCAAATGTCGGCTCAGTTAGCAGGCTCAGAACGCATTGAAATCGACAGCGACCGTATCCGCAATGACCCGGCTTTATTGGTAGATGAGGCATCTGCCCTATCGCTGTTCGGCGACAAAAGGCATATTCGTCTTAATTTCCGGCGCGAAGAGGGGCTCGCCGCAGTAGAAAATCTGCTGGAGTTGGAAGGGGACCTTAGCCCGGTTATTGCCACCGCCGGCAATCTGACCAAGGCTAGCAAATTACGAAAGTTGCTAGAGGCGCATCCCCGCGCCATGGCCCATATTTGTTATTTACCTGAGGAAGGCGACGCCGCAGCAGCAGTCATGGCCTATGCTGCCACCACAGGTTTAAAAATCGATCGACCACTTGCCGTCCGTATCGCGCGTTACACCGGGCAAGACCGCAAGCTGGCGCAGGCAGAAATCGACAAGCTGTCTCTATATTATGATGCGTCACCGCAGCGTCCCGCCACGGTGGAAATTGCTATATTTGAAGCGTTATCAGCGGAAACCGGTGAGGAAAATATTAACGGCCTCGTCCATGTCGTGATGGGCGGCGACTTGCGTGGCACAGGTCGCGAGCTATCCGCCGCACGCGACATGGGTGTGGATGCCATTCGCATCATCCGCGCCATGCAACGCCGCGTGACAATGCTCGCCGCGATGCGGGCAAAAGTCGACAATGGTGCCAATCCCGGCGCGGTGGTTAAGGCAACGCGTTCGATATTTTGGAAAGATGCAGACAGCTACGCACAGCAATTGATGCGCTGGCCATCGGTCCGGCTTGCTGGTCTCAACGGCCATTTGCTTGAGGTGGAGTCAAAATTGATGCATGTCCGCGACGGGCTTGCCGTGACCATATTGGAAGAAGAGCTTGTCCGCATTGCCCGTGCCGCAGCACGCCGCGGTTAATCAATAATGCGACTTACACAGTTCCAAGGCGCCACTCTTGCGTTAGTACCTTGAACCATTTTGTTTTTACTCCCACATCAAACGCACGAAAGGTCCCTTTTCATGGAAAAAATAATCAAATCCGACGCGGAGTGGCGGGCAGAATTGGACCCCATTCAATATCATGTCCTGCGTGAGGCTGGCACAGAACGTGCTTTTGCCGGCGCTCTAACCGATGAAAAGCGCGAAGGCGAATTTCGCTGCGCTGGCTGTGGGACTACCCTGTTTGCTTCAGACACGAAATTTGACAGCGGTTCAGGTTGGCCAAGCTTTACCGCGCCTGCAGACAATGATGCCGTCGAAGAACATCGCGATGCATCGCACGGTATGGTCCGCATCGAAGTGCGCTGCGCTGCATGTGACGGGCATTTGGGTCATGTCTTTCCCGATGGGCCGGGACCAACAGGCCTGCGTTACTGCATCAACAGCGCAGCGCTTGCATTCGATCCTGAATAACAAGGCGCTTGTCGGCGGTTACGGGACTGGGTAACACGCAAAGCATGGCACGCGCAGGCAAGATTTCGAAAGAACGTGGCCCAATGGGAACATGGATATTCCGCATCGCCAAAGCGGGCGTCATCGCAGCGTTGCTGGGCGTCATGGTCCTTGGCATTTTCGTCGCGATTGCACGCAGCGAAATTGACAGTTTCGAAGATCTGAAAGCGTCCCCCAACGGGCAGATGATCCGTATACGTGCCGCAGATGGCACTGTTATTCAATCGCTTGGCCCGAGCTTCGGACGCTGGCTAACCATCGACCAATTGCCGTCCGAGATGAAGGATGCGATGGTCGCGGTTGAAGATCGCCGATATTATATGCATCCCGGTGTCGACCCTATTGGCATTACACGGTCCGTGTATGTTCGGACCGTTGAAGGTCGCTGGACGCAAGGTGGCTCGACCATCACGCAACAATTGGCGCGCAACATCTATCTTAATAGCAACAAGGAGTTTGGCCGTAAAATTCGCGAGGTCATCCTTGCGTTGGCGATGGAAACCAAATTCTCCAAGGACCAGATCCTTGAGCTCTATTTGAATAAAGTATATTTTGGTGGCGGCGCTTATGGGGTGGATGCGGCAAGTCGCCGTTTCTTTGACCATGGCGCCGAAGACATCAACCTTGCTGAGGCAGCTATTATCGCAGGTCTAGTAAAGGCACCCTCACGCTATGCGCCTACGGCCGACGCGCAGGCCGCTTTGGACCGCGCGAAGGTAGTGGTTGAAGTCATGCAAGATGCCGGGATGATTACCCCAGCTGAGGCCGCAAATGTTGAGTTAGCCGGAGTCCGATTGGCAGCTGAAACGCCTCAAGACAGCGTGCGTTACTTCACGGATTGGGTTTTGCCGCAGTTAGACGGCCTGATTGACGAAACCGAAAAGCCCATTGATGTCTGGACGACGCTGGATCTTAAAATGCAGCGCGCCGCAACCGCAGCAATCGCGGCGAATGCACCCCGCGGGTCTCAAGGCGCATTGGTGTCGATTGACCGCGACGGCGCTGTGAAGGCGATGGTCGGCGGCACCGATTATAATAGCAGCATTTATAATCGCGCGGTTACCGCTGTGCGCCAACCAGGGTCGGCTTGGAAATTATTCGTGTATCTCGCCGCGTTGGAAGCGGGCTATCGCCCCGAAGACATGGTAGAAGACAAGCCAGTCGAAATTGAAGGCTGGCAACCCAAGAATAGTAACGGCAAATTTGCGGGCCCGATTTCACTTCGTACCGCCTTTGCTTATTCCAAAAACACAGTCGCCGCTCAAATTGGGCAAGATGTTGGCACCAGTAGCATCGCCAATATGGCGCGCAGGTTCGGAATCTCCACCCCTGTCAACACGGAACCGTCGATGGTTCTGGGCACATCGGATACCCGCGTTATCGATATGACCCAGGCGTTCGCAGCAGTCGCAGCAGGTGGGCGAAGTGTCATGCCTTATGGCATTACAAAGGTCACCACGATTGATGGTGAGCTTCTATATGCGGCGAAGCCATCGAGCTCTGTGCAGTTGGTTGACGATTGGGTTGCAGGCGCAATGACCGATTTGTTGCAAAGCGCTGTTGCTACGGGCACCGGGCGGGCTGCAAATATCGGCCGACCCGTTGCGGGCAAAACGGGGACGACTTCAAGCAACAAGGACGGATGGTTCCTGGGCTTCTCCAGCGGTCTTACAACCGGCGTGTGGATGGGTCGCGACGACGCTAGGCGAATTGGTGGCCTTGAAGGCGGCCGCGCCCCTGCGCAAGCCTGGGCAGCATATATGCGTGTCGCGGTATCCGATCGTCCCGTGGAGAAATTTGCAACAGAGGTGACGTTCCCAGAAGCTCTTGAAGGCGAGGAGACATTACTCGACGGGGAAGAAATGCTGCTATTCGACGAAAACGGGATGCCGATTGAAGGCGCACCCCTAATGGAAGACCCCAATGATGCGCCAGAACCGGGGCCGGAGCCTCTGGATGATGCGTTTATCGAAAGGGCCTTAAACGGTCGACGCGATTAATAACTCACGCCGGAAGACGCGCAGGGCAATCCGCATTGACAGCTTGCGTCCTGAAAAACTTAAAGTGCGTGACCAGTCCGGCTTTTTTTGGTTTCAAGATAATGGGCATTGTGTGGGTTCGCGGCGATTTGAAGCGGCAGCCGTTCCGTGACCGCAATGCCCGCTTTTTGCAAGCCATCCACTTTTTCGGGATTGTTAGTTAACAGGCGCACCCGTTCCACACCAAGCAATTCGAGCATCCGTGCAGCGACAGAAAAGTCGCGCGCATCAATGGCGAAGCCCAATCGGGTATTGGCATCGACCGTATCAAACCCCTGATCCTGCAGCGCATAGGCGCGCAGCTTGTTGATCAAGCCAATGCCGCGTCCTTCTTGTCGCAAATATAACAATATGCCCCAACTTGCGTCCGAAATTTGTTGCAACGCTTCATGTAATTGCGGTCCGCAATCGCATTTCAGGCTGCCGAGAACATCGCCCGTCAGGCATTCACTGTGCAGCCGGACGACTGGCGGCGAGGTATCGCGCGTACCCATCAGCAACGCAACATGATCGGACGCATCTACGACTGTCCGGAACGCGACGATTTCGGCATCTGCATTGGCGGCAACCGGAAGTTTGGCCCGCGCAGCTATGCGCAACGCGCCGCTATCGTCAAAGGCAATAACATCTTGCGGGCTGACATTAACGGTGTTTTCGTCCGCATCCGCCAACACCAGAAACGCGGGCAGCAAGCCAGCCAAACGCGCAAGTTCGATAGCGGCCGTCGCCGATGGCCCATCATCCAATGGCAACGCGGCAAAGGGTCCCTTCATCGGATAGGCAAGGTCGAGGCTTGGGTCAGCTACCGCCAATGCGAGTCTGAGGTCCAAGTCGAACGGGGCCTTAATGAGCACCGGAAGGTCGCCATCGGCCGCGGCACTCTGGTTGCTTAATTTCAACGTCGCCGCGCGACTTGCTGATAGCAATATCGCATGCGTGCCGGAAATATCCTGCGCCGTTTCGACCGCAAGTACAGTCAGCGCTTTATCCACATCCACAACGGTGACTGGCCATCCGCGGCGCAAGGCATCAATCGCCATTGCTGCGCGGCGTGAGTCTCCCAACGCTGCGCTCCCCCCGATCAAAAGGTGAATTCCGTGACTATCGGTGCATGGTCGGATGGTTTGCCCCAGCCGCGCACATGTTTGTGCACGATATGCGCCTTTGCCTTTTCTTTCAGATCAGGTGTAACCCACATATGATCGAGCCTACGTCCACGGTCAGATGTTTCCCAATCCTGTGCGCGATAGCTCCACCATGTATATAATTTTTTCGACGGCTCAACAAAGTGCCGCGCAACATCCACCCAGTCTGCTGCGGCCTGAATTTCCGCCAAATGCTCAATTTCAATTTTGGTATGGCTGACGACATTTACCAATTGTTTATGGCTCCAGACATCTTTCTCAAGCGGCGCAACATTGAAGTCACCCGTGAGGATTGTCGGTTGCGTAACGTTACGCGACCATTCCGCCATACGCTTCAAAAACGCTAGTTTCTGGCCGAATTTGGAATTAACCTCACTGTCCGGAACCTCACCACCTGCAGGAATATAGACATTGTCGATCCGTACGCCCTTGGCTGCGTCAATGTTTAACTCTGCACCGACATGGCGCGCCTCGCCATTGGCTTGCCAATCCTCAACCCTGCGGTTGATCAACGGCAGCTTGCTGACGATTGCAACACCATGGTGCATAGGCATCCCGTTAATGACAAAATGTCGGTAACCCAATTGCCGAAACAATCCTTCGGGAAACAGGCTGTCGATGACTTTTGTTTCCTGAAGGCACAAAACGTCAGGCGCCTCTTCCTTCAAATAGCGTTCGACAATGTCGATGCGGGCGCGGACTGAGTTTATATTCCACGAGGCGATGCGTATGGTCTGAGACATAAGATAAAAGCCCTAGATGCCTGAAGCGTCAGGGGCAAGCCGGTGAAGTCATTTCAGACAAAAAAGCAAAGCCCCCATCCCGGGGGCATTGGGGATGAGGGCTAAGCTTGCGTTCGTCACGCGGATATCAGCGGTGTTTTAAGTCGCGGGCAACAGGGGGAAATCCACACGTACGGACATCCACTGATGAGTCGTTTATACTGTGGCTTTCCTGTCGTTCAGATGAACAACTTACGCGCAGGCCGCAGCTTGTCGGTGGTGCGCTTCCGTTCATCGCCAGATATTACGATTTTCGCCTGACGGGTCGTGGATCTTTCCACGTGAAGGCGTTTTTTGCGATGGCGCCATTATAGGTGATGTTATTGAGTCGAATGGTGGTGCGGTTGTTTTTGGAATCCAGCGCGACCCAGCCATTTAAAGTCAATCCACCGGGCGCGCCGGGCTTGTCCACGAATATCATAGTGATGGTACCATATTCGGGCCGATTTGGGTCGCGGACTTCGACGCTAATAACCTCCTTAGTAGACGTTGGAAGTATCTTGCCAAAGCGCGCAAGGTCCTGACCGGGGTCAAGAAGGGCCGCCAGCGGACTGTTGCGGATCGGCCAACGCTGCACTTGTTTGACCTCATAATCCACCATTGTGAGCGCACGGCCGTCTGCGACAATCAATAAGGGTACATCCTTTTGATACTCAAAACGCACTTGCCCAGGCCGCTTCAACAGCAACTTGCCGGTCAGCGTTCCACCGCTCCGATCTGTCTGCGAAAAAGTGGCTGACATCGTAGCCACAGCTTTCATATGCTGAACCACCCGGGCCATCTGCTCGGACGAGGACTGCGCAATACTAGGTGTCGTTGCCACGAGCGCAACCGGCGCGAACAACAAGGCAAATTTTGAAAAAGTCATCTTTGTTTCCTAGGGATGGGGTGGCAACAATTACTATTCAGGCTGCCTTGAACCCCGTCTTAACGGCTAAGCTGGGTCGCCGTTGCGGTCGCGCAGTACTTCCCGGCGGCCAATATGGTTCGGCGCGCTGATGAAGCCATCTTCCTCCATCCGGTCAATCAGCCGCGCAGCGCTGTTGTAACCGATGCGCAATTGCCGTTGGATCCAGCTTGTTGAGGCCTTCTGGCTTTCGAACACTATTTGGCACGCTTTACGATATTGTGAATCTTCTTCGCTGTCGTCACCGCCTATGCCGCCAAAGTCGAAACCGCCGTCTTCGGGCTCTTCCGTCACAGCCTGGATATATTCAGGCTGCCCCTGGCCACGCCAATGGTCGGCAACGCGGCGCACTTCATCGTCGGAGACAAAGGGTCCGTGAATACGGATCAATCCGCGGCCACCAGCCATATAAAGCATGTCGCCCTTGCCCAGCAGCTGTTCTGCGCCTTGTTCCCCAAGAATAGTCCGACTGTCGATTTTGGACGTGACGTGGAAGGAAATGCGGGTTGGCAGATTTGCCTTGATAACGCCCGTGATAACATCGACTGAGGGACGCTGGGTTGCCATGATCAGGTGAATCCCCGCCGCCCGCGCCTTTTGCGCCAGACGCTGTATCAGGAATTCGACTTCCTTTCCTGCGGTCATCATCAGGTCGGCTAACTCATCTACGATGATAACAATCTGCGGCATGGGTTCGTAAGCGAGGCTTTCTTCCTCATATTGTGGTTGGCCAGTCATCGGGTCATAACCGATCTGCACCTTGCGGCCCAATGGCGCACCTTTCGCCTTTGCATTGCGCACTTTTTCATTGAAGTTCGCAAGGTTACGCACGCCAAGCGAGGACATCATACGATATCGCTCCTCCATCTGCTCAACTGCCCATTTCAGGGCGCGGATAGCCTTTGCAGGCTCGGTCACCACGGGCGACAGCAGATGCGGAATGTCGTCATAGCTGCTCAGTTCGAGCATTTTGGGATCGATCATGATCATCCGGCATTGGTCCGGTGTCAGGCGATAGAGCAGCGACAAGATCATACAGTTCAAGCCAACCGATTTACCCGACCCGGTCGTCCCTGCGACCAGCAGATGTGGCATAGGCGCTAGATCAGCAATAACGGGGTCGCCGGAAATATTCTTGCCCAAGATTATAGGTAATGCGCCTTTTAGCTCCGCAAAAGCATCAGAGCCCACCATTTCCTGAAACACAACAGCCTCTCGGTGCGCATTGGGAAGCTCGATGCCCATCACCGTCTTGCCGGGGATGGTCGAAACGCGCGCGGAGAGCGCGGACATGTTACGTGCAATGTCTTCGGCCAACTGAATGACACGGCTCGACTTTATACCCGCCGCTGGTTCAAGTTCGTACATCGTGACGACAGGGCCAGGGCGAACCGCGACAATTTGCCCCTTCACATGGAAGTCATCAAGCACCGACTCGAGCAACCGTGCATTAGCCTCCAACGCAGCCTTATCGAGCTTAGGTACTGAAATCGCGGGAGGAGGATCGAGCAACTCGAGCGATGGCAAAGTAAAGCTACCAAAAAAATCACCTTGCCGGGCACCCGTTGAAAAAGCGGCTTTTTTTGGCGCGAGCGTGCGGTCCTCAATCACCGGCGGCTTGCGTTGATCCGGCTCCACAGCCTTGCGTGGTGGCTTGGGTTCAATAATCTGGGGTGCAGGTATATCGTCGCCCGCTAAGGCCGAAATGCCTACATTTGCGGCTCCAAATTTAGGCATCGTCAATGTCGGGATACGCAGCAATGGCCGTTCTAGCTGAAGCGATCGGATAGCCAATGCTAACCCGCCCACCAAAGCACCGAGTATAACGGACACCCGAAGCAATGTTCCGAATAAACCCTGAACTTGGCTTAAGAGTGCACTGGCAGCATTGCCCAATAGCAGAGCAATCAACCCGCCCCATCCAGCCGGAAGCCCAATGTCACTACCCTGTTGCCAATAAGCCATGCCAAAACCGAGCAACAACATACCAATCAGGCACAAGGATAATTGTCGTTTCCATTGCGGCTGCGGGACATCGCGCCACAAACGCCGCGCGAACACCAGCATCAGCGGAAACAAAAAAATCGCTGGTACGCCGAACAAGAAAAGCGCCGCATCAGCAACATAAGCACCGCTTTGCCCCATCCAATTGTGCTGAACATCGGCTGCCGCGCTATTATATGACGCGTCGCCTGCCGAATAACTGAGCACCGCGAGCCCGTAAAAAATAGCAACCAATCCCAAGGCTGCCGCACCAAACAATGCGCCACTGCGGATCAATGACGCACGCATGACCTGCCGCCAATTACCAAGGTTCGATTTCGGGCTAAATTTTGAAATGTGTAAGGCCATGTTACGAATGCCGATATGTATTTTGGATGAAGTCGCAAAGGACCGACTGCGTCCCTTTTCGGCGTCAGCGGACTCCTCGTCAAGTATTAGACGGCAAAAGGGCGAGGGACAGGTTTATACGTTCAAAATCCTGCTTTGAATCACAAGCGTTGTTGCGCCATAAGGGCAATATGAAAAACAAGGCAGATGTAATCATCATTGGTGGCGGTCTCATTGGCCTCACGCAAGCTCTGGCGCTCGCATCGCAAGGCATTACCAGCCATGTCATTGACCGCGCAGACCAAGCCAACATGCTAAAGGCGGGCTTTGACGGCAGGACCTTTGCGATCTCAAGCTCAAGCTATAAATTATTCGAAGCGATGGGCCTTGGCGATGCTTTGGTCGGTAAAGGCTGCCCGATTGAAAAGATCTGGGTGAGTGACGGTTTAAAGCCAGGGTCTCTTGATTTTGCGCCAGCCGAAGATGATGGATTTTTAGGTCAAATGTTTGAAAGCCGTTATTTGCGTGGTGTGCTTTACAAAGCAGCGCAAGAACATGCGGCAATCCAACTACATATGCCCGCAAACATCATCGAAAAATCGCGGGATGCTGGCGCAGTGACAGTGACGCTTGACGACGGAAAAGTGTTGACCGCAGGCCTGATGATTGTTGCCGAAGGCCGTAAGAGCGAAACTCGGGAAGAAGCTGGAATCCATATCGCCCAGTGGCAATATGACCATCACGCGATTGTTGGCGCGATTTATCATGAGCGGCCACATAACAATATTGCCTATGAAATTTTTTACCCCTCGGGACCCTTTGCCTTACTGCCAATGTTGGATGATGAACAAGGCCGCCACCGTTCGGCGCTTGTCTGGTCCGTTGAAACCAAAGATGCCGCTGCCTACCTAAAATTATCGCCACGCGGCTACGCGGCGGAACTTGAAAAGGGCATGGGTGGGTTGCTGGGCAAGGTCGAGTTATCTGCGCCTTTATCGTCCTACAAGTTGGGCTTCCACCATGCAGCTTCGATTACGGCTGAGCGTATGGTCCTGATCGGGGATAGCGCACACGGCATTCACCCAATCGCGGGTCAGGGTCTGAATTTGGGACTCCGCGATGTCGCAGCCCTAACTGAAGTTCTGGTAGACGGTATGCGCCTTGGTCTCGATTTTGGCGATGCGCAGTTGCTTGACCGTTACAGCCGGTGGCGCAGTATTGATACGTTGCTGATTGCCATTTCGACAGACGGACTAAACCGCTTGTTTTCCATACCTGGGAAAACCGCATCTGCGGTCCGGCGTTTCGGGATGGCGATGGTGCAGCGCGCTTCCCCGGCTAAGGCCTTTTTCATGGCCGAAGCACGGGGCGAAAGTGGCGCTCTGCCAAAAATGCTTCAGGGTGTTACTGTCTAAAGTACGCCCACACTTAGGTTACTGGAACAAGTCGGATTTCAACGCGTCGGTTGGCCGAGCGCCCCGCCGCATCCAAATTGCTCGCCTTTGGCTGGCTTTCACCATAACCGCGTGTAGCCAAGCGCGCAGACTGCACACCGCGTGACGACAAATAATCGGCTACCGAGGATGCACGGCGTTCTGACAAGGCCTGATTATAAGCGTCAGATCCGGTGGAATCGGTGTGGCCTAACACGTCAACATAGGTTTTCTCATATTGAATCAGTGTCGACGCAACCTCATCAAGCGTGCTGCGAAAGCTCGGGTCGATATTTGCACTGTCGACACCAAAAGTAATTTCCGATGGCATATCAAGGACGAGATTATCGCCGTCACGAATGACATTGATGCCCGTACCCGCCGTCTGCTGACGCAGCTTGCGTTCTTGTTCGTCCATATAATAACCAACGCCAGCACCCGCCAATGCGCCAATACCAGCGCCCAAGATCTTTTCGCTGCGGTCACGACGGCCGCCCACCAAATCGCCAATTAGATAACCACCCAATGCCCCGCCAATGCCGCCAATAGCTGCCTTCGAAATAGTACGATTTCCAGTCTCGGGATCTGTCACACACGCGGACAGCGGGAGCATCGCCGCCAATAATGTCAGTGTAATCATTTGGTTCTTTTTCATTATCGTCCCTTTCAACTAAGGCGTCGCTTAAACAACACCTATGATGAACCTGCGATGATTATCTCAAACGGTTGCATCTATATCCCATAACCTGTTTTTACGCATTTTGTTGCCAAAACCCAAATTTTCGCTTTATGGCGCAAACGTCCTTATGGAACATCTTGATCCTTTCCCGTGGTTTGATGCCGCAACTATATTAGCGCTCATTGCCCTAAATGGCGTGTTCGCAATGTCGGAGCTTGCCATTGTTTCGGCGCGAACAGCCAAGTTGAAAGCGATGGCGGAGGACGGCAAACGCGGCGCTTCGGCAGCGTTACGACTTGGGCGCGACCCCGGAAAATTCCTGTCCACTGTGCAAATTGGCATAACGCTCATCGGCATTATTGCCGGTGCCTATTCAGGATCGACGCTCGGAGGGCCAGTTGCTGATCGGATTGCCTTATGGGGCGTCGATCGTGAATGGTCAGAAACCATGGGTTTCGGCATCGTGATCAGCGTCACCACGTACGCGTCTTTGGTTGTAGGCGAGCTGGTTCCAAAGCAATTTGCACTGATTGCGCCCGAGCGAATCGCCGTTATCATGGCTGGCCCGATGGAGTTGCTGGCGCGGCTCACTGCGCCCATCGTGTGGACTCTCGACAAATCAAGCGCGACCATCTTTCGCGCGCTTGGGCTTCGCCGTGACACGCGCGACGCGCTGAGCGCCGAAGAATTGCGCATGGTCTTTGCTGAAGCAACCCATGCGGGCATCATTGAGGAGCATGAGCATAAGGTCATTGCGGGCGTTGTTCGCCTTGCCGACCGTCCAGTGCGTGAAGTCATGACGCCGCGTACCGATGTGGACCGCATTTCCGCCGATGCATCTGAAGAAGCGGTGCGCGATTCGCTCTTAAACTCACTCCATACCCGCTTGCCTGTGACAGGCGAAGACGGCGACGATATTATTGGGGTCGTTCAGTCACGCGACATCGTCGCGGCGCAAATTCGTGGTGAAGTGCTGGACATTCGCAGTTTGATGCGCCGTGCCGAGATTATTCCGGATCAGCTTGACGCCATGGACGCACTGGAGATTTTACGTTCATCCGATGTGCCCATGCTCTTGGTACATGATGAATATGGCCATTTCGAAGGCATTGTGACGCCGAATGATCTTTTGGCTGCCATTGCCGGTGAATTTGCGTCCGACCAAGCGCAGGGCAGCGCGCCCAATATCGTGAAGCTGGATGACGGATCGATGCTGGTTTCAGGATCGATGTCGGCTGACGCCATGGCCGAGGCTTTATCCATCGACCTGCCTGAGGACCGCGATTACGCGACGGCGGCAGGGCATGTTTTGCATATATTGCGACATCTCCCCGCTGAAGGTGAGGCGTTCACCGATCAAGGCTGGCGCTTTGAAGTTGTCGACATGGACGGCCGTAAAATTGACAAGCTTCGTGTCCGACTTGCAGAAAAGGCAATCAGAGAAGACGCAGTTGAGGGCTTGTGATTGCTTAATCGCTTGGTTAGGGCACTTGCTCACACGGAATACTAAGTCGTTAGAGTCCACAGGATATTGATATGGCCGATTTCTTTCTCCCTAAGAACAGTAAAGTCCAGAAGGGCACTGTTCACGCTGCTAAAACCGGCGGCAAGACTAAAAAGTTCAAGGTCTATCGTTATGATCCCGATAGCGGGGAGAACCCACGGTACGACACGTTTGAGGTAGATACCGATAACTGTGGTCCAATGGTCCTCGACGCGTTGATCAAGATGAAGGGTGAACAGGATTCATCGCTAACCTTCCGTCGGTCATGTCGCGAAGGCATTTGCGGATCTTGTTCCATGAACATCGATGGCAAGAATGGCCTAGCCTGCACCACCGCGATTGAAGATTGCAAAAGCGAGGTCACCATCACCCCGCTACCGCATATGGAAGTCATCAAGGACCTTGTTCCCGACTTCACGCATTTTTACGCCCAATATGCGTCGATTAAACCGTGGCTGCAGACTGTAACGCCTGAGCCATCGGGCAAGGAGCGCCTGCAATCGCCAGAAGACCGCGCGAAGCTTGACGGTCTGTATGAGTGCATCTTGTGCGCCTGTTGTTCGACCAGTTGCCCATCTTATTGGTGGAACAGCGACAAGTTTTTAGGGCCAGCTATCTTGCTGCAAGCCTATCGTTGGTTGGCCGACAGCCGTGATGAAATGACTGGTGAGCGCCTTGACGAGTTGGAAGATCCATTCCGCCTGTATCGCTGCCACACTATCATGAACTGCGCCAACGCCTGCCCCAAGGGGCTGAACCCGGCAAAGGCAATTGCAGAAACAAAAAAGATGGTCGCTGAGCGCCACCTTTAAGCGTTTCAATGCGCCACAAGGCTCTGATCGGTTAGGATTGCCGTTGGATACACCCACTTTTGACAGCAGCCCTGACCCCGATAATCCGGGCTGGCTGAATTGGCAAATGACCGATGCCAGCCGCTACAACGGCACGGTGCTGGGCAAAATGCTGGTCCGCAGTGAGGGCGTTAACAAAGCGCGCTTGCGTATGTATCCCGAACATCGGCACAGCAATTTACGTAACGCGGTGCATGGCGGTGTCACTCTGGGCTTTATCGACGTAGCTATGTTCGGCGCGTCTCGGATGTTTGGCCTGATTGAAGCTGGCGCAGCGGTTACCCTCGACCTTTCGGTGCAGTTTATTGGCGCTGGCGTCATTGGCGAGCCGCTGGAGGCAGAAGTTGAGCTCCTCAAGGAAACCGGCCGCCTCTTGTTCATGCGCGGCATTGTGATGCAGGGCGAATCGCGCGTTGCTGCATTTTCGGGTACGATACGAAAACCAACGAAAAAATGATGTCGACATCGGTTCTGGAACGTCACGCCGCGCTCGTTCAGGCCGGTGAACTCAGGCCAGACGCAGATCAAGTCAGGGCAGTGAGCGCGCTTGCTCAAGTGCAAGCCGAACTCGAAGCTGTTCCTGCGCGCGGCAACATGATTTGGCGGTTCCTAGGGCGCAAGCCAGAGCCGGCACGGGGTCTCTATCTATGGGGCGGTGTCGGGCGTGGTAAATCCATGCTGATGGATTTGTTTTTCGACAGTGTGCAAATCCAACATAAGCGACGCGCGCATTTCCACGAATTCATGCTCGACATTCATGCGCGGCTAAAGGCCGAGCGTGTGAAGGAAAAAGGCGACCCTATTCCACCCATAGTTGCGGCCTTGGCTGACGAAGCGCGGTTGCTGTGCTTTGATGAAATGGTCGTTAACAATATGGCTGACGCAGCTATCATGTCGCGTCTCTTTTCTGGCCTGATAGCAGCCGGTGTTACCGTTGTGACCACGTCGAATCGTCGCCCTGATGATCTGTATAAGGATGGCCTGAACCGGCAATTATTTCTGCCTTTCATCGCGCTTGTGAAGGAGAGCCTCGATATCATCACGCTCGACGGCCCTACTGATTACCGACGCGACCGATTGGGCAGCGCAAAGATCTGGCTCGTGCCCAATGGTCCGGAAACCACGGCGGCTCTATCCAATACATTTTTCCGCATGACGGACTATCCACCCGAGGACCGCGCGCATGTACCCGCGATGGAGCTAGATGTTGGTGGCGGACGCATATTACATGTGCCTAAAGCGCTGAAAGGCGTTGCCGTGTTTTCGTTTAAACGACTCTGCGCCGAAGCACGCGGGGCAGCAGATTATCTTGCCATCGCGCGGCGCTTTCACACCGTGATCATGGTCGGCATTCCGGTGTTGGGGCCACACAATCGAAATGAGGCCGCGCGCTTTGTGACATTGATTGATGCCTTATACGAATATCGGGTGAAGTTTTTAGCGAGCGCCGATGCGGAACCAGACCATTTATACCCGCAAGGCGATGGACGGTTTGAGTTTGACCGAACTGTATCCCGCCTAATGGAAATGCAGTCTGAGGATTATCTGGCGGAAGGGCATGGTCCGCGTTAGCATGCCCCAAAAGGGAGAGAGATAATGGGACAGAAGACTTTATTTTTTGCAGGCTTGCTGGCTCTTACCGCAGCTACAAACGCGCAGGCACAAAGTGCGCAGCGTTCCGCTGAGCGTGATTTGTTCGCTAAGATTGTTGAAATTCCGACTGTAGATGGACAGCCTGCAGAGTTTAAAAAGCTAACCGCCCTTTTATCAGCCGAATTCCGCAAGGCGGGCATCACAAACGTCATCGTCAAGGATCATGATAACACGCAGACATTGATCGCGCGCTGGCCCGCGGCCAAGCCATCGGGCAAAAAGCCCATCTTGCTCATGGCGCACATGGATGTAGTTGCAGCTAAGGCAAGCGATTGGAAATATCCGCCGTTCCAGTTTCGCGAAGAAGGTGGATATTATCTGGGGCGCGGTTCAAATGACAATAAGGCCGCATTGACGGGCATTGTCCTTGCTCTGCAATATCTGCGTGCGGAAAAATTTGAACCTACACGAGACATCATTGTCCTGTTTACGGGTGATGAAGAAACCACAGGCAACGGCGCACGACGGGCGGCAAATCAATGGCGCGACCTGATTGACGCCGAATATGCGCTAAACGGCGATGCAGGTGGCGGGACGGTGTTCCCTGACGGGCGGGTTGAAGGCTTCGGTATTCAGATTGCAGAAAAAACCTATGCCGACTTTCGTATGACGGCAGTCAATCGCGGCGGGCACAGTAGCGCACCGCGTCCCGACAACGCAATTTATGCGCTCGCCAATGCATTGACGGCAGTTGAGCGACACCGTTTTCCGGCTATGATCAACGATGCCACCCGCGCCAGTTTTGAAATGCTCGCAAAGGGCGATAGCGGCCAATATGGCGAGTTGCTTCGCCGATTTCTTGCTGACCCACAGGACCGTGAAACAGCCGACTTACTGGAAGCAATGGACCCAGGCAGCACGCGAACGCGCTGCGTTGCAACCATGCTATCGGGCGGACATGCGCCAAATGCTTTACCTCAAAAGGCCGAAGCTAATGTGAATTGCCGCATTTTCCCAAGCGTGAAAATCGAAGACGTCCGGCAACAATTGCAGTCGCTTGCGGGACCAGATGTTACCGTTTCCGCCATCGAAGGATCGCAGACTCCCGAGACTGCACCCTCGCCCATGCGCGATGATATATTGCAGGCCTATCGGGCGGCGGTTGGCACACGCTTTCCCAATGCGCCCGTTCTGCCGTTCCAATCCGCTGGTGCTACCGATGGCGCATTTTTACGCGCCGCTGGCATCCCCGTTTATGGCTTTGGTGGCCTATGGGGGATAGTCGGTCAGCGGGAAGGCGCGCATGGCCTAGATGAACGCGTATGGGCCGAGGGATTTCATGGTCAAATCCCTATCTGGATGGAGATGCTGCGGCGTGTAGCTGGCACCTAATGGTCATTAAAGCTATTGCGAACTATTATCATAAAAACCCTTTATTTTGAATCTTTAATGGGTTGTTATCCACAGCGATTCGGCGTAACGCCGCTTTAATTCCGCTACAAAGCCCTAAGGGAAGGACAGTTTTTCATGGCTCGCAAGAAAATTGCACTCATCGGCGCCGGTAACATCGGTGGCACCCTCGCCCATCTCGCAGCCTTAAAGGGCCTTGGTGACATCGTCCTTTTTGACGTTGTTGAAGGCGTTCCCCAGGGCAAGGCGTTGGACCTGTCGCAATGCGGCCCCGTTGAAGGTTTTGACGCCAAAATCACCGGTACAAATGATTATGCCGATATTGCCGGCGCAGACGTGATCATCGTAACCGCTGGCGTCGCACGCAAGCCGGGCATGAGCCGTGATGATTTGCTTGGCATCAACCTGAAAGTTATGAAGGCCGTTGGTGAGGGCATCGCCGCCAACGCGCCAAACGCATTTGTCATCTGCATCACCAACCCACTCGACGCGATGGTATGGGCCTTGCGCGAATTTTCGGGCCTGCCGCATAACATGGTGGTTGGCATGGCGGGCGTGCTAGACTCGGCGCGCTTCAGCCATTTCCTCGCTGATGAATTCAACGTGTCGGTAAAGGATGTGACCAGCTTTGTTCTTGGCGGCCATGGCGACACAATGGTGCCCGTTATTCAATATTCCACGGTGTCCGGAATTCCAGTGCCTGACCTGATCGCAATGGGCCTGTCGACGCAGGAGCGCATTGACGCGATTGTCCAGCGTACGCGCAGCGGCGGCGGCGAAATCGTCGCGTTGCTCAAGACAGGTTCGGCTTATTACGCGCCCGCCACCAGTGGCATCGCGATGGCAGAAGCCTATCTCTACGACCAAAAACGCGTCCTTCCGGCCGCCGTCCATTTGACTGGCCAATATGGCGTCGACAATCTGTATGTCGGTGTCCCTGTAATAATCGGTGCAGGTGGCGTTGAAAAAGTCGTCGAAATCGCATTGGACGACGAAGCCAAATCCAATCTCGCTGTCAGCGTTGATGCGGTTAAGGAACTTCTGGTGGCATGTAAGGCCATCGACCCGTCGCTTAGCTAAGCGCAACCCAAAGATTTCAGGAGACGTTTGTGAGCATCCTAGTCAATAAAAACACCAAGATCATCACGCAGGGCATGACAGGCGCGACGGGTACATTCCATACCGAGCAAGCGCTGGCTTATGGCTCACAAATGGTTGGCGGCGTCACCCCAGGTAAGGGCGGAACAACGCATATCGGCCTGCCGATGTTCGACACTGTGCTTGAGGCGAAAGAAGCCACGGGCGCACATGCTTCGGTTGTATATGTACCGCCTCCCTTTGCGGCCGACTCAATTCTTGAAGCTATTGATGCCGAAATTCCTTTGATTGTCTGCATCACTGAGGGCATTCCTGTGCTGGACATGGTCAAGGTGAAGCGCGCGCTTTCGGGTTCTAAATCGCGCCTGATTGGTCCAAACTGCCCCGGCGTATTGACGCCCGGCGAATGCAAAATCGGCATTATGCCCGGCAGCATTTTCTCAGCAGGTTCGGTTGGCGTCGTATCACGCTCAGGCACATTAACCTATGAAGCCGTATTCCAGACCACAGCCGAAGGCCTTGGCCAAACGACTGCGGTCGGCATTGGTGGTGATCCGGTTAACGGCACAAACTTCATCGACTGCCTTGAGCTATTCCTCGCGGATGATGCCACTAAGTCCATCATCATGATTGGCGAAATCGGCGGAAGCGCAGAAGAAGAGGCCGCGCAGTTCCTGATCGACGAAGCCAAAAAGGGCCGGAAAAAGCCGATGGCGGGTTTCATCGCCGGACGCACCGCACCTCCAGGCCGCCGCATGGGCCACGCAGGTGCAATCGTATCGGGCGGCAAGGGCGACGCCGAAAGCAAGATTGCAGCCATGGAAGCCGCGGGCATCCGCGTATCGCCATCGCCATCCTTGCTCGGCAAGACCTTGGTCGAGGTTTTGAAGGGTTAAGTGTTAACTCCTCCCCGGCACGGGGAGGGGGACCATGCGCAGCATGGTGGTGGGGCACCCGCCAAATAGCGAGAGCTTGAACGCAAGTGCCCCTCCGTCAGTCCTGCGGACTGCCACCTCCCCAGTTCGGGGAGGATTTGGAGAAGAAAAATGGGCGTAGAAAACCAGGATTTCGAAATAGAGCGCGGGCCGAGTTGGGAACGTGCAAACTGGCCATTGTCAGCAACCGACGATTTGACTGCGTCGCTTGATCCCACGCAAATGACGATTGAGGTCAAGGCTGCGGCAAAAGCTGCTGGCAAACCCATGGCTGAGGCCGATGCGGTTGCGGCGGCGAGCGATTCCATTCGCGCGATGATGCTGGTGCGTACATACCGCGTGCGCGGGCATCTTGCAGCCAATCTTGATCCACTTGGCCTGTCGAAACAGGATATTCCCGCTGACTTAACACCCGAATATCATGGCTTTTCCGGCGCTGATCTTGAAAAGCGCGTTTATGTTGGCGGCACGCTTGGGCTGGAGTGGACCACTGTGCGCGAGCTCGTGGATACGCTGCGCGCCAATTATTGCGGGCCGGTCGGTCTTGAATATATGCATATTTCCGACGTCGAAGAGCGCCGGTTCCTGCAAGAGCGGATGGAAGGCAAGGATGCCGCCATCCAGTTCACGCCTGAGGGCAAGAAGGCAATTCTCGGCAAGGTTATCGAAGCCGAGCAATATGAAAAATTCCTTGGCCGCAAATATGTAGGTACGAAGCGTTTCGGCCTTGATGGCGGAGAATCCATGATTCCGGCGTTGGAAGCGGTTATCAAATATGGCGGCCAGCTTGGTGTGCGCGAAATCGTATACGGCATGCCGCATCGTGGCCGCTTGAACGTGCTCGCCAATGTGATGGCCAAGCCCTATCGCATCATCTTCCACGAATTTTCAGGGGGTAGCGCCAATCCTGATGATGTCGGCGGCTCGGGCGATGTGAAATACCATCTCGGCACCAGCACTGACCGCGAATTTGACGGCATCAAAGTGCATATGAGCCTTGTGCCGAACCCGTCACACCTTGAGGCGGTAAATCCTGTCGTCTTGGGCAAGGTGCGCGCTAACCAGACAGCCCGCGACGACTTGGGCAAACATGAACAAGTATTGCCAGTGCTGCTCCACGGGGATGCGGCCTTTGCTGGACAAGGCATTGTGTGGGAATGCCTCGGCTTCTCCGGCATTCGTGGATATAATACGGGCGGTTGTTTGCATTTCATCGTCAACAACCAGGTCGGTTTTACCACCAGCCCGCAATATGCGCGGTCATCGCCTTATCCTTCGGATGTTGCAAAGGGCGTTCAGGCGCCGATTTTTCACGTCAATGGCGATGATCCCGAAGCGGTAACCTTCGCCTGTAAGATTGCGATTGAATTCCGTCAGACATTTCACCGCGATATTGTCATCGACATGTGGTGCTACCGCCGCTTTGGCCATAATGAAGGCGATGAGCCGGGCTTTACGCAACCATTGATGTACAAAGTCATTAAGAACCATCCCGCCGTTAGTGCTCTTTACGCGCAGCGTCTTGAAGCCGAAGGTGTGATCGACGCCAATTGGGCAAATGAACATGCAGCACATTATGTCCAAGCGCTTGAGCAGGAATTTGCCAGCGCCGCAGACTATAAGGCGAACGCCGCGGATTGGTTTGGTGGCCGCTGGTCAGGACTGTCAAAGCCTGCCGATCCGGAAACTGCGCGGCGCAATGTTCCGACAGGTATCACGCGCAAATTGTTCGACAGCCTTGGTCGCACGCTAACGACTGTACCCGAAGGCCATAACATCCACCCGACATTAAGCCGGGTGCTTGATGCCAAGAAAACGATGTTTACTTCTGGGGACAGTTTCGACTGGGCAACTGGCGAAGCGCTTGCCTTTGGTTCGCTGCTTTCCGAAGGCTATGGCGTGCGTTTGTCGGGTCAGGATTCGGGTCGCGGTACATTTAGCCAGCGGCACGGTGTTTGGGTAGACCAGACCACTGAAGAAAAATATGTGCCGCTTTCAACGCTGCCACATGGTCGGTTTGAAATCCTCGACAGCCCCTTGTCTGAATTCGGCGTGTTGGGCTTTGAATATGGCTATGCTGGCGCAGAGCCAAAAACATTGGTCCTCTGGGAAGCGCAATTTGGCGACTTCGTGAATGGCGCGCAAACGATGATCGACCAGTTTATTGCGTCGGGTGAAGCCAAATGGCTACGCGCCAATGGCCTCGTGATGCTATTGCCACATGGCTATGAAGGCCAAGGGCCAGAGCATAGTTCGGCACGGTTGGAACGCTTCCTGCAATTATGCGCAGAGGATAACATCCAAGTCGCCAATTGCACTACGCCGGCGAACTATTTCCACCTTCTGCGTCGGCAAATGGCGCGGCCATTCCGCAAACCGCTTATCGTCATGACACCAAAGTCGCTTTTGCGTCATAAACTCGCGGTTTCCAAGGCAGAGGATTTCCAAGGCGACAGCCACTTCATGCGGATATTGTCCGACACGAATGCGCCTGCCGACAAGGACGTGAAGCGGTTGATTTTATGCTCTGGAAAGGTCGCTTATGACCTGATGGAAGCCCGCGACGCCTCCGGCGACAAAAATACCAGCATTGTGCGTATAGAGCAGCTCTACCCGTTCCCATCGGAACCGTTGATTGTGCGCCTGAAGCGCATGACCAATTTGGAAGAGCTGGTTTGGGCACAGGAAGAGCCACGCAACGCCGGAAGCTGGTCATTCGTTGATCCTTATTTGGAAGAATGTCTCGCCGAAGCCAATGTTGGTCCCACCCGTGCACGATACGCCGGACGCCGGGCCGCAGCCGCAACTGCGACAGGTTTGGCGAAGCGCCATCAGGCCGAACAGGCCGCATTGGTCGCTGAAGCGTTAGGCCACAATGTCCGCGAAGAAATCCGCCGCCAGCGTTCAGGTGGCAAAAAACCAATCACCCCTCCATCCGCGTGAGGATTAGATTATGAGCACTGAAGTTAAAGTCCCCGTATTGGGCGAATCCATTACTGAAGCGACGCTTGGTCAATGGCTGAAGAAACCCGGTGAAGCGGTCGCTATCGACGAACCGATTGCCAGCCTTGAAACTGACAAGGTTGCGGTCGAAGTGCCGTCGCCCGTTGCAGGCATCATGGGTGCCTATGCCGTCGAGGAGGGCGCGACCGTCAATGTCGGCGCTGTCATCGGATCCATCGAAGCTGGAACCGCTGCAGCCGCGCCTGCTAAGGCCGCAGCGTCAGTCGCGCCAGCAGTGACAACCGCTGCACCTGCTGCCGAAGCGGAAAATAGCGACTTGCCGCTTTCACCCGCTGTGCGCCGTCTTGTGCTGGAACTGGGTATTGACCCAAGCAAGATCAGAGGCACCGGCAAGGATGGTCGCCTAACGAAGGAAGATGTTTTGGCAGCTGCCAAGGGCGTACCCGCTCCATCTGCCGACACCACCGTTACCGCTGCGCCAACAACGCAAGCAACCGCCGCGCGTCAGGAAGAACGCGTAAAAATGACACGTCTGCGCCAGACCATCGCCAAGCGCCTAAAGTCCGCGCAAGACACCGCCGCGTTGTTGACGACCTTCAACGATGTTGACATGTCGGCCGTGATTGAAGCGCGCGCGACCTACAAAGATCTGTTTGAGAAAAAGCACGGCGTCCGCTTGGGCTTCATGGGCTTCTTCACCAAAGCGGTGGCCTTGGCAGCGCGCGATGTGCCAGCGGTGAATGCGAAAATCGAGGGCGATGAAATCGTCTATCACAATTATCTCGATGTATCGGTTGCAGTCAGCGCACCTAACGGCCTTGTGGTGCCTGTCGTGCGCAACGCCGACGCTATGAGCTTCGCGCAAATTGAAAAGGCCATTGGCGACTTTGGCGCAAAGGCGAAGGCGGGCACATTGACGATGGATGACATGACCGGCGGCACCTTCACCATTTCCAATGGAGGTGTGTTTGGCAGCCTGATGTCGACGCCAATCATCAACCCACCACAGTCAGCTGTTCTTGGCTTGCACCGTATTGAAGACCGCGCCGTTGTACGCGACGGACAAATCGTGGTGCGTCCGATGATGTATTTGGCGTTAAGCTATGATCATCGCCTCATCGACGGCCGCGAAGCTGTTACCTTCCTAAAGATTGTCAAAGAAGCGATTGAAGACCCCACTCGGTTGTTAATCGACCTTTAAGGAGCCTGAGCCATGGCAGAACATGATTACGACCTAATCGTTATTGGTGCTGGCCCTGGTGGCTATGTCGCGGCAATCCGCGCGGCACAATTGGGACTGAAGACCGCCTGCGTCGAAAGTCGCGAGACCTTGGGCGGCACCTGCCTGAACGTTGGATGTATTCCATCCAAGGCATTATTGCACGCATCCGAAATTTTTCATGAAGCACAATCGGGTTCGCTGACCAAATTCGGCATCGATTTTTCCGGCGTTTCGCTCAATCTCGACCAAATGCATGCGGAAAAGGCGAAAGCTGTTGGTGAGCTAACGGGTGGTATCGAGTTTTTGTTTAAAAAGAACAAGGTCGATTGGCTGAAGGGCCGTGCGGCGTTTACGTCTGCTAACAGCATGGATATTGCTGGTAAAAGCTACACCGCAAAAAATATCATGATCGCAACGGGCTCCTCTGTCACGCCTTTACCAGGTGTCGAGATTGACCAGAAAGTCATTGTAGATTCCACTGGCGCGCTCGCTTTACCAAAAGTGCCAAAGCATTTGGTGGTGATTGGCGGCGGAGTTATTGGCCTTGAGCTTGGTAGTGTGTGGCTACGCCTTGGCGCACAAGTTACCGTTGTGGAATATCTTGACCAAATTCTGCCCGGCATGGACGGCGAAGTCCGCAAGGAAGCGGCCAAGATTTTCAAAAAGCAGGGCTTTAACATTCGCACCGGAACGAAAGTTACTGGCGCTACCGTCAAGGGCGGAACTGCAACACTCACTGTGGAACCTGCTGCAGGCGGCGCAAGTGAAACCATCGAAGCTGATTGCGTCCTCGTGGCCATTGGCCGTCGTGCGAACACCGACGGCCTCGCGCTCGACAAGGCTGGGCTTAGCGTTAATGGGCGCGGCCAGATTGAGATCGGCCATGATTTCCAAACGAGCGTTCCCGGTATTTATGCCGTGGGCGACGTATGCCCTGGCCCAATGCTTGCGCACAAGGCCGAGGATGAAGGTATTGCAGCCGCAGAATTTGTCGCTGGCCTGACCGGAATCGTCAATCATGACGTTATTCCGGGTGTGGTCTATACCTATCCTGAAATCGCGAGCGTTGGCTTGACCGAAGAAGAAGCCAAAGAAAAAGCGGCTGTGTCGGGCGGCGAAATCAAGGTCGGCAAATTCCCAATGATGGCGAATAGCCGGGCAAAAACCAACCGCGACACCGACGGATTTGTGAAGGTGATTGCGGACGCGAAAACCGACCGCGTCCTTGGCGTGCACATCATTGCTTCGATTGCTGGTAGTATGATCGCTGAAGCGTGCACTGCAATGGAATTTGGCGCAACGTCAGAAGATATTGCTTATACCTGCCACGCGCACCCGACACATGCAGAAGCATTGAAGGAAGCGGCGATGGCGGTGACAGGCAAACCGATCCATATGTGATGGTGACACAAGCGGTCCAGATTGCACCGGCCATGATTTCATGGCTGGACCTATTTGGCACCGCCGTTTTTGCCGCATCGGGCGCGCTCGCTGCGGCGCATCGGCAACAGACTTTAGTCACCTTCTCCTTCTTCGCGCTTATCACTGGGGTTGGCGGCGGCACAGTGCGTGATTTGTTGATTGGCGCACCGGTATTTTGGGTGCAGGATTGGCGCTTTGCAGCCACCTGCCTTGTCACCGCGGGGCTTGTGTGGGTCACGCCGCGTACTGTTTGGAATGCACGTGCACTCGATTGGTTTGATGCGGTTGGGATTGCCATTTACGCGGTGTTTGGCACTTGGAAATCGCTCACCCTTGGCGTGCCTTTATTGCCGGCCATGATGATGGGCGTCATTACCGCCTGTGTTGGCAGGATCATCCGAGATGTTTTGGCGGGTGAGCCATCAATTCTGCTTAAACCTGAAATTTATGTGACTGCAGCCGCCCTCGCCTCAGGCCTTTTTGGGCTGTTTATATATCTGAGTATGCCGGTCCTACCTGCCGCCGGAATAAGCGCATTGGCAGGCTTTGCTTTACGCGCAATGGCCATTTGGAAGGGCTGGGCTATCCCCGCCTATCGCGGATAGCTAGGGCACATGGTTTGCAAATAGCCTTTTAAGATTGGCAATCTTCGGCTTATCCCATTGGACAATGTACGGATGCCGTGAATTCTTCGCCATGAAGTCCTGATGATAGGTTTCAGCAGGAAAAAAACTGAATGGCTCAAGCTTTGTGACTATCGGCTTTTTCCAATACGCGGCCTTATCCAATTGCGCGATATAGGCGCTTGCCGCATTTCGCTGACCTGCATTGGCGGGGAAGATAGCCGTGCGATAATGAGCGCCTCGGTCTGGGCCCTGCCGGTTTAACTGCGTCGGATCATGCACCACCGAAAAGAATATGTGCAACAAATCATTATAGCTGACGCGTAATGGGTCGTAATAAATGCGCACTGTCTCAGCATGCTTCGTCCGCCCTGTGCTGACGAGGTTGTAGTCGGCAGTTGCTTTTGTATCGCCGGAATAGCCAGACTCGACGCGCGTCACGCCTTTCACACGTTCAAATACCGCCTCAACACCCCAAAAGCAGCCACCGGCAAATACAGCGACCTGTTGTGTTTTGGGTTCAACAATGCGTTCGGCTGGCGCAGCTATGCGCAGACCCTCAGTGGCATGCGCGTTGCCAATTGGACCTTCAACGTCGGCCCCGCATGCCGTGACAAGGCCAAGGAGCAGCCCCGCATTCAACATGTGCATGATGCCTTTAGTAACGCGATATCGATTTTTCATCATGTGCCAATGGTAATGGAGTGCGAAACTTCAACCGTTTTATGGTTGGCAAAGACAGGCTTTACCAACGTCAACCCAGCCACACCAAGGGCAAATCCGCCCAGGAGGCTCAGAAACAGATCCGACCGCAGAAACTTCAAAATGCCGTCCATCTGTCGTCTCTCTTTCGCGCCGCCAATGAAAAAGCCGATGCAGCCACGAAACAGACCTTTAAATGGTTTAAACATACACAGGATTAAGCACCGCTTAACGCTTTCCATTTACCCTTATGAGCACGCTTAAGTCAGGGCAGCGCAGGCCGCTTGAATACGCAAGCAGGCTTCCTTCAAAATGTCCGCCGATGTGGCATAAGAAATCCGGAAACCGGGTGACAAGCCAAAGGCCCCACCGTGCACCGCCGCAACGCGATATTCGTCGAGGAAATAATCGATGAGGTCTGCATCGGTTTGAATGATTTTACCCTGCGGCGTCTTTTTACCCATCACGCCAGTCGCATCAGGATAGACGTAAAACGCACCTTCGGGCGTAGGGCAGCTGAGCCCTGGTGCATCGTTCAACATCGCCACCACAAGGTCCCTGCGCTCACGGAAGGCCACGTTGCGCTCACGCAAGAAGTCTTGCGGACCATTCAACGCCGCCAACACAGCATATTGGCTAATCGAGCAAGGGTTGCTTGTCGACTGCGACTGCAAATCGGCCATGGCCTTAATGAGCCACTCTGGACCGCCCGCATAGCCAATCCGCCAACCGGTCATCGCATAAGATTTGGACGCGCCATTCATGGTCAGCGTGCGGTCATACAGGTCAGGACACACTTGAAGCATCGTCGCAAACGGCTTGGGCGCGTACCAGATATGCTCATACATATCGTCGGACAGCAGCATGACATGGGGGTGCCTCAGCAGGACTTCACCCAACGCTTTGAGTTCTTCTGCATCATAAGCCGCACCGGTTGGGTTCGATGGCGAATTTAAGATGAGCCAACGCGTCTTGGGCGTGATGGCAGCATCCAGCTGCTCCGGCGTGATTTTGTAATTCTGCGCCGCAGTGGCCATGATGATGACAGGCGTGCCGCCTGCAAATTGTACAATGTCGGGATAGCTCACCCAATATGGCGCAGGGATGATAACCTCATCGCCGACATCAATGGTGGCAACAAGCGCGTTAAATAAAGTGTGCTTCCCGCCCGAGTTGACCGTGATTTGCTTCGGCGTATAGTCAATATTGTTATCGCGCTTAAACTTAGCGATGATCGCTTGCTTTAGCGGCGCGATGCCATCGACGGCCGTATATTTTGTCATCCCATCACGGATCGCCTGAATAGCGGCATCCTTGACGAAGTCCGGCGTATCAAAATCCGGCTCTCCGGCAGACAGGCCGATGACATCAATTCCTTGCGATTTCAGGTCAATTACACGGCCTGACATGGCAAGCGTCGCAGAGGGGGCAATCCGCCCGAGGGCAGCCGACAGATGGTTAATCATCATCATACTTTCGCGGAATTATTGAACAGAAATTGCGTGTCTGCCCCTAATGGCTCATCAAAAGTTACGCAACCCTGTTAGCCTTTATCAGGCCCCGCACGCTGTTACCGACCCAAAACCCATTCGCCAGATCCTCTATTGTCAGATCGGCTTCTAACGCCTTTCCAGTCTCCAAAAATTCACGACGCAATATGGAGGGCAGTAGTCCAGTTTCCAGTCGCGGGGTCAATAACTTGCCATCACGCTCGACAAATAACGCAGTGATGCTGCCCTCGGTAAGCAAACCGTCGCGGCCTACAAACACCACTTCATCGCAATCTGGCCGCGCTTTGCGTGCATCATCATAAAAGGCGCGATCAGAAATTTTATGCTGCAACCGGAAATCACCTGCGTCGACGGGCAATGGCACAATGCCAACCCGCCATTCGGTTACATCTTCCAACGGCCAAATCTCTACTGCCTGTGCGCCATGCCGCGATACTAATACACGGATTTTGGAGAGACGATTGAGGTTGCAAATACTTGCCTGCAAACGGTTGTGCAGTGCGTGCTGATCCAATTCGAAGCCAAAACAGGCCGCACTCGAGCGTATCCGTTCAAGATGTTTCTCCAGCCGCAAGATGCCCGCCGCGGGTTCAAACCGCATCGTTTCGATGAGGTCAAAACCCTGATTTTTCAATTTAGCGAAATTCCCTTTGGCCAAACACTCAGCCCATTCATCTGTCTCAACGGAGTCCGCCACTACGCCAGATCCTAGGCCGAGCGAGAGTGACTGTTTTGTTTCGCACAGCGTAAATGTCCGAATAGCAACGTTGAATGCCGCATCGCCATTGTCATCTATCCGGCCAATGGAACCGCAATAAATGCCGCGTGGTGCAGCTTCGACCTCATCGACCACTTGCATGGCGCGGATTTTTGGTGCGCCGGTGATGGAACCGCAGGGAAACAATGCTTTTATGACGTCAACTACATCATGTCCCTCGGCCAACGCGCCTGTGACCGTAGAGGTCATCTGGTGCACTGTGGGATAGCTTTCGATATGGAAAAGCTCCGGCACATTTACGCTGCCCGCTGCGCAGACGCGCGATAGGTCATTACGCAATAAATCAACAATCATCAGATTTTCGGCCCGCTGCTTAGGGTCCATTCGTAAATGTTCTGCGGCCCGTCCATCTGCGACCGGATCGGTCAGCCGCTGCGCTGTCCCCTTCATGGGCTTTGTTGTGATCCTTTGGTCTTTCAACGCAAAAAATAACTCAGGAGAGAAAGACAGATAATGTGTCTGTCCGGTCCAAATCACACCGCCATAGCCAGCGCAAGCGCGGGCGCGCAACGCGGCGTATAATGCGAGCGGATCGCCAGCGTAGTCCGCCGTTAGTGGGAATGTCAGATTGGCCTGATAGATATCCCCAGCACGGATATAATCCTGCACCGTGGTAAAGGCCCGGTGATAATCGTCGCGCGATATGCTCGGACGCAGTTCAGACAACCACATACCCGCGGGGTCGGGTAACATTGAAGTTACCGCACTGGCATCTATAGTATTGAAATTATTAAACAATCCAAACCATGCTAGCAATCCAGATGGCGCAGGCGTCAGGTTGGGCAAGAAATGTGCGCCAGCCTCATAGCCGAAAAATCCGGCCGCATGCAGACCGTCGCGCTGCGCTTGTCGAAGCGATTCCAGCAGCGCACTTAGCCCGTCACCGTCATATGCTGTCAGCACTTCTACCGGATTTGTATACAGCCGTGCAGGCGACGCACCATGCGTTCGCGCATCATCGAGTAGAACAAAGGGTCCCTCTTTAGGGATCATATAAGGGTGGCAGCTGGAGCGGGTGAGGGGAATCGAACCCCCGTATTCAGCTTGGGAAGCTGCTGCTCTACCATTGAGCTACACCCGCGCGACATTCCGCATTTTATCCTGCTAGATAGGATTTTGCCAATGCCCAAAATCCTAGCCTTTCAAGCGGTCAGCATGCCAAGTAAGATGTTCGCCCATGAAGGTCGAGATGAAGTAATAGCTATGGTCATATCCTGGCTGCATGCGGATGGTCGCTGGCTGACCTACGGAGGCGCACTGCTCGGTCAGCAAATGTGTTTTAAGCTGCGACTCTAAGAAATTGTCGTCACCGCCTTGGTCAACCAAAAGATCCGGCAAACGTGCACCGTCAGCGATCAAGGCAACGCTGTCATATGCACGCCACTGGGTCCGATCTTGCCCGATATAGCCGCCCAGCGCCTTTTCACCCCATGGGCAGCTTAATGGCGACACAATAGGCGAAAACGCAGATGTGGAACGGAACCGACCAGGGTTTCGCAAACTGATGGTTAACGCGCCATGCCCGCCCATCGAATGGCCCATAATCGCTTGCCGCTGCATATCGGCGGGAAAATGTGCTGCAATGATAGCTGGCAGTTCATTTTCGATATAATCTTGCATCCGGTAATGCTTGTCGAAAGGCGCCTGCGTCGCGTTGACGTAAAAGCCTGCGCCAAGACCGAAGTCATAAGCGGCTTCGGCATCGTCAGGGACACCCTCGCCACGCGGGCTGGTGTCCGGGGCAATAAAGATCAAACCGAGTTCGGCACAGGCACGGCGAAATTCGCCCTTCTCAGTCACATTGGCATGGGTACAGGTCAGGCCCGACAAAAACCAGACGACCGGCAACAACGCACCCTCTTCATGGGGCGGCACATAGACCGAAAAGGTCATGTCGGTGCCGGTGGCTGTCGATGCGTGGCGATACACGCCTTGAACGCCGCCAAAAGCTACGTTGGTGGACACAGTTTCTATGGTCATGCTGACTCCAATAATGGGATAGATTTTATCAATGGTGGGTGCCGCCAAAAGGTCAGTGCCCGCACAAGGTCATCGGGCGCAAGGCCAAGGGTCGCGCTGTTACGTAACGGGTGGCAATTGATAAGCTCCGCTGTGCTCAACGATTCATCAAGTACGAACCGCACGGCGTCAGCAGTGTCATTTATCGCAGCCAAAGCCGTGACGGAACCCGGCGTGATGCCCAGCAAGCGTTCCATATCCTCGGCCTTGCCAAAGCTGACACGGCCGCATCCAACCGCAGCAGGCAACGCCTTTAAATCGACGCGCGCGTCTGCCGGAACAGTCACGAGATAATAGTCCCCCGCCTTGTCCTTCAGGAACAAATTCTTTGTATGTGCCCCGGGAATAACATCATTATGGGCGCTACTTTCGGCCACGGTAAACACGGCGGGATGTTCATAGACTTTATAGGCGACGCCGAGCGCAGCAAGGTCCTTATAAAGCTGCGCTTCGGCATCGGTCATAGCTTGAACCTTATTAGTCCGTGATGCGGTGCAGAGCGCACAGCTTGTTGCCATCCGGATCGCGCAAATAGGCGAGGTACATTTTCATGCCGCCGCCTTCGCGAATGCCGGGCGCATCTTCAATCGCTTCGCCGCCATTGTCGACGCCGGCTTGATGCCAGGCATTGGCTTGGTCTGGCGTCATGGCAAAGCCGACAGTGGAGCCATTGCCATGCGTTGCTGGATTGCCATCAATTGGCTTTGTGACAATGAACAGCGACCCATTGTGCATATAGATCAAGCGACCCTTGGGATCCTGCATCCCGGGCTTTCCACCCATAGCGGCAAAGGTGACGTCGTAGAATTTCTTTGAACGGGCAATATCATTGCTGCCGACCATCATGTGACTAAACATATTCGTTTCTCCCTTGGATTAAAATACCACCACGCTGCGGATGCTTTTGCCCGCATGCATTAATTCGAACGCTTTGTTGATCTCTTCGAGGCCCATGACATGGGTGATCATAGGATCAATCTCAATCTTGCCGGTCATATACATG
>NZ_RWJI01000004.1 GCF_003933235.1 Sphingorhabdus wooponensis
CTATGCGGAACTAACCAACGCTTATCTGGGTGCGAACTCTGTGACGTTGGTTGATGCCGATGACACGGCCACGATTGACCTGACCGATGCGGGCAACCTTGGCGGTGCGGGCGAGGCGGTGTTTGATGGCAATGCGGATTTGACGGTTGAAGGATCGTTTGATGCTGCAGTCAACTATGCGGAACTAACCAACGCTTATCTGGGTGCGAACTCTGTGACGCTGGCCGATGCCGATGACACAGCCACGATTGACCTGACCGATGCGGGCGACCTTGGCGGTGCGGGCGAAGCGGTGTTTGATGGCAATGCGGATCTGACGGTGGCAGGCAACTTCACTGCAGCCCTGGATTATACTGAACTGGCGACGACTTGGCTGGGCGCGAATAGCGTCACGCTGGACGACCTTGACGGTACGGTGAACATTGATCTTACAGATGCTGATGACATGATCGCCGGGGATGTCTTTGTGACGGGTACGGATGCGGTTGTGATGACCGATAGCTTCGACAACACGGTCGACTACTCGTTGTACAACACGACGTCGCTTGGCGGTGCTTCTGTGACGCTGGCCGATGCCGATGACACGGCCACGATTGACCTGACCGATGCGGGCAACCTTGGCGGTGCAGGCGAGGCGGTGTTCGATGGCGATGCGGATCTGACGGTTGAAGGATCGTTTGATGCTGCAGTCAACTATGCGGAACTAACCAACGCTTATCTGGGTGCGAACTCTGTGACGTTGGTTGATGCCGATGACACGGCCACGATTGACCTGACCGATGCGGGCAACCTTGGCGGTGCGGGCGAGGCGGTGTTTGATGGCAATGCGGATTTGACGGTTGAAGGATCGTTTGATGCTGCAGTCAACTATGCGGAACTAACCAACGCTTATCTGGGTGCGAACTCTGTGACGCTGGCCGATGCCGATGACACAGCCACGATTGACCTGACCGATGCGGGCGACCTTGGCGGTGCGGGCGAGGCGGTGTTCGATGGCAATGCGGATCTGACGGTGGCAGGCAACTTCACTGCAGCCCTGGATTATACTGAACTGGCGACGACTTGGCTGGGCGCGAATAGCGTCACGCTGGACGACCTTGACGGTACGGTGAACATTGATCTTACAGATGCTGATGACATGATCGCCGGGGATGTCTTTGTGACGGGTACGGATGCGGTTGTGATGACCGATAGCTTCGACAACACGGTCGACTACTCGTTGTACAACACGACGTCGCTTGGCGGTGCTTCTGTGACGCTGGCCGATGCCGATGACACGGCCACGATTGACCTGACCGATGCGGGCAACCTTGGCGGTGCAGGCGAAGCGGTGTTCGATGGCAATGCGGATCTGACGGTTGAAGGATCGTTTGATGCTGCAGTCAACTATGCGGAACTGAGCAACGCCTATCTGGGTGCGAACTCTGTGACGTTGGTTGATGACAACAACTCGGCCACGATTGACCTGACCGATGCGGGCGACCTTGGCGGTGCAGGCGAGGCGGTGTTCGATGGCGATGCGGATCTGACGGTTGAAGGATCGTTTGATGCTGCAGTCAACTATGCGGAACTAACCAACGCTTATCTGGGTGCGAACTCTGTGACGTTGGTTGATGCCGATGNAACCTTGGCGGTGCGGGCGAAGCGGAGTTCGATGGCAATGCGGATCTGACGGTGGCAGGCAACTTCACTGCAGCCCTGGATTATACTGAACTGGCGACGACTTGGCTGGGCGCGAATAGCGTCACGCTGGACGACCTTGACGGTACGGTGAACATTGATCTTACAGATGCTGATGACATGATCGCCGGGGATGTCTTTGTGACGGGTACGGATGCGGTTGTGATGACCGATAGCTTCGACAACACGGTCGACTACTCGTTGTACAACACGACGTCGCTTGGCGGTGCTTCTGTGACGCTGGCCGATGCCGATGACACGGCCACGATTGACCTGACCGATGCGGGCAACCTTGGCGGCACTGGCGAGGCGAAGTTCAATGGCCTGGTTGTCTTGACTGTTGCGGATGAGTTCGATGACAACTTCAACTATGCGGAACTGAGCAACGCCTATTTGGGTGCGAACTCTGTGACGTTGGTTGATGACGACAACTCGGCCACGATCGACTTTACTGATGTGGGCAACCTTGGCGGTGCAGGCGAGGCGAAGTTCGATGGCAACGTTAACCTGACCCTCTTTGTGACTGATGCCGAAGCTGCGACGATTGGGAACAATACGGCCAACTATACGGCTGCATTCCTCGGTGCTGCATCCGTTCGGATTGAAGGCGATGGTGCGATCACGCTTACCAAGACCCAATTGGACAATTTGCGTCTTGCCGGCATCCAGTTCACTGGCCTAGACGACATCACCCTTTCGGTGTCTGATGCAGATGTGACTGCAATCGCATTGAATGCAGGTAACTATGCAACCGGAACCATCAATTCCGCCAGCACCACGCTGGATTTGATTGATAACACAGTTACACTTAGTGTTACGCAATTGGATCTGCTTCGTTACGGTCCGGGTGACTTGCAGTTTGCCAGCACCGATGTGATCACAATCGCTGGTGACGATGCGGACCTTGATCAGGTGGCACAAAACTCTAGCGATTACGGCACAGCTGCGATTGGTGGTGCTAGCGTGATGCTTGACGGCGATGGATCGGTTTCTGTCACTCAAGATCACTTGCTCGGCTTGTTGGATGAAGGTGTGACCTTTAATCCGAACCTGACTAATGGCGATGTTGTCACCGTGCTTACGGGTACTGGCGGCGTCGACACTGGTGATATTGACGTTGCCCAATTGGCGGCCCGTGCTGCAGAATATTCGGCAATGGCACCACGGGGCATGACGATACTGGATGATGGAGCTGTCAACGTCAGCAAGAATGGTCTCGATGCGCTGCGTAATGCCGGCATCCGCTTCAGCGGCGGTGAGGCGATCCTGATCTCTGGGGCATCGGATGCCGATGTCGGCTTGATCCTAGGTGCGCAAAGCAACTACACCATCTCCGCCCTGGGCGGTGCATCGGTGACGATCGATGGTGATGGATCCATCGGAATACTGCGTCAAGTTGCTCAGTCGATGATCACAAACGGGCTTAGCTTCAAAGATGACAACGTTACGATCGGGACGATTAACGATATCGGCGTTTCGGCCATCACGAGCGATGCGGTTAATATGGCTAACCTGACCGCAAATGGTGGAACAGTGACGATTGATGACAGCCGAAATGCTGTCACAATCACGCTGGAACAGGCCACTACGCTGTTCAATGCGGGCATTTCGTTTGCAGCGACGGATGCACTGACCATCAGCGGTCAGTTCACCTCGACGACGAACTATGCAATGTTTGGCGCTCTGGGCGGTCTTTCGGTGACGTTGAACGATAGTGACGACAGTGCGCGTATCACGCAGGTTCAGTACGACACCTATGAAGGCACTGACTTCACCTTCCACAACAGCGATGTCCTGACGTTCCAAGCTGTCACCGGAGGTGAGAACTTTGACGGCACAGATTATAATATCCCGATGCGGGTTGGCATTACTGCGGGTTCTCAATCGTCGAGCTTCCTGTTCAACGATGTGGACGGAGACTTTGCATTTACCGATGGTGTCGACACCTTTACTGCGAATAACATCGCCGGGGTCTTGGTAATTGACAACTTCGACCCAGTAAACGATGACGATGTGCTTGATTTGTCTACATTCGACCTGTCGAACTTGACTGATAATAATGCGACCTTCATCAACACCGCCGTTTCTGAGATTGGTGAGGGTGAGTATGCGACCGTTCGAGGCAACTATGCGGGTGGAACGTTTACGTACAACTCTACAGGCACTGATTTGTTGGCGCTATGGGATGCCAACCCATCTGCCGGCGACGTGACGATGGTTGGTGTGGTTCTTACCAATACAACCGCGCTAACAGTCGGGACCTCGTTTATCTTTGGTTGATGGCTCATTCAGATAGATGAAGACTATGGGTGGAGTGTCTATGGCATTCCACCCAGTTTATTTTGGAAAAGTTAAGTTTTTTAGGAAAAGCCCATGACGTTAAGGCAAATTAAACCAGGTTCTTGGTCGATCAGCACACCTACTGCGGCCATCGCGGGGGGCTTTAACTGGAATGCGATCAGCGGCAGCGCGCTGAACCAGTCATTACTGCTGCAACGGATTTACTATGGCTCTTCAGCTTTAATCGATCTGGGAGGCGGCATCGATCGCCTTACTCTCGACTTCGCGGGTGCGGCCAATTTGGATTTGCGCAATGTTGAGTTTCTGGACGGCACCGCGCGCATGCTTACCACGGTCTTTCTGCTCAGTTCTCTCGGTAACACACTGACTACCAATGGGGGCATCCTCAACCTCTATGGCACCGGCAGGAACGATACGATCACTGTCACGGGCAACCGTGCCAACATCATGCAGACCAACAATACTATTACGACGGGCACCGGCGCCAATCTGATCGATTTGCGCGTCGGCAATGACCGTTTGATCCTCGTCAATGATATCGACCGCACAGGTGTCGACCGCTATGATGGCGGTGCAGGGACGAATATCCTTGAGCTGCGGAATACCAATGCGGGAATGCTTACCGTGACCTTCACGGCCAGCGATCTTGACATTCAGCGTTTCCAGACGGTCTTCATCAACAATCTTGGAGGCGGTAATGTGACCGCCGACTTCTCTGGCCAGTCGGAAAGCTTGCTTATCTATGACGCGCTGACGACTGTCGCAGCCGCCTCTTCAGGTGAGGATATCATTACCGGTGGCAGTGGTGCTGATACGATTTACGGTCGCTCAGGCCGCGACACGCTTTTTGGCCACATAGGCAACGATACGCTGTATGGCGGGGCAGATTACGACGTCATCAGCGGCGGCGACGGCATTGATCTGATATACGGAAATGGCGGCTACATCGTCCTGACCTTGAACGGTGAGTTAACCGTCATTGGCAACGACGTGACCGGTGGCGCCGGAGCGGATAGCTTCTATGTCGGCTATCAAGATAATGCTGTTACCACAATAACGAGCAGCAATGTTATTTCCCGCACGTCCGCCGCAACTGTAGCGAGCTCGGTGTCTCGGACGACCTTCAATACCGAAACCCCATTCGGCGCTGACCGGATAAAGGATTGGGATGCTGGTACTGACAATCTTTATGTTGGCGGCGGCGGCGTCGCTATCATCGATGGCCTGTATAATGTAAGCGGCCTGACCGGAGCCGACACAATCGATTTGCGCAACGGCCTGTCCGGCAAGGTTGTTCAAAATAGTGGCCTGATTGTCGCGCGCGGGCGCGATGGCAATGACACGCTGCGTGACAGCGGCGGCACCGATTTCCTTTACGGTAACAAGGGCAGCAACCAAATCAGCCTAGCCAGCGGTGGTACCGACCGCGTCTATATCGACACTTTGTCGGGCAAGCAGTACATTACTGGGTTTGAGGTTAGCGGCGACGATACGATTTATCTCGATAAGGGCGTTGTCAACGCGCTAGGTCAAAATACCGGCCGCAGCGGGACGGTGCATGATGCCAGCGGCGGTTACACAAACGGCCAGACCTTCAGAACGGGTGTCGACTATCTCTACGCAAACTTCTACTTCGGCCAGCTGCGCGGCTTTGGTCCTGGACCATATAGCAATGCACAGCATGACGCCGCTGAAAACAGGGGCGACAGCCAGAAGACGACCCCAATCGGTGGCGGCATGGTCGCGGCGGGCGCGGTGCTTCTTGCCGCTACTTTTGGTATTGTTGGGGCCAGCCTTGTCGTTTCTGGGGGGCTATTGCTTGAGG
Organism: Sphingorhabdus wooponensis; assembly: GCF_003933235.1. GTDB lineage: Bacteria > Pseudomonadota > Alphaproteobacteria > Sphingomonadales > Sphingomonadaceae > Sphingorhabdus_B > Sphingorhabdus_B wooponensis. The sequence goes on from NZ_RWJI01000004.1 coordinate 5,807, forward strand.
ACGCGCGCGAACATGACAATTTAACTTATAACGGCGCGTTCAACAATAATGCCTATTTAAACTTGATGACAGCCTCGCGGACGGTCAATTCAACGGTTGGTGTTAATGACGACGGCACAAAATTCCTTGATTTCTTCTATAATCAGGGGGTCGTCGGCGATGGTTTCACACCCGTGCTCGAACTGTCGAACAAGTCAGGCGCGAGTGGCATTTACGGGCTTGTGGCGGTTAGGTCTGACGATGAAACATTCATCTTCCTAATTCGGTCTTCCGACAACCTGATAGAAAACCACGAAGCGTTGAAGATTGCCGAAATCAACGGCCATCGGGAAATGTCTGATTTTGTGATTTATGATGGTACAGCTGACCAGTATAATCCCTCAGCAGACCCGGTTCTCGCACTGGTGGAACCGACAATTACGGCAGTGAAAGAAACGGGTACAAATACCGCGATCAGCAATGGCGGCAAAACTGTTGCATTGAGCTCTGTTGTGTCCGTTTCACTGAGCCCCGCCTTGAGCCAGGCGACGGTTATTGAACTTTATGATGGGGCAGATCTCATCAACACGGTGACAGTATCTTCGGGTTCGTCGACCACAATCAATGATAGCCGTTCAATTTATGCAACGGTTGATCAGATTGATAGCGATGGCAATGGTAACCTTAACCCCCTTAGCCAGGATAATTTGTTCCGCTACGATTATGTAACTGCAGGTTACAGCATCTGGGTAACGGATACCGACACCGGCTTTGTGACAAAGTCGAACGTGTGGGCAGTGACCTATATGGGTATCGATCCGTCGTTCGTGATCGACGGCGGAGCCGGTTTTGACACTCTGCTGCTCGAAGAGACATCAGATCATCTTAACGCGCTAAGCAATGCCAAGCTTATCGGGATTGAACTGGTTGACGCCTCGGCTGCAGAGCAGGCCGTTACGATCGATCTCACAAATCAGACCGAAGCGTTTACGTTGAGCGGCAGCGAGCATAATGACACGATAAAGGGCGGGGCAGGGGACGACACCCTGATCGGCAATAAGGGTTCCGATGCGCTTTACGGGGGCGCTGGCAACGACATCTTTAGTTACAGCGCTTTGAGCAGTCCTTCAGTTACCGCAGTCCAATCCTTTGCTGCTGATTCATTGGTGGATGGCGGGGCGGATTTTGACACTCTGCGTCTGATTGGCGCAGTAACGCTTGTCGACAGCGACTTTACCAACACGGTATCGGTTGAAGCGCTCGATCTCGACAACACGGTAAACGACGTCACGCTCGCAACAGAGGCGGAAGCGGCGGGGACTTGGGTCATTTATGGGGGCTCCAGCACCGATACGATTAGCTGGGATTATGTGAGCCTTGGGGTCGAGATCTATGGCGGAGACGGCGATGATGTTATCGACAATAATGCCAGCCGGAATGTAGCAGATTACGTCGAAGGCGGCGAGGGTAATGATACGATCCGCGTCGGTGCAGGTAGCGATACCGTCTATGGCGGTGCCGGTAACGATTTGATTTACGGCGAAGACGGGAACGATATCCTCCTCGGGAACGACGGCGCAGACACGCTTTCGGGCGGGGGGGGCGTAGACGTTCTGACCGGTAACGCAGGTAATGATGCAATGACCGGTGGAACCGGTGCCGACACGTTCAATGTGGATGCGGGCAGCGATACCATCAGCGATTTAGGCGATGGTGCCGACATCGTGAAGGTTGAGATCGGCGCATCAATGACTGCCACGGCGGTGGCTGCTTGGACCGCAACGAGCGCAAGCTACAACAAGGCTGCGGCGGCCTCTGCCGCTACCGTCACAGCGTCGGGCTATAATATCGACGTTTCGGCCGCGGCCGGCACTAGGGGCTGGACGGTTACGAACAGTGGGAATGCAACCGGGGTGGCGCTGACGGGTTCAATCTATGCCGATACGATCACGGGTGGTTCGGGGAACGATACCATCACTGGCGGAGCCAGCGCGGACAGCCTTGTTGGTAATGCGGGTGATGACGTTTTCATTATTGCATTGGCTGGCCAACATGCCGGTGGA
>NZ_RWJI01000005.1 GCF_003933235.1 Sphingorhabdus wooponensis
GACGACGGTTGAGAATAGCGCGATGTCGGATGACACTGTTCTGACACTGACTGGCGCTGCGAACACAACGGTTAGTGACACGGTTGCGGATATTGACGCCACAGGTCTCACAGGCACGCTCGGTGTGACGACGGCAGATGCTGCTGGTGATCAGATCACGATCACTACCGGCACTAATGACACCAGCGTTACCGCCAATGGCCAGGACGATGTCGTTACCGTTGACGGCGATCTGATGTTGGAAGATACCAATATCACTCTGGCGGGTACCAATAACGTTGTCGTTACGGGCGACGTTCTTGCTGATGTGAATGCTACGGCGCTTACCGGCACGCTTGAGATCACCGTCGGTAATCCGCTTGCGGCAACTGGCCCGAATGGCCAGGCCAGCATCACCGTCAACACGGGCGGTGGTGATACCACCATTCACAACCAGTTGATGGCTGACGATACACTGCTGATTGTTACCGGTCCTTCGGACGTTGACGTCGACAATGTGGCCGATATCGACGCCCTAGGTCTGACTGGCAACTTGGTTGTAACCAACACCAGCCCAGCTGGCGGAAATATCGAGATCGCCTCCAACGCGGCGACCACGACAATAAACAATACGGGCATGGCGGACGATGATCTGTTGATCCTGAGCGGTAACTCTGACGTCACGGTTTTAGATAGCATCGCCGACATCGACGCTGCCGATCTGGACGGGACGCTTGATGTAACAACTGCGTCTGACACACTTGCGACGACTATTGGCATCATAACTGGCTCGGACAACACCACGGTAACCGCGTCGGAAGATGGCGACACAGTCAACATCGATGCGGCTGTGTTGGCAGATAACAATCTCCTGACGATTGATGGCGATGCCGTTGTTATAGCAACTGGAGTTGTTGCCGATGTGAACGCTGCAGGCCTTGACGGCACGCTTAACGTCTCAACTGCAGCCGATGGCGATATCAACCAGATCGCAATTACCGCGGGTACCAACGCGACTGACATCGCTGCGGTAGAATTTGGCGATAGCGTTACGATCAATGCTACCAACATTGTCGACACCGAAGTGCTGACGATCACCGGCGCGGCCGACGTCGATGCGACGGTCAACGGGGCGGATGTAAATGCGGGTACGACGACCGGCACGCTCACGATTACGACCGGTGCATCTGCAGATGTAAACGACCCCATCAATGTGACCGCTGGGTCCGGCGCGATCACGCTGAACACCCTGACGGACGATGAAAGCGTTGTGCTTGACGCCACTAATGTTGCCGAAACTAACCTCGTCGACATTAATGGTGCCTCGGATGTGACAGTTAACGGCCTTACGGCCGACCTGAATGCGGCCGACCTACTCATTGGCACGCTGACGATTGATCTCGACAACGCAGATAATGATGAGATTAACGTCACCACTGGCCTGGCCGGCACCACAATCAACGACAGCGACGTGTCAGACACGCTGCGCATTGCCGCTGCACTGATGGTCGATGGTTCCACGCTTACGATTGAAGGCGACGCGACCAACGAGATTGGTGTTGCAAACTCGGTAACCATCGACGCGAGCCAAACTTCAGGCGACACCGTTGTTACCAAGGGCGCTGGAGATGGCATAGAGACGCTGTCGCTGGATAGCGGTACAGGCAACCTGACGCTGCACATGAATGGAGCTGCCGGCGACACGGCGGTGGTTGATAGCCTTGTGGCTGATGCCAACACCATCACCATCGATGGCGCGGCTGCATCGGTAACGGTGAATTCTCTGTCAAATGTCGGCACAAGTGCCGATGCCGATATCGTTGCGTCTAACTTTACGGGCGACCTCACGGTCAACCTTGCTGCCGACGGCAATGCCGATACCATCGCCGTGACATTGGGCGCGGGTAATGCCACGGTCAACGCGCCTGAAGATGGCGACACAGTCAACATTGATGCCCAGGCCATGATTGCCGATGGCGAGCTCACCGTGAACGGCGCATCGGATGTCAATGTCACACAGTTGGGCTTCGTTGGTGACGCCACTGTCAGCGCCGGCACCGTGACCGGTGACATGCAAGTCTTTATGCATTTCGCAAGCGACAACAACGTCGATGTTGAGACAGGGTCCGGCAATGACAATATCGAGACCAACGGCGGAAATGATGTTGTCCGTGCTGGCGAAGGCGATAACTTCATTAGCGCTGGCAACGGTGACAATGAGGTTTATGCTGGAGCGGGCGACGACTCTGTTATCTCCGGTTCGGGGGATGATTATATCTCCGTTGGGGATGGTAATAACGACATCAATGCCGGCCAAGGTGACGACGAAGTTTTGACAGGTTCCGGTGACGACAGCATCTCTGGATTCGACGGCGCAGATTTGATCCGCTCGGGCTCGGGTGATGACAACATCGATGGCGGCGACAACGATGACGAAATTTACTTCGATGCCGGTGATTTCAATGGCAACGATATTGTCGTGGGCGGCAATAACGATGACACAAATTCGGCAGCAGAGTTCAGCCCTGGCTATGGCGACACCATCCGCATCGGCGCCAACGCGACGGTGATCGATGCCGACTTTGGCCAGACAACCGGCGTGGAAACGCTGCGGGTCAACGGTGACGATGGCGATATAAATACGGTCACAATCGGGGGCGTCGCGCAGTTGGCCGGTATTCGCTGGATTGAAACTGGCGATAGCACTGACACCATTACGCTAACCGGTTACAATGCCGGGGTTACCGTTCAGGCAAACGGCGGCGATGACGTTATTGTTGGTGGTTCAGGCAATGACCTGTTCTACGGCGGCGCGGGCAGCAACAGCTACACGGGCGCTGCTGGTCAGGACAGCTTCCGGATCGGAAATAACGGTGCCGCAGGGGAACTGGACGAGATCCTCGATCTGAGCATGACGGGATCCATTGCCGACCGTATTCAGGTTAAAACAGGCGGTGCAGTTGAGGCGACAGCCACGACCCAGTACACTGCAGACAGTTCCACTTGGAACTATGGCACCGCTACAATCTTGACGACCAATCTTAACGTTAACCTTTTGCTGGCGGCGACCGATGGCGACACGTTCGGTTATACGATTGACGGCAGCGCCTCGACAGTCGGTCTGGCGCTGCGCGGCAGCGTGGATGCTAGCCGCTTAATTGGCGGATCCGGCATTGACATTCTGCAAGGCAATATCGAGGATGACATTCTCATCGGCGGCATGGGCAACGATCAGTTGCGTGGCGGCGACGGCAATGACGTCTATGTCTTCACCAGAGGTGCAGAACATACCCGCGGCGAAGTGAGTGATGACGGCGGCACGGCCGACGAAATGCGTTTCACCAGCACTACTGCGAATGATACGCTTACGATCTATGCGGCGGACGCCGGTGTTGAAAATGTTGTCATCGGCACGGGTATCGACATGGCGGTGACGGCTAATGGCGATGTTGCGGGTGCAGATACCTCTGGAGTAATTGAACTCAATATCGATGCGCGTCTGGCGGCCAATGGCCTTAATATTCGCGGAAACGATGGAGATAACATTATCTGGCTGAGCACGAACCACGCTGACTATGTTGTCGGCAATGGTGGCGAAGATGTCTTCAAGGTTACAACATCAAGCCTGACATCGGCGGATGTCATTTATGGCGAGCTCGACGGTGTCGCAACTGGTGGCTGGAACTACTTGGAGTTCACGAACGCGGGCACGGTTGTCGACAGCCAGTTTACAGGCGTCAATAACGTCTTTGAAGTACTGCTTGCCGACGGAACGAACAACTTCACCTTGGGCTCACAGGCGGAAGAAGGTAATGTCAATTGGATCACCACTGTTGGTACGGGCAATGACACGATTAATGCCTCTGCCTACACGACCACGAACCTGACGTTCACGCTGACGGGCGGTAATGACACGATCACGGGCGGTGCAGGAGACGATGGCTTCAATTTCGTCAATTCGGTCAATCTGACGGCATTTGACACAATTGTTGGCGGCCTAGGTGACGACACCCTTGCCCTTGGTGTGGGTAATGGAACTGTTGCGGATGTACAGTTCACCAACGTGTCAAACGTTGAAGTGCTAAATCTTTCGACCCAGATCGGTGATGTTGCTTCCTATGTTTTGGGCGCCGAAGCAGAGCAGGCCGGCATCAGAACTATTTCTGCCAACGACGGGGACGAAACACTCGATGTTTCGAGCTTCACCTCAAACATATTGGTGGGAATGGGTTCAGGCGATGACACCGTTCAGATCGGTGGCGGCGATGTAGAGGTCTACCTTGGTTCCGGTGACGATCAGTTGGTAATTGCTGGCAGCAACTTGACATCAAGCGACGTCATCCAGGGCGATGACGGCGACGACGAAATAGTCGTGACGGGTATCAACACCACGCTTGTTGATGCGCAGCTCACCGGCGTTGCTACTGTCGATACGCTCACAATGGCGGATAACTTAGGCGGTAGCGCCAACACGGTAACGCTGGGCGCGGAAGCTATCGAAGGTGGCATTCGTCAACTCAACACTGGTGCCGGTAATGATTTTGTTACCCTGACCGATGCGACTGAAGTGAGTGTCGACCTTGGTGACGGCAACGATACCGTTGTCTATAATGATGGCTTCAGCGGCGCGAACACTGTGGCCGGTGGCATTGGTAACGATACGCTGATCGTGCGTGAGCTAGGCCAATCTGCGACGATTGAGGATGGCGACTTTGCGAATGTTGGTTCGGTAGAGACGCTGCAGATTGAAACGGTTGGAAGCACAGTCACGCTTGAGGCAAATGCGAACTCCGCTGGAATTAGAAACATCATCGGTAACAATGGGGGTATGAACCTTACCGTCGATTTTAACGCAACAGCGCTGACGATCCAAGGTGGCAGCGGCAACGATGACATATATATCAATATAAATGACGCCGCTGACGACGTTATTAATGCGGGTGCCGGTAACGATGTAGTTTGGGCCGGCGGCGGTGATGACATTATCACTGGCGGGTCCGGGGCAGATGAGCTGGAAGGTGACAGCGGCGACGACACGTTTGTTCTCGACGGCACCAGCTTGCTTGGTGATACCATGCAGGGCGGGGACGGTCGTGACACCATCCGCGTAGACGTCAGCAGCGACCTCTCTGTGTTGGCAGCCGATGGGGTTGTGAATATCGAGGTATTTGCCATTGCGGCGGGTCAAACTGCAACCTTTGGGGCTAACACGCTTGAAAATGCGGCAATTAATCCGGATGAATTTGTCACTATCGTGGGCACCGGCCTTGGGGCAGCAGCCTTAGTGACGGGTACTGCTGGGAACGATACGATCAATTTGAACCCCGTATTTTTCGACAACACGGGCACGATAACTGGGCTTACAGTCAATGCCGGTAACGGTAATGATGATGTTTTTGACAGCCGGGGCAACGATACGATCAACCTCGGTGGGGGTAACGACTTCGTCTTGGTTCAATTTGGTAACGACACTGTTACCGGCGGCACTGGTGTAGACACCTTCGAAGCCGGCAATGGTGCGACGCTCAACGTGACAGATCTCTCCGCAGTCGGCAACGCAGCAGACCATCTGGTGGCGATTGATGGCGGCAATATCATTGCAACTGCGTCCAGTGACTGGATCGCCATGGCGACGACGGAACTTGATACGGCCAATTCTACGATTACTATTCAGACGACCAACTTCGACATTGATCTTGGCTTCGCCACTGTCCGTGGAAATGGCGATGCGTTCTTGGTGGACGGTTCCAACTCAACTATTGGTCTCGCGCTCTTTGGTTCGACGGGTAATGATACGCTGATTGGTGGTTCGGACGACGACGTCATCTACGGCAAAGACGGCGATGATACGCTCGAGGGCGGCGCCGGTGCGGATCAGCTTTATGGCGACACGGGCGACGATACCTTCGTTCTGCTTCAGGGCAGCGACATCGACACCGCCGAAGAAATGTTTGGTGAAGATGGTAGCGATACGCTGGTTCTTACTAACGGCACCAGCTATGATCTGACAGGCGTTGGATTGGACAGCATCGAAAATCTGAATGCGAACGCTGTAACTGCAACGTTTACGGTAGCTCAGATCAACGCGTTCAGTGACGGCATCGTTGGTACAACGCCAACGATCCACATTGTGGGCGAGGGCAATGTAAACCTCCAGGGTAACGGCGCTGTCTTCACCTATGTACTGGATACGGCTGACGCTGGCCGCACCTTGACATTGTCGGGTACAGCTGACTTTGTGATCACTGTGCAAGCGGGCGATAGCGTTATAATTGATGCGGATGGCTATACGGGAACGGTCACTGTCAATGGTCTTGAGGGGTCGTTCAGCTTCCTGAACGCAGCTGGAGTAGACCTTGTCGTTACCGGTGCTTTCGACAATACTGTCGACTTCACCACCCTGACGACCGATGCACTCACGGGTGATACTTCGGTGCTCAACAGCGTTACTCTGGTTGATGACGACGATACCGTCACGCTTGACTTTACGGATGCTACGGCTGTTGGTGGGATTGGTGAGCCAGTCTTCAATGGCGATACCAATATAACCATTGCTGTAACTGATGCTGAGATGGCGCAAGTATCGGCCGCACTTGCGGACTATACTGCAGGAGCTTTGGGCGCCAACTCCGTGACGATCGATGGTGACGGTGATGTGACGCTGAATGCGGCAGAGGCCTTAGCGCTAATCAACGCGAATATCGTCTTCGACGGCGACATTCTGACGATCGCCGCTGACAACACCGAACTGGCGACCATTGCGGGCAACCTGGCGGACTATACTGGTCTGACCACGGGCACGGTTGAACTGGACGGCACTGGCACGCCAGTATCGATCAGCCAGGCCACTGCGGCACTGCTGATTGACGGAAGCGTTGGGTTCGTAGCAGGCACGAATATCGTCCTTCTGACCTCGAGCGACGCCGAAATCAGCGACATTGCCCAAGATGTGGCGGATTACGACGCCCTGACTACGGGAAGCTTGACCATCAATGACGCTCGCGATGCTGTAAACGTGTCGCTTGCTGATGCGGACAGCTTGAGCGGCGCCTTGGTGAAATTTGATGTCACCGACGCCATCGTTATCACTGACAGCTTCAACATCGCGATCGACTACTCGGCATACAACACAACGTTGCTCGGCGGGGCCTCTGTAACGCTGGCCGATGCCGATGACACGGCCACGATTGACCTGACCGATGCGGGCAACCTTGGCGGTGCGGGCGAGGCGGTGTTCGATGGCGATGCGGATTTGACGGTTGAAGGATCGTTTGATGCTGCAGTCAAC
>NZ_RWJI01000006.1 GCF_003933235.1 Sphingorhabdus wooponensis
GACCTGTGGCGTCAATATCCGCAACCGTGTCACTAACCGTTGTGTTCGCAAGGCCAGTCAGTGTCAGAACAGTGTCATCCGACATCGCGCTATTCTCAACCGTCGTCGCGCCCGCACCTGTGTTGATCGTGATCGTCGGCGCATCCCCAGTGGTAACGCCGAGCGTGCCTGTGAGACCTGTGGCGTCAATATCCGCAACCGTGTCACTAACCGTTGTGTTCGCAGCGCCAGTCAGCGTCAGAACAGTGTCATCCGACATCGCGCTATTCTCAACCGTCGTCGCGCCCGCACCTGTGTCGATCGTGATNGTGAGACCTGTGGCGTCAATATCCGCAACCGTGGTACTAACCGTTGTGTTCGCAAGGCCAGTCAGCGTCAGAACATTGCCATCTGACATCGCGTTATTGGTGATCGCGGTAAGACCTGCACCTGTGTCGATCGTGATGTCAGCATCGCCTGTGGTAACGCCGAGCGTACCTGTGAGGCCTGTCGCGTCAATATCCGCAACCGTAGTACTAACCGCCGTGTCTGCAGCACCTGTCAACGTCAGAACAGCGTTATCCGACATCGCGCTATTTTCAACGTTGGTCACGCCCGTTCCGGTGTCAATAGTGATTGCAGGCGCATCTGCCGTCGTCACACCGAGCGTGCCTGTGAGACCTGTGGCGTCAATATCCGCAACCGTGTCACTAACCGTCGTGTCCGCAGCGCCAGTCAAAGTCAGAACAGTGTTATCCGACATCGCATCATTGTCGACCGTCGTGTCACCCGTTCCGGTGTCGATCGTGATCGCAGGCGCATCTGCCGTCGTCACACCGAGCGTGCCCGTGAGACCTGTCGCGTCAATATCCGCAACCGTGTCACTAACCGTTGTGTTCGCAGCGCCAGTCAGCGTCAGAACAGCGTTATCCGACATCGCATCATTGGTGATCGTGGTAAGACCCGTGCCTGTATCGATAGTGATGCCAACAGCATCTGCCGTCGTCACATCAAGCGTGCCTGCGAGAGCTGTGGCGTCAATATTCGCAATAACGGTGCTTACCACTACCGCTGCAGGACCGGAAACCGTCAGCAGCGTGTCATCAGCCTGAGCCGCGGCATTAACCGTAATTTGATCGTCGCCTGCCGTCGAGTTTATTGTCGTGTCGTTCGAACCCGTTGTGATGAAAACCGCATCATCACCGGCGTCTAAGACATTGACGGTCAGAGTGCCCGTCAGATTGCTCGCATCAACATCTGCAATATTGTTGTTGATAGTGACATCCGAGCCCAGCGATACCGTCAAGATCGCAGTGTCGGTCATTGAAGATGCTTCGATCGAAGTCGTAACTGCATTTGTCTGGACCGAGAGTGTCGCAACATCCGCAGCAATAATTTCGAGGATGCCGGTATGACCATCGGCAATTATGTTAGCGCTCGTTCCACCGGTCAATAAATCGCCAACAATCGTGTTCGAATCACCCGTCAGCGTCAGCGACGCGTCATCCGACATCGCGCTATTGTTGATCGTGGTTGCACCCGCTCCCACCAGGATGCTGGTATTGATCGTAATCGTCGCCGCATCAGCCGTGGTCACGTTGAGTGTGCCAAGCAGATCTTCGGCGTTGATATCCGCAACATCGTTATTGACCACCACCGCAGCAGGACCAGAAACCGTTAGGACATTGTCATCCAGCAGCGCAAGCGCGTCAACCGTGACCGTGTCGCTGGCATGGCCTGTCACAACCGTCGTATCCGCCGAACCCGTCTCGATGGAAATCGCACCATCAGCAGCATCGCCGGTGGTAACACCAAGTGTGCCTGTGAGAGCTGTGGCGTCAATATCTGCAACCGTGTCACCAACCGTTGTGTTCGCAGCGCCGGTCAGCGTCAGAACAGCGTTATCCAACATCGCGTCATTGTCGACCGTCGTATCACCCGCACCCGTTTCGATCGTGATCGTCGGCGCATTGCCCGTCGTCACACCCAGCGTGCCTGTGAGACCTGTGGCGTCAATATCTGCAACCGTTGTAGTAACCGTCGTGTCCGCAGCGCCAGTCAGCGTCAGTTCAGTGCCATCCGACATCGCGCTATTTTCAACCGTCGTCACGCCCGTTCCGGTGTCGATCGTGATCGTCGGCGCATTACCCGTCGTCACATCGAGCGTGCCTGCGAGACCTGTGGCGTCAATATCTGCAACCGTGGTAGTAACCGTCGTGTCCGCAGCACCAGTCAGCGTCAGTTCAGTGCCATCCGACATCGCGCTATTTTCAACCGTCGTCACGCCCGTTCCGGTGTCGATCGTGATCGTCGGCGCATTACCCGTCGTCACATCAAGCGTGCCCGTGAGACCTGTGGCGACAATGTTCGCAACCGTGGTACTAACCGTTGTGTCCGCAGCGCCAGTCAGCGTCAGCACATTGCCATCTGACATCGCGCTATTTTCAACCGTCGTATCACCCGTTCCGGTGTCGATCGTAATCGTCGGCGCGTCGCCGGTGGTAACGCCGAGCGTGCCTGCGAGACCTGTCGCGTCAATATCCGCAACCGTGTCACCAACCGTCGTGTCGGCAGCGCCAGTGAGCGTCAGCACATTGCCATCCGACATCGCGCTATTGTCGACCGTCGTATCACCCGTTCCGGTGTCGATCGTGATCGTCGGCGCATCGACCGTCGTCACATCAAGCGTGCCTGTGAGACCTATGGCGTCAATATCCGCAATAACGTTATTAATCACCACCGCTGCAGGGCCAGAAACGGCCAGGAGATTGTCATCCAGCAGTTCAAGCGCGTCGACAGTAACCGTGTCGCTGAGATCGCCTGTCACAACCGTCGTATCCGCCGAACCCGTCGCGATAGAAATCGCATCGCCAGCAGCATCGCCGGTGAGAACACCGAGCGTGCCTGTGAGATCTGTGGCGTCAAGGTCTGCAACCAGACCGAAGACCTGTACCGTGCCATCACCATCAATAACGATCTCGAAGTCTTCATCAGTTACCAGTGAGGCATCCACAGTGATCAGACCTGTGGCCGCACTTGTGTGAATTACGATCGAACTGGCTGTAGCTGGAAGGACAATAGTCTGCCCGGCAACAGTATCACTGGTGAAATCGGCGGCATGTTCGGGATCAGATTCCGTGTAGACGACTAAGTCGCCTGTGCCACCAAGCAGCGACAAATCAGCATTCCAGCCTTGGAGGCTGATCGTCAAATCGCCATTGTTGGTTGAGTTAATCGGAGCCCAATTGTTGACGAGGTGCGCGTCAAGCGACGCGCCATTGCGGATTTCGATGTCATCATTGCCCTCACCGAGATCACGGATCAGGTCGTTACCCTCATCGATGATGAAAGTATCGTTACCGGTACCACCGACCAGCGTGTCGTCACCAAAGTTACCCGCGAGCGTATCGTTGCCGGAACCGGCGTCAATGAAATCATCGGCCTGGCCGCCATTGATGAAGTCATCATCACCGCGCCCTTCAATGGTCATCGACCGGGTAATGGCCTGAAGGTCAATATTGTCTGAGACGTTGTTGCCAAAAACGGTAACTTCGTCGGCTTGCTGGACAATAGCTGCGTTTGAAGCATCAAAGGCAGCCGTGTAGTTATCCAGCAGATCATAGTTCAGGAAGCCTGACTGGATCAGGTCAGAAACTGTGCCGCCGCGCTCTGCAACCACTCGGGCTGCCAGATCTGTAACTTCGGCAACCGTCACTGTTCCTGTGATGCCAATCGAGAGAATGTTCACGTAAGTGGTGAGGGCCAGTGCTTCGGCAATCGTCAAAACTTCATCGACGATCCGCTGGGTTTCACTGACAAATTCTGTTGTTCCGCCGCGCGCGTCTGTCGACGTAACAACCGCACGGACATCACTGTTGACCAGGGCATTGGTTACGTTGAGGGTCGCCGCAGTCTGGGTAGCAATGTTGACCCAATTGGGGCCGACAAGCTGCTGCCACTGGTAGCTTGCTACAGGTGCGCCATCAGAATCAGCGAGATTGATTACAGTAACAGATAGGGTTCCGCCGGGCTGGGCTTCTCCAGTGATCGTCAACGACGCTGTCGCTTCATCTTCAACGTTGTCAATTGTTTGCTGACCGCCGACGAAAACCGACGTGCCGCCAAACGGGTCTGTCGTAGTGGCAACAACACGAACCACCTTATCGACGTAAGATTGGTCGCTGGGGATGGAAAGCTGCGCAGCAGTGGCGCCGACGATGTCAACCCAATTAAGGCCTGCAAGCTCCTGCCACTGGTAAGCCGTAGTGGTCACGCCATCGGCGTCCACAACGCTTGCTAATGCTGCAATCAGCGAGCTGCCTTCTTCAGCCACGCCGGTAACCCCAAGCGAGCCAGTCGCTTCATCCTCGACGTTAGCGATCGCACTTTGGGCTGGACTGATAAACACTGACGAGCCACCGAGTGCATCGGTGGTGGTCGCAACGACGCGCACTGCGACACCGACCATCGACTGGTCAGACGGGACATCATAACGTGCATTGGTCTCACTGGAAATGTTAACCCAATTACCACCGACATTCTTTTGCCACTGATAGGCAACGGTCGTTGCGCCGTCCGCGTCAGTCAACGCACTGAACGAGGCTTCGAACGAGCCACCTTCAACAGCATTGGCCACCAAATCAAGCGACCCGATCGCCGCATCATCTACGTTGGCAACCACGCGTGTGGCGCTGGTGAATACCGTGTCACCGCCAAGCGCATCGGTTGAGGTAATTTGCGCACGAACCGTCGCACCCACAAGCGACTGGTCTGAAGGTATTGCCAAAGTTGCATCTGTAGCACCACTAATGGCAACCCAGTTGGCTCCATCC
>NZ_RWJI01000007.1 GCF_003933235.1 Sphingorhabdus wooponensis
TCCACCGGCATGTTGGCCAGCCAATGCAATAATGAAAACGTCATCACCCGCATTACCAACAAGGCTGTCCGCGCTGGCTCCGCCAGTGATGGTATCGTTCCCCGAACCACCCGTGATCGTATCAATGCCGCTGTTACCGTTCAGCGTGAGGCCTTCCGACTGGTGGCTTACATTGATGGTCGAACCGCTGCCGGTGGCCGTAATCGTGGTAATGGTGGGGAAGGTATCAGAACCCACCACAATCGTTGCGCCCAGATCACTGTCGGCAGCATCGGTCAATACGCCGCCCCCTGCGACCGTTATAGTGCTAGAGCCTGCTGTACGCACCGCTTTATCGGCATCCCCAGGCATCGCATCGCCATCGAGATTACGGGTCAATAGAACATCGATTGTATCCGTCGCACCGGCCACATTGCCTGAAGTCCGCGGTGTGACCGTAACGGTAGCTTCCATATCCACATAGGCATCCTTCCACAAATTAAAGGTTGCATTGGAAATTGTGGTGAGCTTGGCCGCGTTGGTCCCCGTACTGCTGATCGTGAATTGGCTCGCAGCTTCGCCACCAAGCAAATAATTACCCGGGTCGGCTGTGATCCCCCGCACTGTAATAGCCGCGGTATCCTTAGCGGATGTAAGGCCAACGTCAGGAAGGTAAGAGTCGGAAACCATGTACCCTCCCTCAACTTGCCATGCCCAAACCCCGGCGACGTCAACGTTCGATCCCGATCCAGCAATACTGAAAAGGTTCGTTTTGGTAGGATTGATCAAGCTGAAGTTAACCCGATCACCCGCGGTCCAACCCGCTGTGGCACCTGCATATTGTTGCGATACTTCTTCGTAACGGATTTCAATGCCAAAGCTTGTGGAAGCAGGGATTTCATTATCAAGTTTATGAAATATAATCTGGAAGGCGGAGCCCTTCCCTCCTGCATTGGTTTGGCTATCGGAAACGCCATTTGCATACAAACTGACGTTGTCCCACGTGAACACAAGCATATCCGGAGTGGAATAATAATACATGTTATGACTGTTCAGCGAAGTACCCGAGCCTGCGCCATCAGCGATATTACGGGTCCCCGCGCCAGTGTAGAGGTCGTCAAACTGGGCCGCAATCATGGGCGAGCGCGTAAAGCCGTCAATGCCTGACGGAACATATCCCGAATACCCAGATCCGAAGGTCACGTACCCGTTGCTACCCATGTAAACAGTCGTGTAGTTCGTCCCGAACATGTCGAGGCCGCTGGACCACAAGCCAGCCGGTACCGAAACTGCCACCGAATAATCGTCGCCACTACCCATCTGTGTGCCGAAATTGCCAGACCCGTTTCGGATCAACTGGTTCGTTGTTCCATTCACGCCGTCGCCTCCTGTTGGGCTACCGTCGTTTCCAGGTATAAACCCAGAGGGCGTGACACTTAGTGCATTAGCATCGTACCAGGTCCTATTATTAGGAAGTAAAGATGTGTGCGACGTCATTGCGCTGGACGGAGGCGCAACGGTCAGTACGAAGCCGGAGCCCGCTGTCACAGAGTTAAGACTGTCGTTTGCAATGCGCACAATCTGATCATCATTTGATGCGCTGGTACCTGTACCATAAGCATAGGTATCGGTCTGGCCACCAGAGGTGTGCGTGAAGGCTATGACGTTGTTATTGCCTAGACCATCTAGAGCAGCGCGGACTGTCGCGATCTTTTCCGCGAGTGTGCTTGATGCCCCCGCTCCAAACGAGGTAATGAAGCCGGAAGCGTTGGTTGTCAGTCCCCCGCTAGAAATGTTGGCACCGACAGTATCCGTACCGATGAAGTCAATCACGTCGTCATTATAGTCTAGAAACGTGCTTATGCGCGCCATCACATCGGCGTCAGAGCCCGTCAGGGTAATGTTGGCCTTGGCCGAACTGGCAACGGTGAACTCAACATGGTCCAAACCGGTTTCGTCCCCGGCTCCCGTGCGAATAGAATACACGCCGGTACCTGCCTTAATGGTTTGAATGCCGCTAACGACCGTGATGTCTACGTTAGAAGCGGAACCGCTTAGGTCAACTGTGCTCGACACAGGGTCCCAGCTAGAAGACATGGCTTGGACAACAGTGAGTGTGTCCGATGCGTGACCGCCCGAGATGGTTGCATTACCCTGGCCAATAGAAATTGAGATATCGTTATCTGTAGTATTGTCATTGAGGTCAACGGCGATGGTTCCCAATACATCCGTCGCGACGAGATCGCCGGTTAGATTGTTGACGGTGAAATTGGTGGTCGTGCCGTCATCGTCAATCGTAAGAACCTTATCATTAGCAAGGCTGTTCGCATCAATTGTCGTAGCAGTATTATCTGTCCGGGTTACAGACGTCGTGTCATTGCCGGTAATGATCGTATTCAGGGTGACCATCGTCGCCCTCGTACCAAGCGTCACCGAGGAGGCGCCGGTCAGTTGCAACTGCTCGACGTCAGTAACATTCGCAAATTCGGCGTCCACAACGTCACTGTCCGCTGCCGTGATGTAGATGGTGTCAATGTCAGAGCCGCCGTCTACTGATGTATCACCAGCCAGTTCAGCACTGCTCACAAAGCGCAGCGTATCATTACCCCAACCACCCGCTAACGTGTCGGCACCAGAACCGCCAGTGATGGTATCTGCATTTTGGCCACCGGTGAGTGTATCGGCAAATCCCGAACCCGTCAGCGTTACCGCACTTGCATTCCCACTGTTCGTAACCGTCCAGCCTGTCGTGCCGGTGACCGCCGAAACGTCGATATTATAGCCCGACGCTGTGATGGTGGCAGCAGAGGCCGCCGCAGCCTTGTTGTAGCTTGCGCTCGTTGCGGTCCAAGCAGCCACCGCCGTGGCGGACATCGCTGCGC
>NZ_RWJI01000008.1 GCF_003933235.1 Sphingorhabdus wooponensis
AATACCACCACGCTGCGGATGCTTTTGCCCGCATGCATTAATTCGAACGCTTTGTTGATCTCTTCGAGGCCCATGACATGGGTGATCATAGGATCAATCTCAATCTTGCCGGTCATATACATGTCGACAATCTTGGGGACATCGGTCCGGCCCTTGGCGCCGCCAAAGGCCGTGCCGCGCCAGTTACGGCCCGTTACCAGCTGGAACGGACGCGTCGCGATTTCCTTGCCCGCTTCGGCCACACCGATGATGATGCTTGTGCCCCAACCGCGATGGCAGGCTTCTAAAGCGGTGCGCATCACTTCGGTATTGCCCGTGGCGTCAAAGGTATAATCTGCGCCACCGTCGGTCATAGCCACGATTGCAGCAACAACATCCTCACGGCTCATGCCCTTCGAATTCAGGAACGCCGTCATGCCGAACTTACGGCCCCATTCTTCGCGGTCTGGATTGATATCCACGCCGATAATCATGCCTGCGCCTGCCAGACGCGCGCCCTGAATAACGTTCAGGCCAATGCCGCCAAGGCCGAACACCACAACATTATCGCCGACCTGCACCTTGGCTGTGTTCACCACCGCGCCAACGCCTGTGGTTACGCCGCAGCCAATATAGCAGCTCGATTGGAACGGCGCGTCTTCGCGGATTTTGGCAACCGCAATCTCGGGCAATACGGTGAAGTTCGAAAAGGTCGAGCAGCCCATATAATGGAAAATCGGCTGGCCCTTATAGGAAAAGCGGGTTGTGCCATCAGGCATCAGCCCTTTCCCTTGCGTCGCGCGGATCGCGGTGCACAGGTTGGTCTTGCCCGACAGGCAGGACTTACACTGGCGGCACTCCGGCGTGTATAATGGAATGACATGATCGCCCGGCTTGACGCTGGTCACGCCTACGCCAACCTCACGCACAATGCCTGCGCCTTCATGGCCAAGCACTGATGGAAAAATACCCTCGCTGTCAAAACCATCCAGCGTATACGCATCGGTATGGCAAATCCCCGTCGCCATAATCTCCACCAACACTTCGCCCGCCTTGGGACCTTCCAAGTC